>PALY01000087.1 GCA_002707085.1 Deltaproteobacteria bacterium
TTGGCTTCAACCCAACAAAACCATGCACTCGCAGGGTACATTTATGCCCATATCGGTGCTGCAGAAGCTTCATGGGACTCGATTGATACAGCAGAAGATGCGTTCAAGGAAGCCAACCGAAACCTGGAACTTAGCGGTGACGCGCTCATGAGTACCATTCAAGATGCGTTGACGGGTTTTGTTGATTTGGCTCGCGCTCGTGAAGCGGCACTGGATGCCAACGAAGAAGTACAAACGAAGAATATCGACTCGGCCATGAANCGCCTGGCTCGCGCAAGCTCTTTTGAGACTCGCTCCACACCACCNCGCGGNNGTGAAGTACCCAGTCGAATCAACGAGATCCGGCTTGCACGTCTATTGCTCGATGGCGCCCTCAGCGCTCTGGAGCCGGGCCATTAATCCATCCTTACGGACCCACATGTTNANCCACCGCCCCTTGATCCGCACATTCACTGGCCGGTAATGGGCGCTGAAGTCTTTGCTTACCCCCGCCTCGGGCCGAAGCTTCCAAGGTTTCAANGTAAAAACCTTGTCTTCAGGCACATACAAATCCGGCTCTAATGAAAACACGTATTCAGGCGCGGATCGCTCGTGACNCGCCATCCCNANCCCCATGCTGGGTGCATCACTTCGAGCCACTTCCCGATTGGTAAGCCCCCACATATCAATGGTCTCAAGNCCNGCNTAATATGGGATTGCACCCGCAGAATGGATTGCCATCACCGTTCCCTTNGGGCTGTTCATGGCTATCCAATCGCCNACTAAACGTCTTGATTCCAAATTGGCATGGCGCTCTTTTGCCCATTCATTGGCCTGCTGCCATTGNTTCCATCGAACCATCCCCAAACCTACGGCAAGCGCTACCAGCATCGGCCCCACTTTCCGGCGCTTGAACAAAACATCAAAGCCCGCACCTGCGATTACACACAGAACCGGCAGAACCGGAATGATAAAACGNCCGGTCGGCTTGAAATCNCCGCCAACCCACACCACATAGCCNAGAACAACGGACACGATGATTCCCAGCAAGCGGACCTGACGTTCGGCGCGAACCAAACCAACCAAAACCAAACCCCATAGAACTGGATGACTACAAATGTGTGCCCATAAGTACATCAATCCTCGAGGCACGGCCCAGCCACCCGTCTTGGCGTAAAATGTATTTGGCAGCGGGTCTCCGTAGTACGCGATTCGCGCCACTGTGGTCAGCAAGACAATCAGAATAATCGGCCAACTTCCGTAAATTACTGTCCGCAAACGCGAACGCCATTCACCATCTCTCGCCCACGAAAACAGGTGCGTCGCCCCCCACACCAACAGGCCGTCTGGACGAGTCAAAAAAGCAAGCGAAAACCACCCACTCGATCGGATCTCCCCCGAACGGTTTATTGCNCCATGAATCCCCATCGTAACCAGCGCCGCATACAGGGTGGTTTCCAAGCCTTCTACGGACTCAAGCGCAAGCTGTGCATCCATAGAAACCAAGAGTGNTGCAACCACAGCACCCCNGGTTGAAAGCGCACTTTGCCCCATTCTCCACGTGGCTAAGACCAACCAAACCAGCGCNAACAAACCCATCAGTGTCGAAGCGGCTACCGGCTCCAACCCCACTGACATNACACCCGCCAACAAGAGTGTCCAACTCAGATTGGTGAAACCCTCTACGTACTCTCCAGGGTTGTACACAAGGCCACTCCCAGTGGCCAGATTCTCGGCATAGCGAAACGAAATAAATGCGTCATCCTGGGTGCATGGGCCGAAAGACAAACCCAATGCCAATGCGATCGCCACGAGGCAAAGTGGCACCAAGGCTACTCGAGAACCATTTCCTGATTTCGCTGAAACTTCCATCGGTGGCATCATACGCAAATGCCGGGCAACCCCAAGCATGAGTTTCTACTAAGGCTAATACTGGCGACCATCTTGGCCCTGTGTGTGCCATGGATACTCGGGCCTGAAGATACGCTTTTCAGGTACTACAACATCAGCTTGGCATTCCTGACTGTACTGGCGGGNTTGTTACGTAGTCGCACGAATGAAGGCGGNCTCTTGGGCCAAATGGCTACNGGTGGAATGGCTCTGCTCATGTTCACACCAGCAGTCGGAATACGGACAAGCCGAGTCGCGGAAGCGGTATTTAAGGCCACACACATTGCTCCGCATGAAGCCTTGTTCCAACTGCCCACAATCGCGCAAACCGTTCCCGATGCAAGCGGCCCCCTCCTCTTGGGTGCGGGTTTAGCCATCCTCACCCTCTGCGGAAGGCTCGGGGCAACATACGGAGCCATTGCCCTTTGTGCCGCAGCAGGTGCTTGGGCTGGACATGGGTTCGCATCCGATGCGGGCGTAGCCATGCATGCTGAACGTTTTGAACAAGCGGTTTTACGGGCGCAGAGCATGCGTTTCGTAGGGTTTACGGTACTGATCGGTGCCATCATCGGACACTTCTTCACGCGAAAGGGCAACCGAGATTGGCTGATGGCCAATCGTGCCCTCATTCTCAAGCAACGCACAGACAAGGCCAATCGTATCCGTCAGGCTGAACTTGACCGGATGGCCAAGGTTAAGGCCACGATTTCTGCACGTATCGCAGCAGAAGACGCCCGAAAGGCCAAAGAAGAAGAAGAGGCTTTGCAGGGTGTAACGATCGAAGGACTCGATGGGGAAGCCCCCGAACAAATCAGCGACGAGGATGCACCTCCCATTCAGTCAGATGACTTGGGTGAAGGGGGTGGATTTTCAGAAGAAGACGGCGACTTTGAAGATGTTGAAGACGACAGTGAGGAAGACGCTGCAGAAAAAGAACAACCCACTACAGAAAATGCATCTGATGCCGCAGACGACCCACAAGACCCAGATGCGGACGACACCGACAACAATGCCAAAGCACAGGACACGAGTGAACAAAATCAGGACGGTGCCGAAGGTCAGGAATCTGACGCAAAAAGCCCAGTACCTGAACCCGCTCCAGAGACCTTTGAAGAAGAAATTGCGCGTTTAGAACAAGAGATGCTTCCACGCTTTGATGTGGAATCTCCCATCGTTATTGAGGTGGGTCCTGAAGACTGGGACCCCGACCATCACCTCAAACAAGAAGTGACCACCCGATACCGAAGAATCATCACCGGGCTGGTCATCATTGCCTGTATGACAGCGGGCTGGACCTCTACTCCGCCTTGGTTTGCTGTACTCAACGCACTCCCTGATCCAGGTACAGAAATCGCCGTCCCATTCTCTGATCCAGGAATCAGCATTGCCCGGACACCGATGAACCCTTTCCACAAGAACTTCGGCGAACAGTTGGAAAATCGTGGGCATGGACGACTATATGGGGCGACTTGGCCATGCATGAGCGACACTTTCAATGGCGGTGAAACATACGGAAGCCAAGGTAGAGGCATCGAGAGTCTTGCCATCCCAGCCGACACCCGGGTTGTCGACCTGTATCCAGCCATCATTGATATGCGAAAACGTGGCGTCTACCGAATGGGGCTGACTGGGAGAGCAGAACCTCCATATGGACCAATGGGTGCATTGTTTGCCTGGCCTGCAGTCCAATTGCTCCTCGACCGTCCCCCTCGAAACCTACAATGGATCAAGCTTCACGCACGACATCTTGAAAAGCTGCCCCTGTTACCAGGTCGAAAAATGCCCACTTCATGCGCCATCTTGATCGACGGTGAAGTGACAGTAGACAACCTCTACAGCACAACTCGGTCATTGGGTTCAGTATACGGAGATAAAAGCTGTAAAGACGGAATTGCACTGGTCTTTCCCGAGGACGGCTCCACAACCAACAGCAATCCAGCATGGCGAGGGTGCCCTTGATGTCCCGAAATCAAATCAGAAAGGCTATGCTCTACTTATGCCACTGACTCGCGAAGAATATGCATGTGTAAATGACTTTTCAGTCCTCTATTCGGGCGGACTTGATTCATGTGCGGTCCCCCTCATCATCGGGGCCACCACACCTGGCCAGATAGAACTGCTGACATTCATGCACAGCTACGGCACATTTTTTAACGAATGGTCCAAACGACATACACCCGATCTACAACGGGTCCTTGGAGAGCGAGTACAACATCACTTGATCGATCTCACCGAAACCTGGAATGAAGTCGGTGCGAAGAAGTTCTTCAAAGATGCATTGAAATACCGAGGACACTGGGTTGGCTGCTTGGGGTGTCAAGAATCCATGGCAACACACACGATTGTTCACAATCTTGAACGAACCATAGCCAACGCTTTCATCTGCTCTTCGGTGGGCGGAGAATACGCCGCAATGTCCATGTCCATTACCCGAGAAAAGAATGCCGAATTCTACGCTCGATATGGCATCCGATACAACGCACCTTTACTGGACTTGGGGATCTCCAAACCGGAAGANCGTGCAGTNCTCGCCCAATATNANATCGAAGCCGGATGGGGGGCGCGCCGAAGCCACCAAGGGTTCCAGCCCATTTGCGCCTTGGGCTTTCAACATGCCCTCGATATTGTCTTTGACTGGCACACCACCTATCCACCGGATCGGGTCGGAAATTTCCTTGATGAAAAGTTCAAGATCATGGATGTGATCATCCGTAGAACGCTTGAATCAAAAGGAATCGATCCCGATGAAGCGATTGAAAAAACCAAGGCCATTTACGATGCCGAAGAGATCGAAATGGAAAAGGTAAGAAAGAGGCAAGCCGCCGAAATCGCATAGCGGTTCAAAGACTTCAATCGGTTGGATGTACCAGTGACCAACGAAGCTGACCCCGCTTAGCGCCCATCACACCAGAGCCGATGTACAGAGTCTGCCCATCGCTGGACAACTCGATGCCACTGCTCATGGAACCACCCCCATCCGGGCGAGCAGAACCGTGGACATGCTCTCCCAGATCAGCCCAGGACTCTCCTCCATCCATACTCACCCAAGCTGAAAGCCCATGGGATGCCAACACAGCACCTTTGTACTCTGGGTGCCACACCAGTCCTCCAACAGATTCACCGGGGAGTACACAAGTCCAACTGCTTCCTCCATCTACAGATTGATACAAACCCAAATGGCTGGCCACCAACAGGCGGTCACGGACTTGGGGATCAAAAGCAATGTCCAGTATGTTCANACCATCCGGCAATCCAGTAGCCGAAGTAAAGGACTCACCACCATCGACAGAAGCCCACAAGCCTTCCCCAATAAAGCTGGATGGGTCTACGTCGTGAAACACACCGCCTGGTCCAGCTCCGACCCACACCTTTTCAGGATTAAAAGGGTCGTGTGCCACAGACACAAAAGCGATTTCTCCGACCGGAAGACCGTCACCAATGATGGTCCAACTCTCCCCCCCATCGGAAGTTCGGACCAGACGTGGCACATACAAATCACCATCACTGGCCGTCCGATCGGATGTTCCCACAATCAACAGTTCGGGATCAGTAGGATGTACCGAAAGACCATGAGGGTGGGTGACCTCTGGCGGAAGAGGAGCCAAAGTCCGCATGGTCAGGCCGGCATCATCAGACCGAAACACTGAGTCCGCGTCACACCCATAGACTACATTCGGATCACTTGGGGCAAATTGGATACCCATGACATAGTGGCCCTCAGATTCCACATAGTTCCAGGTCTCGCCTTGATCAGCAGACCGGAAAAACCCACGGAGACACTGAGTTCCCGCCAGCACCACTTCGGCGTCACCAGGGTGTGCCGCCAAGTGTGCAACGTCTGTATTGACCAAACCGTCTTTTGTTTCGTGCAGCGTTTCGCCTCGGTCATCAGACCACATGGCACTGGAAGCGCCACCGATGAACAACCTCAACGGATCACCAGGGGCAATGCTGACCGATAACGGTGTGTCCGAAACAGTGCGCTCGACCCACTCCAGACCATCATTGGGGCTAATAAAAAGGGCTTCATCGCAAACAGCCGCAACCGTGGGGGATGACCAACTCAAACTTCTGCATGCTGCAGGCGAGCCATCCATCAAAGCCCATGTCTGTCCAGCGTCTACAGAGTGCAGAAGACCATCATCGGTGGCCACCATCGCCTCAATGCCCTGCACAACCAAGCTGTCATAATCAACCCGACCCTCAACCACGGGTTCCCAAAACAACCNCCCATCCTCTGTTCGAAACACCCCACCGCCCCGTACAGATAGAAGCCAGGTGTTCGTATCGATGAGCGCAGTAAAAACCGCCGGTTCATCGACAACCCAATCCTTGCCTCCAGGGTCAAGAACCACAAAACCTGCAAATGACACCGTCTCAAATCGATCTGTAGTCACCCACACATTGCCATCGGCTTCCGCAACGACCACCAGGCCTGGAAGCGCAGACACCCCCATGACCCCTGAACTCATTTCCATGAATTCGGGAATCGCATTGAACGTCAGTCCACCATTGTCGCTAAGCCACAAATCATGCAGAGAATTGAGGATGAACGTTCCAGGCACATCTGGCAGTTCCACCACCGGTTGCAAAACATGCGGTGACGGCCCCGAGAATGCACCGATTCTTCGAAACGATGGAGTTTCTGTATTGGAATGAAACAGTCCACTTTTGTCCGACCCGAGATAGACCTGATTTGAGTCATGCGGAGAAACACTGATCACGTTGAAATCACCTGCAGGTGTAGGTCCCAAGTCCTCCCACACCACGTCCAAATCATGAACGTGATCGTCCACATGACTTCCGGTATCTGAGGACGCCGTGTCATCCCCCGCATTCAAATGGGTGTCCCCAACGCTCACTTTACGGGAACACCCCACACACAAAACAGCCACAAGGGTTCGCAAAACAAGAGACATAGAGGGCTTACTTTAACCTGAGTTGAGACCGGCTTGTGCGTCGCCACACCGATCTGTCCGGGATGAGCCAACCCAAAGGCCTACACCTCGGCCAAGATCCAGAAAGCAATCCCACATCCACGGGGGATTGCCCGTATTTATTCGTCCAGNCCGAACCCTGGTGGCAGGGCGCGTGTTTGGACTTCGTTGTCCATTTGGTCCATCAACTCATCAATGGAAACAGTGGTTTGATTTGGCGTACCAAAACGACGGATCGTAACCGTACCATTCTCTGCTTCTCTTCTACCGATCACACCGATGAAGGGCACCTTATCCAAACTGTGTTCACGAACTTTCAAGTTGATCTTTTCGTTGCGCAGGTCTGCATTCACTCGGAAGCCTCGGTCAAAGAATCGCTTCTCTGCGGCCTTGACCGCATCATCTTGCGCATCGCTAATACCTGCCAAAACGATCTGAGTGGGGGCCATCCACAGAGGAAAGCTACCCGCAAAGTGTTCAATCAGAATACCGATGAATCGCTCCAACGAGCCGAGCAAAGCACGATGGATCAACACAGGAGCGTGGCGTTGGCCGTCTTCTCCGATGTAGGCAGCATCAAGACGTTCAGCCAAGTTGAAGTCCAGTTGCACCGTTCCACACTGCCAATGACGCCCGAGACAATCTCGAAGTACAAACTCCAGTTTGGGTCCATAAAATGCACCTTCCCCTGGGTTCAAAGTCCACTCCAAACCACCGGCCTGACAAGCATTCTTCAATGCCGTTTCTGCTGCGTCCCAAACCTCATCTGAACCGACCCGCTGTTCAGGGCGGTCAGAGAACTTCACATGGGGAGGATCGAACCCAAACTCCGAATAGATTTCCTTGATCAACTCACACAGAATGATCACTTCAGACTCAATCTGTTCAGGTGTACAAAACACGTGTGCATCGTCTTGAGTCATGCTGGAAACCCGCATGATGCCATGCAAGGCTCCGCGCGGCTCATGACGCATGCAAGTACCAAACTCTGACATCCGAAGAGGCAAATCTCGATAACTCTTGATTCCATGTCGGAAGATTTGCACGTGACATGGACAGTTCATGGGCTTCAAGGCGCTGGCGTTTCCATATGCATCGGTGATGAACATGTTGTTGGTACCAAATTTGTCCCAGTGTCCCGACTTCTTGTACATCACGTTGCTGACAATTTGAGGCGTGTTGACCTCCTGATAGTCTAGCTTTCTCAGCTTTTCTCGGATGTACTCTTGGAGCTTCATAAACAAGAGCCAGCCCTTGCCATGCCAAAACACTTGCCCGATGGCTTCTTCTTGAAGNTGGAACAAGTCCAACTGTGCGCCCAGTTTTCTGTGATCTCTCTTCTCCGCTTCTTCCAATGCCCGCAAGTGACGCTTCAACGCTTTCTTGTCTGACCATGCTGTTCCATAAATGCGGGTCAACATTTTATTGTTGCTATCCCCACGCCAATACGCACCCGCCACCTTGGTCAGCTTGAATGCACCGATTTGGCCCAGATTGGGAAGGTGCGGACCCCGACAAAGATCCGCGAAATCAGTGCCATCTTGAAAGTAGATCTGGAAATCATCCTGAGCTTCAGTGCCCTCGATAATTTCAACTTTGTACGGCTCATCCCGGTCCCGAAAAAGCTGAATCGCTTCAGCGCGTGGAAGCCGTCGCATATTGATCGGGTTCTTCTCTGAAATGATCTCTTTCATTCGCGCTTCGATTTTCGGAAGATCGTCCTCAGATAAGGCTTCGTCGAATTCAACATCGTAGTAGAAACCGTTTTCAATGGTCGGACCGATGGCAAGCTTAGAGCCTGGGTACAGCTCTCGAGTAGCTCGAGCCAGAACCTGTGCGGCAATGGTATGCCGCATGACGTCCAGTCCAGCTTCTTGACGGACCGTAAGGATACTGACCGCTGCACCATCACCAATGGGTTCGGACATGTCCTGTTCATGGCCATCGACCTGAACGGCAACTGCAGCCTTCAACAGACCGGGGCCAATACTTTCAGCCACATCAAATCCGGTGATNGGGCCATCGAAAGTCTTTACNGAGCCATCAGGAAGTGTGATTTGCATGTCTCTTTCTCCACTCGTATGCCTGTACATAAAAAAGGCTGAATTGCTGCTATATCCTCCTGTGGGTTTTGGGCAGGCTATTCTGTGCCGCAATTCGATTAATCCTGCAATATTCTGTCTGGAGACTGCACCATGTCGATTGCCAACGTCCTCTCAATTGCTGGGTCTGACCCCTCTGGCGGCGCTGGGATCCAAGCTGACCTTAAAACCTTTAGTGCACTTGGAACCTATGGAATGGCAGTAATTTCAGGCCTCACGGCTCAAAATACTCAAGGCGTCCATGCCATCGAGATGCCTTCCACCAATTTTATTGACAAACAACTTGATGCCATCCTCAGCGATGTGCGTGTAGATGCCGTCAAGATCGGAATGTTGGGCGCTGCCGATGTGGTGGAAACAGTCGCAAAAAGACTCCATGACAACTACTCGGGTCCGGTTGTTGTCGACCCCGTCATGGTGGCAAAATCAGGTGATGCTCTTCTACAGGAAGATGCCGTGGAAGCACTCCGCGAACGTCTGCTACCCCTGGCCACAATCATTACCCCAAACCTACCGGAAGCGACCGCGTTGACCGGTACGCCCATCCACGGTGCTGACGATATGCCACGTGCTGCAAAAGAACTCATGAAGCTTGGGTGCGAAGCCGTTCTCCTCAAAGGAGGTCACCTCAAAGGTGACCAGTCCCCTGATTTTCTACTCACTTCAACAGCAGAAAAATGGCTACACAGTCAGCGTTTTACCACCCGGCATACCCATGGGACGGGGTGTACCCTTTCATCCGCTATCGCCGCTCATCTTGGGCAAGGCCTATCCATCATCGATGCGGTGACAGCGAGCAAGAAGTACATCGCTCGTGCCATCCAATATGCGGAACAGCTATCCGTTGGAAATGGGATTGGCCCCGTTCACCACTTTCACGCAGCCTGGAAAACACCGGCTACTTAGATCCAGGCAAACTGCCCATCATCCTGACAAGCCCAGACTTTCGGCCCGCTCTGCAGGAACAAAAAAGTAGTTCATGTATGTGGATGGGTTGCGACCACTTGGAGGCGGGCACGGGTAGATGGTTCGACCCGGTTTGCAATAGCGCTCCATTCGNATGTAGCCCGCACGACTACAGCATTCGGTCCAACTCATCGGCATNGGATCATCCGGATCTGAAACTCGCTTCTCGGCCGGCCGCAAACCCTGACCCGATTTTTCATGCACATAGCGAAAAGCTGGGTGGTACGTGTTCCAACCCGTAGCCTGCTGGTCACGGATAGAGAGTGCNGTTTCCTCAGTGAAAACCAACACGATGCCCGCCTCTTGGTACAGACGCAAAACATCCACCACCTTTTGATCGGTCGCATTGCGGATTTCATGAAACCCATTGCCAACCACCATCACAGCGCCCCGGCTATCAATGCCCTCCGCCCGAAGGGCATCCAATAAAATGTGTGGCTGGGCAATATCGGCATTGCGAACAAACACCATATCTTCGGGCAATACTCCAGCATCCCGTTCAGCCATCGCAGCATCGATTGCCGGATCTTCAAGATCCGCGCCAACAAACTGTATCGCCTCGTCTCCCGAACGGACGAAACGCTGTCGAGTGGCCTCTCCCCTCCCCAGAGCATGTTCAATAAACACGCTGTACCTAAATCCGGTATCGGCACAAAAAGCGTCCAACGAATCATTCGCCCGCCGAAAGCTTTCGCGATTCGCACGCTGACTTGCCGCAATATTCGCTGACCGACTCAGATGAATGGTTCCCCTTCCACCTCTCAAAATCGTGACTGCATGTCGCATGTACGGGTGGTAAGCCTCAATGATGCCAAACGGCCCAGGTCCCCGTTCAAGCAACCTTCTTCCCAATGGGGTTGCCACCCACTCATCAAGCCCTGGAACGATCTTCAATGCGCCACACACCGTAAGGATATCAATGGCCACTTGGCCCAATTCACCATCGGTGGGTGCAAGATCGAGTGGGCACAGGCTGCCCCTAAGTGCCACTTGGATCCGTTCAGCGGCAGCCATACCAATGACCACCGGCACCAAACGGTAGCCCAATTGTACCTCCTCAAGCGATGGATACCAGTGAGTCTGTTCGACATCAGTCCGAGGCGACAACCCGTCGGCCATCGCCAGCAATGCCTTCCGGGTGGCGGGATCGATGTCGTTCCCCAAAAACACCTGAGTCCAATGAACGGCAGCATCCACCGGCTCCTGAGAGCCAAGGGTCGAAACCCCCTCCAGTATACGACGGGCCTCGGCATGTTCTGCCATGGTAAATGCGTCGTCATGGCGTTCCAATACGCCCATCACAGAAAGAAACGAGAGATCTGTATCGAGTTCTCTTGAGTCCAAACCCTCTGCCTTCAAATCTATTTGTTCACCCGCAAGCAGGCGATCCACGATCCCCACCTCTTGCAAGGCGCCAACAACGAATCGCATCAGCCACAATGCTGGAGGTGCCGTAATCGAAGCCGTACGAATGACTTGCTGGACAACCCGACGACTCTGCACAAAGTGATGTCGTACATCCTCATCGACACCATCGAGCAAAGCAGAAAACTGTTCCAAGATCGTCCATACATTTTGACCCATCCCCANCACATGAGGAATGTGATCACGAAGTATCGAATACGCTTCTCCTTCCAGAAAGGGATACCCGGCGGATGTAATCCCCGTCGGGCGGCACAACACAGGCACCAGTTGTCGCGCTAGCGGATCATCCGTTGCCGCGTACAATCGTTCAGCCAAAGAAGTCATGTTCAATTGCTAATCGAATTCGCAACCAAGCCGCATACTTAAATGTTCGCATCTACCAGAAACAACGACTCAAGCCGTAAGACAGCCGCCATAGATTCGGCTCATAATCTGCACACTCGACTGCATACAGCCTGGGCAATCATCCACCTTCTTCCGATATTTCTCAATATTCGAACCAAACCAGATCTCATCAAAACTCTGCTCACGTACGTTGCCAATCGGTTCATGATCCATGCCACACCGAACCACATCGCCATTGGGCAATAGATACAAGAGATCTTTTAGTTCACGGCATGGGAACTCATGCACTTCGTTTTCAAGATGCTGCCGGTAGGTACTTTTCGTAAACCAACGTCCGAGTATACGATCGAGACCCGGCAGCTGTTCCCGTGTACCGATTTGAGCCTGAGTCATCACCTCCAATGCACGCTGCTTTTGGGTCAACATGATGACCTGTTGCTGCTGCACCTCTGGAGGTTTCGTACCCACTAAGAATGGATCGACATTTACACCGGGTATGAGATCCGCTCCCATCGACTGCGCATACTCCAACATGGCGTCGACTTCATCCAGACTCTCGTCCGTTATGGCAAAATTAATTCCGAATTTAAAGCCATATTGAGCCTTAAGTTCGGCAACCGCAGCGACAGTTCGAGTGACTTTTTGCCATCCACCTTCAACCCCACGCATCCTGTCGTGGGTCTTCTCCAAACCATCCACGGAAATCCTTAATTGCAAGCCAGGCCAAGCAATCGCCTTGATGCCCGCAACGGTTCTGTCCGTCAACATCCCATTGGTGGTCAGTTGCATCACATAAGGGTCAACGATGTCTCGCACATCACTCAAGATTTCTACGATGTCACGGCGAACAAACGGCTCTCCCCCCAGTACTTTCACCAAATCTAAACTGGTGAGTTGACGGAACAGGGTGCGGTATTCTTGGGCCGTGAGGTCGTTGTGGTCCCTGACCTGCCAGCTGGGACATCCACCACACTTCAGGTTGCATTTGTAGGTCAAAATAATGTGGCCAGCATGAGGCCGCGGCACCCATTGAGGATCTACCCGAGCCATCGCAGCTGATGTCGCGACGTTCCGCCATGCCCGAGCGCGCCGCTTCAGCTGCGCCCTATCCATCACATTGTCACCAGGCTTTGTGGATTCACCCAACGCTTAATGAGTAGAGGCGTGACCTCTCCACGCAGCGCCATTTTTCCGACGAACCCGGCCATATGCGCCAGATTGGATGCTTGCGCCATATGCGTGAGCGGTTTTGGATCGCGTTTAAACCGCTCTGACTCATACAACTTCCAAACAAATTCCTTCGACAAGAATGGTTTGTTTGCCAGCACCATCAGGGCCAGCCAACGCTGATCCGCCTTTGGACGTGGGTAGTTCAAATCGACTCGAAACTGTTCAAAAGCGTGTGTTCCCACACCTTCAACGTCTTTTTCGGTGATCAACCCCTCCCGTAGCAAGCGTCTAGCCAAGTGCGTATTGGGGTAAATGGTCAAACCAAACAGATACAAATTAAACGGCCGTTCCAAATCCATGATCAGACGAAAAACTTCATCCTTGTCTTCTTCTTGGCTCGCCGGATCGTCCCAAATGACTTGAAGGTTGGACTGGATATCCAATCGTCGGAAAATGGACTGCGCGTTGCGAATTTGATCGTTGGTCGTATTTCGATTGTAGAATTCTTGGTTCACCCGCTCAGATGCCTGAATTCCCATACAAACACCACGCAATCCAGCCTCTTTCAGGTGTTGCAATGGTCCGTGGGCCACCATTCTGGGGTCCACCAAAACTTCAAATGGAATCCCAACCCTCTTCGGCCATTTCTCTTTAAACTCAGCCACCCAATCTTTGCGGATTGGAAACACCTCATCATCGAAACGAACCACTTTGATGTTGGTACACAGCTCCTTCGCATACTCCATCTCTTGGATGATGTGCTCCACAGATCGAATACGAAATTTCTTTCCTTTTCCGTCGTACAGAGGCTTCGTCAGCGTGTTCGAACAAAATGTACACGTCCAATATGGACACCCTCGGCTGGCCAATAGGGTGTACTCAGGGTTTGAGATGAACGGATCTCCTCCAGTAATGGAGCCACCGTCAATGTGGAACTTATCGTCTTGGGTATGAAAGTCTCGGAATGGAATATCGTCGAGTTCTACAAGAGATGCGATGTCATTTCGATACACCTCACTCCCTTCTCTCATCCAGAAGCCGGGACAATTTCTGGGGACTTCCCCCCGCTCGACCGTATCGAAAAAGTCAACAACAGCATGGTCAACTTCACCAACAGCAATAAAGTCGGCAATATCGATGCACCGCTCAGGAAGAAATGTCGGATGCATCCCTCCCCAAAGAATGGGCAACTTGAGCGCATGGCGGACCCGCTCAGTCAAATATTTCGCCATCCGATGAAATGCGCTGGCACGCACAGAAAAGCCTACGAAATCTATCTGCCGTTCGCGCAACAGTTGGATTAGCGCTTGTACTTCTTCTTCTTCAGGCCATGGAAACCGATTGTTGACCCAATCTTTGAAGTAAATTTCCGTCACCGAATAGCCCGCCTCACGCAAAGGCGTAGAGACATGACGCACACCATTGTTCTCCAAGGCGTACAGACTAATGATGGCGATTCGCAACTTCTTAGGCATGACAAACCCCAATTTAGCCCAATGCTCGACAGACTGCGCGCCCAACCTCATCCTAACATCGGTTACCATCATCGTGAGGAGACAAATCCATGTTGGTTATCGTCGGCGCAAATGGGCGTACAGGACTGGAGCTAATCCAAGAAGCGCAGCGCAGAAACATCGAAGTTCGTGCTGTGGTTCGGGACGACAGAGATGCTCGAAACTTGGACGCCATCATCGATGTGCAGCACATTTGCTATGCAAATCCTGACCACTACGAACAGCTTCCCCCAGCATTAGAAGGTGCCACCGAAATCATCATTTGTGTGGACCCCAGAACCGGCGGACCAGGCACACCAATCTATGGTGAGGAGTCTGCGCCGAACATTGTCCGTGCGGGAAAAGAGTGTGGAGCAAAAAGCATCATTTATCTGTCGGTGATGGGAGCATTTCGCTGGTCTCCCAATTCTTTAAACCGAAAAGCCTTCCATTTAGACCGTGGTGTACGGGCACTTGACGCTCCATGGACTGTCTTTCGGGTCAGTTCGTATATCGACGAAATCATCGATGGCCATGTGCGGCCGCCAGACGGCGGACGTCCCCACAAGATTCGACCATCCAGCCGATACTCTCCCATATCGCGCCGCGATGTAGCCAAAATGGTACTCGACTACCTGCCAACATCCGTCCCCGGGCGACAAGTTTGTGTTGGCGGCCCCGAAATCATCAGTGGAAGAGACTTGGAGGCCATGCTCGTACCATGGCGTGCAGCCGGAAAGGGGCGCACCATCTACAAACCACTGCCTCCAGGCGATGTTTCGGTCATCCCCCAATCCACACGCGTCACTGTTGGAATGATGGCCAAAGACCGTCTATCGGACTTCTTGGATCCCAATAGTGAACCGCCTGAAGCAAACGAACCTCCGCCGGTGTATGCCCGTCCCACACCGGGGCCACATCCGTCCGACAAAGGAAAAGATTACAAAGTTCTCAAGCCATGGGGAGAAACGCTTCGGCGTGTGATCCACACTCAACTGTCTGAAGACTTGGCACGCTTGGGGTTGGCAAACGACAACATTTGGTTCGACTTCTCCAAGGCAAGAAAAAAAGCCAACGGCCGGTCGGCGAAGGCACATGAAGGAGAGTTCACGCAACTAAATGGGGTTCGAGTCGTGGATTCAAACCTTGATATTGCAGTCCACACAGGGGCCATCGACTTCCTGCGAGATAAAAATGCTGAGGAGTTCCATTGTTGGTGGGCAGGTCAGGGCATTCCAGAACCCATGTGGAGACAACTCGACATGGGAGTTCAACGACGCATGGTGGCTTCAGGTCACTGGGACGGCGATCCACTCATCGAGACCTTCAGACAACAAAACACCAGCAAGTAGCGGCGANCACCGGAGTCTACGGACCCGGTTTCATGGGTTGAAGCTTTTTCTCCCAATCAGAAACACGCTGTTTCAAGTTGGCTCGCCAAACCTCCAATTCTCGCTGAGTNGGCGCAGGNTTCACATCGGGTATCGCCCAGGCCACNCCTCCTTTACCACTGGCAATGGGTACACCACATAGCCGCCGCAGAGACTTGAATGCCCTGTCCGGGATGTTTCGCTTCCCCTCCTTGGTGGAAAGCAAAATGATATCGAAACCTTGCTCTTTCAACATGGTCAGATCTTCCCGATAATCGTCCATCATTCCGCGTGGATCTTCGTGATAAAACAACCCGTTGATGTCATCGATGAGGTGCATGGATCTCGCCAAGACATACCCATCCCGTGCAAAAAATTCGATTCGTTCCAAAGGCACGGTGTTTGTAGGGTGCTGGTGTGACATCTGACCCGCAAGTGCCAAACTCCGATTCGAAGCATCTGCCTGCAAGGTCAAAGACACATCCAAGACGGCACGCCCAGGATGATCCGCAAGCTTGTCCAAAGCCGAAGTGTCCGGCATCTGAAGCGTAGGCCAAGGCCATTGAATGAGTTGGTAAACACCGATTTCCAGGGCAGCCACCGGCACAAAAACGAGCAGCCATTTCCCCCAGCCACGATCGACGGCCAACGCCACAAGCGCAGCTTGGGCCATGACGGCCAAGGCCAGAAAACGAACTGGAAAATTGACGGGTTCAGCCACCAGTTCCAAGATCCGATTCACCCAAAGCATCGGCAGTCGGGCGCGCGCTCCTGAGGCCGCCATACTCCATTCTTCACCACCAATGGTCAAATAGCTCCCCAGCGCAAGCCAAATGGCCATCAACGACACAAGCAGCCAGGGCAAGGCCTCCCGAGGACGGCGGACCAAGCCCACCAAAGACAACACGCAGACAATGATCCCCAAGTAGCGTCCACCCCCATAGCCTTGCTCATGTTCGGTCGTAGGCCTTCGCCCCATCGCAAACAACTGCGTTGGGTCCAAACGGCTCCCCAAGGTATCTGTGACCTGTTGTCCTTTTTCCGAAAACACATGGACGAAAGCTGTGTCCCGCTCAAAGCTGGGTGCGGCATAGCTTTGGGCAAACACTTGACTGATCGGCACAATGATGACCAGTAAAAGACCGGCGGCATAGGTCATTTTCTGCAACTGCTTGATTCGCTCGGATTGGACACACAAGGTCCATAAACAGATGACCCCTACGGCAATACCCAAGAAAAAACCCAAGTAAAAGCACGAAAGAACTGCACCCACCATCGATAGACTGACCCATGTCCATCGACGCCAAGTCGGCTCACGGATGGCTTTCACCAACAAACCCAAACCCAAAGGCAGCCACCAAAGGTGTGTCAACTCGCCTACACCCACATTCACAAAAAATGCGGTCACACTGGAACTCACAAGAACTGTTCCAGCAGCCAATCCAGCCAGCCGATTGCCGCCGGTGATGACACGACCAAACCAACAGCCCACCATCCCCGTAGCAAACAGGTTGGCCATCACCAGTAAATTTGCGAGCAACACAACATCAATGAACGGAAAAACAATGGATATCAGCCCATTCAATGGCTCGATTGGGTATAAATCCATACCCNCCGGCCAGTTCACCAGTTGGGTTTCAAATGGGAATTTGCCTTCTCGCCAAACGCTGGCGCGCATCCACCAAAGCGTCCATAGGTGCTTCATCCCATCACCCTTTGGGCTGCCGATGGGTGCGGTTGCGGGATGGAGAAGTGTAGGCCAGGTCAACACACAGGTACACGCTACGAACCAAATCGTCGCAATCCACCATTGTTTGAATCTGGCGAGCAAGTCGTTCATCTATGTTGAGACTGTAGCAGTCGTTCGCCTATAGCGTACCCGTGTTGAAAGGAATCACTCCTTCCTGGTCCGGACTTTTCACGCCTTCAGGCAGTTTCGGGTCCATTTCCGAGCCGCGGTAATACTGATACATCGCGCTCAAGCCATGGTGGACATAATCAATCCGAACTTTGGTCTCATTAAGCGCGTAACGAATTCCTCCACGCACCTGAAGTGGCCGTGAAAAGGCATATATATCGTCGTCGGTGTACTGCATTGCCAGACCTAAACGCATGGATTCACGCGTGGCGACCTCAAAATACTCCACCTCTTCTGGAACCGCCCGAATGGCCAATTGGTATGCAGCAGCGGTACCTTCCGCGTAGCAGAATGCCTGCATCGCTGGAAGCTCAGTAGGAAGCTTGTAGTACCCACCCACGTAATCTGGCCACGGCGCGCGGCTTGAATCCCACTGGTAGGTATCGATCATCCAGCGAGCCACCTCCAGACCGAAACGGGCAATCTCTTCATTGCCTGTTCTGCGATGGTAAGCATTCGCAGCCATGACGGTCCAAGGTCCCATCTGCACCAATGAAAGCCGTGTGTCATTGTCATAAATATGGATGGGCCAAGGTGCGCTTTTGTTGGCCTTTGCGGCCCGCTCACGGAACAAGGGCATGTAGTATTCCCAATACTTATCGAGCGGTTTGATCCACTCATCATCATCGAAATACTCGGCCAAATACACAAGAGCCAAGGCCGCTTCCCCAGGGACAATATCATTCGTTTGCCCGTGGTATGGATGACCTTTTTCAACGTAGTAGCCAAGGTACTTACCGTTTTCCTGCCCCATAAACTTGGTGAAATTACCCAACTGCTTCAACAGGGGATCGAACTCATCCGAACCCGTGGCCCGAGCCAGATCAACAATACCCAGAATGTTGATCACAACGGAACCCAGCTTCACATTGTTGTTGAAGCGATAAAATGCCATCCGACCAAAAGTATCGTTGTCTTCATATTCAAGATGTTCATTCGACCAATCCAGTGCGCGCCGTGCGCCCTCTAGGAATTCGGGCCGCTGTTCCATCTCCCATGCCTGCACAAGGTTCCATGTGGACAGTGTGTGGCGCACGAAGTTGTACTCGTTGGAATAACGATTCTCTTCCGGCCAGAACTTGTACACCACTTGACCATTGGGCTGGATATTCGACAGATACCATTCACCCGCACTGACGACGCCCTGCCGAACCGATGCCTGGGTGACCTGCTTCATCGAAACAATCTTTACGCCNCGGAAGAGCCGTGTGATGCCGCCCTTATCGTTCTCTGCAAAATGAATCGTCCGGAAACTTTCCAACCAGCTGCCTTCTTCACGCCAAGGACGACGGAAAGGCATCTTGCCCTGCTTGGCCGCAGCCTTGAGGAACTTGTCGATACGATTGATCGCCCGAGTGTAGGACACCGCGCCGNGCAAGACACCGCGCGACTTTTTGTCCTTGGTCAACATGAAGGCACCATCGATCCCCAGTTCCCAGAATTCAGACAAGAACTCGTCATCCCGAGGCTCGATGTAGGCCCGTTCGGTCACCAGTTGCAGCTCCAATTTGAGATCATCGATGTGATCCTTAAGTGGAGGGAAGCCCATGTACTCGACACGACGGCGATGCAGGCGTTCCAGATCTTGAACCAATTCTTCGATCGCTCCACCCAACTTGCGGTCCTGAGCAAAAGCCACAGCCAATTCTCGGCCCTGCCCACGCAATGTGGCCACAAAAGACCATTGACCCATCGGGGCTTTCATATCGGGGATGGGTGATTGAGCTTTTCCTTTCAGACGGTCGCGAATGTAGGCCATCGCAGATTTCGCAAGATTTGGATTGAAGNACACAGGCTTGTCCAGCACCCGGTAGTAGTACAGTCCTTCACCAACCCGAAAAAGTTGAAAGTACAGCAACTGATCGTGATGGTACAAACGCGACAATACGCGTCTCCCGCGGTCCACGCTGGGAGTGACCTTGCTGTGCATTACAACCGTACGTACACCCTTGCTGGACAAAAGCGCCGCTGCAGCTGCCTCATCTAGGCCCATTAGCACAGCCTTCACATCCGCGTCTGCCGTCAAGTTAGAAACATTGATGGTTTCCGGAAGTCCAGACACTTTTTCTGGAATGTCGATAAGAACCTGACCACCATTCTTGGTAATACGAGACAGTGCTGCTGCACTGACCTTCTCTGTTGGTACCTGTTCGCTGGCTGCCTCTATGCGAGCTTCGTAGCCTCCCGCACTTGCAACAACGACACCCTGAGGTGTGTACGAAGTCGAAACCTTTTCGGTCGAATCATTCTTACAAGCCGTAATGACCAACATTACCGCTACCCAAATCGCGCCATATCGCATGAGCTTCTCCATAAGCGAATTGCGCGGTCCTTATGGGGTTACCAGGAAATGCGCACCCCTCTAATTGAGCGTGAACAGTGTAGACTCAACAAATGAGGCCCTACTTACTGCTCATCGCACCACTCTTGAGTGGCTCACATGCCCATGCAGGAGGCGGCCCAGCCAACGTTTTAGTTCTCTACAATGCAGAGAACGATCCTTCGCTGGATATCGCAAATCATTACATGGTGAGCCGCGATATTCCCGCCAACCAGTTGTGTCCTGTGTTCGGTTACTGGCCAACCGATCAAGTGACAACATTTGAAGATTACGACACCAACGTCCTTGGTGCGCTCAACGATTGTCTATCCACGCTCCCGCAACCCGATGAAATCGATATCTTGGTGATCGTTCGCGGCCTACCGTACAGAGTGGAACTGGATGATGGTTTTTCGACCAGCCTTCAAGCCATGCTCCAAATTGCCAACACTTCCCGCCGTGGAGGCACAGAAATGCTGGCAGGCCTTGGCCACTCCACCAGTGATGGACTCCACTACGCCTCGGTCCGCAATCCCATGTTTGTCGGCGATGGCGATCAAAGTAGCTTTGAGCTGAGCAACCCCTACATGATCCATTATTCAACGGCTGCTCAAATCGTATCGCAAAGTACCCAACCTCGTTCTTTCAAAAGAGAACAGGCCGCTGAATGGTTTACATGGGACTTTAGCGAAAACCTGTTTTTGGTCAGTCGATTAGATGGCTTCGATTACGATGACGCAAGGGATCTGGTGGATAGAGGTACTGCGGCAGATGGAACTTTTCCCACCGCACCCATCATCTGCATGGAAGCCGCAGATTCAGCCCGTGGGGCTCGCGACCCTGAATGTCATTTCACCATTCAACATCTGGCAGAAGCGGGATTCGAAGCGGAATGGGTCTCCCCATTTGATGGTGAACTAAGCGGAGAGAGCCTCGCTGGCTTCATGACCGGAACTACATCGCTACAAACAGGTTTGGATGGACACGAGTGGGCGCCCGGAGCATTTGCGTGCAATCTGACTTCATACGGTGCCGTTCCTCAAAACTTTTGGTGCAGCGAAGATGGTTCCGCATGCCCTGAGTCGGAAATGCAAACATCCATTGCCCGGTTCGTCCGTTCGGGTGCCACTGGCGTCCATGGAACAACAAACGAACCACTCAACAACAGCTTTGTAGGAGCGGGCCTCTTTCTTCTACAAACCTTTGGGTATGGCATGATTGAAAGTGCGCTATTTACCCAGCGATATCTGTATTGGCAGAACATCCTGCTGGGCGACCCACTGGCAAGTCCGTGGGCAGAGCGTCCCTTGGTGACAATCGATGCAACCGATGAACATCCAGCCAATCAACCCTTTACAGTTCACGCCACACACCCAGACGGGATCAACGAGATTCGTTTGTACATAGACGGCACACGGGTGTCAGAAAGCGACGAGGACTCTCTGGTTTACACCAGCGGCGGCAGCCCAGGGCAAACCGTCGAGCTACTGGCCGTTGCCATCGCAAAAAATGGTGAACGAGAACGACCTGGGTGGCCTGAACCAAACCAACAACCCAGGCCCGATATCCAAGGGTGGTCCACTGTTCGCCTGACCTTAGGGGAAAATGAAGTTCAGGACACAGCAGACATTTTGTTGGAAGACTCTGGGCTACCGTCCGAGCAAAAAGCAGGATGCGGCTGTAGCGCTGGACAACCCACAGCCCCTTGGTGGGCGTACTTGTCACTCATCGCATTGTTGCGGCGCAGAAAGCCTCAGGCCCAGACTGCCCCCAGCACAATGTCATCTCCCTCACCATAGGTTTCAAGAAACAACCATTGCGCACCCAACCGAACGGTGGTCAGCATCCCAAGTTCCATGACTGCATCCAAGGTCGCAGAAAACGACTCTTTCTCGCACACAGCATCGGGAAACAACGGTTCATTCGTCGCCCACGCATATCGGCCTGTATCGGGATGGAACGTGCCCAAAACCTGAAATTTGTGACGTGTGACTCCATTGCCATGGTCCAGCACCAAAACCCGATCATCATCGCCGATACTCCAGCCATTCCAGCTTCCACGCCGCCGGCTGGTTTCTGCATGAATCTGCGCCATACCCGCCTCCTCAGAGGCGACTCGATTCTTATACTCAGGCCCCTCCAACGGATGACCGGGAGGTCCAGGTACGTCTAAATCTGCGAGGGACGCATTGGCGGCATCTTCATCAAACAAAGGCAACAACTCAATGTTGTCTTCGGCGTCTCGGATCACGGCCACAGCTCCCGATGTCCACTCCGGCCCAGTGGCCATGTTTCTACACAGCCTATCCAAAGCGATTTCAAGGGCGCCTATGCCCTCTTCTGCTCCACGGGGATCGGGCGGGCCACCACCAAAAGGAAGCGCGTGGGTTTCCAACTCCGTCAATCGTGTTTGCTCACCCTGCTTTTCAAAGCGAATCACGAACCGACGAACACCGTAAGGCCCGCACAGCCGCTGAAAGGCCTTATCAACACCTGCTGCTCGCAAATACCGACCCAGTTCCTTTTCAAACTCTTCTGGCTCGCGGCCATTCAACTGTCGTTCAAACCAACCCATCCGCTAAGCCTACTCTGGTATGGGCCAGAAGTCGGGGACTGAAGCTTCGGGAGGCACAAAACCGGGTCCCGTCATGCCGATATGGTGGAGCAAAAATGGGATCGAGGCGTCCGTAGGGGTACCCCCTCCGTAGTGCTTATCTCCACGAAGCGGGATTCCAACCGACGCCGCATGAACACGAATCTGGTGCATCACACCCGTTGTGATGACTGCCTCCCACAAAAAAACAGTGTCCGAAATGTTCGCCAATCTCCGAAAGGAAGTATGCGCGGTGTACCAACGCCCCCGATGAGGTGTGGACTTACCGCGCTGAACGATCATGCGACTTCGTCTACGTTTGTCGTGAGCAATGGGTTTTTCGACCACGTGCTTATCCCAAGGCACATCGCCAGCCGAAACAAAGACATACCGTTTCGACAAGTCGCCATTCCGAAACATGGCCCGAATTCTCACCAATGCGGCCGGGCTTTGCGCTGCCAACACCAGTCCTGAAGTAGACCCATCCAAACGATGGGCAATGCCTCCATCAAAGCCGTCTGGCCAAGCATGGTCGTCACTGTGACCCTGTTCGCCTCGCCAACGGGCCAACAAACAGTCTCCTTCAGGATCAGCGTGTGGAGGAAATACGGGAATACCCGCAGGCTTGTTGAGCGCTATCCAATCCTGTGAAGCCCCAAGCACAACACTCATGATTTTCTCACTGCCATGATGGAACACACAAGGCCCACAACCGCACAAACAGCAGAGAGTTGGTAGATGGCGATGGTGCCCCACAGTTCCTCTACGACACTCGAACCGACCATACCGATGGTGCTGCCCACTCCCCCCACGGCAGCCGCAAACAAACCCAAAGCGCTCGTCGCGATTCTCTCAGGCGCCTTTTCTCCAATCAGAGCAACACCTGCAATCCAAAACAAACCAAAGGTGATGCCGTGCAGCACATTGACCCCCACAATCGCCAAAGGATCGGTCACCAGACACATCAAAATCCATCTGGGTATCGACATGCTGACTGCAAAAAGTAGAAGTCGCCGACTCCCAATTCTATCCAAAATTACTCGAGATCGACCCATCAACAGGACTTCCAGTGTCACCCCTGCAGCAATGGCCACGCCCGTCCAAACCGCACCATGCCCAAGATTGTCGATATGAACCGCCATGAAAGAGGTGTTTCCAACATGCGGTGCAAAATGAAAAGCCGCTCCAGCCATAAGCCAAGGTACACAAGGGTCACGCGAAAGCTCTCGGAGGGCTGGGAGTATCGCCACCCTTTCCAGCGAATCCGTAGTCGGCATCAGCCACGTCAAAACCATAAAGCAAGCGGTTGCAAAAGCCGCAAACTCCAGCGGTCCTACCCCTGTATGATCCACAAGCCAGCCCACCCCCACAGCGCCCACCATGAAGCCCACGGAGCCCCACCGCCGAATGCTGCCGTACTGGCTTTTATCGGGAAGCGATTTGATCGTAAGGCCATCCAGAACCGGGCCAGCTGGCGCCCGCCCA
>PALY01000088.1 GCA_002707085.1 Deltaproteobacteria bacterium
GACGACAAGAGTTTGACGGGGTTGGACCCTGTCAGATCTGCATACCGGCCAGCACCTTCGTGACCGTTACCCATGACTACCGCCACGACATCGTCGCGGATTCCAGGCGAGGCGAAGTAGCCGACATCAATCGAACCCGCTTCTGTGGTCAGGCGAACGGCATCGCCATCTTCAAGTCCAAGATTCTTGGCTGTCGCGACACTGATTTCGGCCCAGGTTCCCCAGACGTTTCCAGATACAGGCTCTGGCATTTCGTGGGCCCAGGGGCGGTTCGCATGACGGCCATCGTATAGGATGTGGTGTGGGAATAGGCTCAACGTGACTTCACCCGGCGCTGTTCCAGCGTCAGGAAGTGCAGTTGCTGGGTTGAACGTAGGCGTGATGCTTTCAACGGTCGTAAAGTAACCACCGGTCTGAACAGATGAACGCCAAAATGAGTCCCAATCACTTGAGTCACTTTTTGGAAAGACGTTCTCTTTCCACCAGTCTTGAAGGAACGTACGGAAGTCCGCAGCCAGGGGTTCTTCTTCACCCCGTCCGCCCAATGCTTTCCAAAGAGCAAGCAGGACATCACCTGTACTCATGGTGTCTTGAAGGCGCTTCATGGCTGGTTGTTGGAGCGTGTGACGTCCCACCACCGATTCGTTGTCTCCCCAGTTCTCCAGTGTCGTGCCGGGGGGCAGTACAATGGCGTTTTGGGTCAGTGATTCGTTGGGTTCATTAGCGAAGGCAACGACTTGACCCACTTTTGCCAGGGCTTCACTGGCTGCACTTCCGGGGGTCGAGAATACAACGTCGAGTTCGTCAACGAACAGCACACCAATCTTGTCTGCGTTGGCCAACACGGCATTCACATCCGCGTAGTTGGAAATGCCTGCCAGGTTTTGTACCTGTCCAAAGACGAGGCTGCTGCCGATGTTGCCAGCGACTTCGTTCAAGATGAGAGAGGCAACAGCGGTTGCTTCTTCATTGATGGTCGTCGTTCCACCAGGCATGACGATGCTGGTGTTGTAGTTCAACTCATCCACCAATGCGGTGATTCGTTCCATGCTGACACCAGCAGTGCTGATGTTGGCTTCTACATCAATATCTGCGAGCAGGGCCTTCGCGGGTCCGCTGTAGTTTTTCTTGTCAGCCAAGAGTTTGGCAATGGCAAGTGCAACTCCAGCCTCTGTTCCAGGCGCTGCGGAAAGGTGAATATCAGCGTTGACACTGGTGTTCGAAAGTCTGGGTTCAATTGCGTAGAACTTCGAAACGAATCCGCACAAGTCTGGGTCCCGTCCGTCGGCGTATCCGAGAGCGTGGCTGGGGTCACCCCATGTACTCAGGAAGTCCGCTCCCAGTGAGATCACTGTGTGGGCTTGGTCCAATAGATAGGTGGGAATACCGTCGATGCCAAACACTGTCTTGGTCGCAGCACGCAGGGCTTCCTTGCCCAAAGGCTCCCACCGGACAACCGGTGCTTGTAGTGCAGCCATTGTCTGGTCTGTAAGCGCTGCTGTGGCACCTGTGCGTTCACGGCCAATCCAGGCCACCTGTTTCCCGCTGGCTTGTGCAGCCTTCACTGCTCCAGCAACAGCGCTGATGGCGTCTTCCCATGTGCTGCTTTGTCCGGCGATGGCCGGTCCAGAAAAGCGGTCTGGGCTGTATGTCGCCTGCAGGTCCACCATGCCTTTAGAACATAAAGAACCTTTGTTGGTGGGGTGCTCAGGGTTCCCCTCAAGCATAATGATGCGACCTTCTCGGTTCTTCGCAAGCACACCACACCCTGAAGGGCAGGCGGTACATTGCGTGGCGAACCAGGTGGCGACACCGGGTACGATTTGGTCCGGAGTCACCACATAGGGCAGCACCTTCTCAATCGGTGTGACAGGGTCGATGGAACACGCCGATGCTGTTCCAGAGATTCCCAATACTTTTAAAAAATCGCGGCGGTTCAAGTCAGCCATTGTACTTTTCCGTCTCGTTTACTTGTGGCAGGTGAGGCAGTCTTTGAGTTCGGCTCTGCGCAGTTCTGCGCTCGCACCGTAGTTCTCATCGACTTTCGGGTGATCTCGATGGCAATCGAGGCACCAGCCCATTTCAAGGGTGTTGACCCGTTGGGCCACTGTCATCGTTTCTTGTACTTCACCGTGGCACTCTTGGCAGCTTACGCCGCCGCGAACGTGCCGCTTGTGACTGAAGTAAACAAAGTCTGGAAGGTCATGCACTTTCTGCCAAGGAATTGGTTTCCCAGACTCGTAGTACTCGACCAACTTCTCAAGCTCAGGTCTGTCTTTCGTGCTGATGTTCTTGTGGCAGTTCATGCACGTGTTCGTTTCCGGGACACCTGCATGAATCGAGCGTCGAGCGCCCGAATGACAGTACTCACAGTTGATCTGCAGCTCACCAGCGTGCAGTTTGTGAGAGTAGGCAATGGGTTGTTCCAGCAACGGTGCATTTTCCACCGAGCCGTACGCCACTTGGCCTTCTAGTTTAGGAATCAACTCGTAGGGCTGAAGTGGAAACAACTCGTCTTTCGACGGGTCGGCACCAGATGGCCCCGCGGGTATGAATTCACGTAGATCAAATGAAGAACTTTCTTCTGCAGGTTGGTCTTCTGCATGACTGTCGCTCACCACCCACCCGAGGGTGAGTGCTGCAGAGATCAGCATCGTGAAAAACAACATTGTGCGGGCTTGCGATCGCATGGTGGACGGGTCTCCCGTTTGTGCCCCCCAGACTAATGTTTTGGACGTACCTCTTCAACCTCACGCGCCCGTGCGAGTTCACATACTATGGGTACTTTGGGGGGTGCGTGGTCTTTGGTAATGCGCTTTCATCGTAAATAGTTCGCATTTTTTTACATTACAGACTTTGTGTGACTGTGTGCTGACCAATTGCGTGTGTGCCAGATATTGTCACCCCTTCGATTGCGTTTCGGGATGGGTCGAGCGGAATCCAGACTGCATCAGCGCTGCACTCCATGCGCATCGTGCCCAATTCAATCGCAGAAGTCGTCAGGATTTCAGCAGCAATCGTATCGGGCGCAGTCCCGTCTGGCTGTGGTTCGATTTCTGTGCCTGCACTTCGGATGTAATCACCGCCATCTCCACCATCTTGATCTTCGAGCAGCAGGTCGAAGCGGCGAATCGCGGAAACCCCGTGACCGCTCCACTCCAGGGCGCTGGTTAGCCCTGACTGTTCGCTGTTTGGCGGTGTGTGGGCAAGATCCTGTTGTCCGCTAAAGGTTACGGTTTCACTGCTTGAAAGACCCGAAATTGCACTCCAGTACACCACTACATCCGCTTGGGCATGAGGGATTGCGCTGTTCATGTCGTCTCGATCACGACCTCCCCAGCGCAGGTGGGCTGTTGCTGTAATTTCTCCAACGCCTGTTTGTTCGACACTCATGCCGAACCCCTTTGATGTGTACCCAAGGGCTGGGTCGTAGTCCTCAGGGTAGTCCTCAGACTGTTCTGTGTCGGTATTGATTTCGAAACCACGGAGTACAACGAGTTGGAAATCTTCTCGGTCGGCAAAGGATGTGGCTGTAGCGACTCCTTCAGGACCCACCGTCATAGATGTCTCTCCATGTTCGACTTCGATCACGTTGCCCGTGATGTGTTGCTGATGGATGCGAAAGTTGACATCATCCGACCATGTTTCACCGGTCGACCAACTGCCGCCCACCATTCCAGACTCTGCCTCTTCCCCTTCGCCAGCTTTGACTTGAATCAATGACAGGCGATGAGAAAGAAAGCCCCATGTGTGGTTCCAGCCAGACCATATGGTGTGTGTGGGACCCTCGATTGCAACCGGAGAAGCGGTGTCTGTGGCCTTTCCGGTACAGCCAGCCATTAATATTGACAGTAAAAAGATTTTGTTCATGAACAAACGTTAGCCGACTTACCCACCGTAGTCGCCTTTTTCAGGGCTCCAATCTGGGCTGGGATGCAGCGGGACCCCGGTGATGGGTGTAGGGAAAAGCACTTCTAGTTCCCCCATTTCACTCGTGAATAACTCCGCTCCTACAGTCCATTCGACCTTCGCGAATTTAGTGTTGTAGCAGTAGCTTTCTTTGCCGTCTGGGTGTGCGTACCGTAGACCGACATAGTCAGAGAGTTCGGTCGTCATTTTGAGAGAGTGCGGCCCGTGTTTAAACTCCCATGAAGTCGGGGTGACACGCGCTCCGCCCAGCCAATGAGTTGGGCGGTTTAGTTGTACATCGGGGCTGCGAGAAACAATGGTTGAAAGGAAAGGGGATTGAATCAGCCCCAACATTCGTATCTTGGCGCTAAAGCCATCCACTGTGCGCTGTTGTTTGTCCTTCCATATATGGCAGTTTCCATAAGCATAGGTGTGGGCATGCTCTGTTCCCCAGTTGTGACCACGCAATCCCACCCAATCATTGATCTCGATTTTGGTGTCTCCCACAGTGATGCTGCCGTTGAAGAGCAAATTGGGCGCAGGGCTAATGGCCTTCTTTTTTGGGAACCCGGCCGTATACATCCAATCCCAAGGGAAATGGAGGAGAGGCGGAGTTGAATCGGTGAGTTCCAAGTTCCACTCAATATCGGCAATGCTGCCTTCCGCATGAGATGGTTGCAGGGAAATGCCCTGTGTTTGGATTCGGATGCTTTTGTTGTCCAGCGACAGGTGGGGCCATGAAACAATGCGTTTTGCTACTTGTGGTGTTCGACCTTTCTCAAACAAGATGACCCAAAACTCTCCGATCCCATCGTTCTTTCGGGGTCTGAGTAAGTTGTGTTTGATCCATAGACCTTGTGTTCCATCGGGGCTATTTGCTTTGAGGTAATGGGATTCGTAGATGCCATCTTTGTGTGTACATACGATGTGTTCCCAAGCTTCACGACTCATTGTGGTGTCCGATTGTTAAAGGCGAAGTATGCGGATCACGGGTGGTCATATGAGGGGGCGAGTTGTCCCAGGTAAGGTTCGGAGTGGGGTGCGCCCTACGTCGTCGCGAGTGCGTGAGGCATTGTTCTCTATGCTGGGTCAGGATCTGGGAGAAACCACGGTGTTGGATGCGTGTGGCGGGAGTGGTCTTCTGACATTCGAGGCTGTGAGCCGGGGAGCGGTCGTCACCACTGTNGAACGCAACCGNTCNACTGCNCACCAGATAAAAACTGCCGCTGAGCAGTTGGGGGTAAAGCTTGATCTGAGGGTCGATGATGCCCGCAATGTGATGTCCTCTGGAACATGGGATGTGGTCATTTTGGATCCCCCGTATGACGACGACCCTGTGGATTGGGTTGCGGCCGGTGCTTGCGCCGTCGGTACAACTCTTGTGATTGAACATCGGTCGGGGCATGACCTTCCCTTGGAAGTGGGTCCACTTGAGTTGATGCGAAGTCGAAAGCATGGAGACTCAGTTCTTACGTTCTACGGGAGAAGGGCGGATTCCGGTTTCTAGAAAATATTGGTAGTCAGAAAGGATCTTGCTGTGATCGAAGACAATGTTTGATGGCAGTTCATTGAGTTGAAAGATCTGGGCTTCAAGCGCATCGTCCATACCCACTGGGGTGCCAACAGCGGTCGCTGTGAATGCGATCGTAATGGTGTGCTTTCTCGGATCCCGCGAAGGATCGGAATAAACGTACAGCAGTTCTTTTAGGCAAACATCCAAGCCTGTTTCTTCTTTGGCCTCGCGAATGGCCGCAGCTTCACAGGTTTCTCCTTCATCCATAAATCCCCCAGGTAGCGCCCAGCCAAGTGGGGGGTTCTTCCTGCGAATAAGGACGACGCCGCCATTAATCAGTATCAAGATGTCNACAGTTGGTACTGGATTGCGGTAAACCGTAGTCATAGAATCTCCAGTGTCTGCATTTGCTATCAGGTACAGCAAATCTTACGCGCACATTGCCAGAGGATAAAAGCATGCGGGTCGTGATCGGCGCAGGAACAGACGGGCTTAGGGCGGCAGCGGCATGGGCTGCGACCGGAGAACAGGTGTGCCTTGTCCAATCAACCGACACACCTCATGGTTTAGATTTTCCTGATTTGCCTGAGGGCAACGGCCGTTTGCATGTGTCTTCGGATGTTCGGGCATTTGCCGAAACCGTGATCGGGCCTGTTGTAGAGGCGCCTGATTTAGTGCGTGCCATCGCTGCGCGTGAGAAAGTGCATCGGTTGCCCCTCGACTTCATGGCGGTTCCTCAGTTGTTTGACGCATCAACCCTGCAGGGGGTGGGCCAACACTTTATCCGCCGTCGCGCCCGAAACGGGCTCATTCCCTTGACGGGGGGTGGGCAAGAAGAACGTACGTATCGGCAATGGGTAGAGAGGAGGATGGGCGCTCCGGCATATCGTCACACCTACCAGAACTATGCTTCTCGTCGATGGGGAGCAGACGGAGACANCCTCTCTTCCTCTGTGGCTCGGGTTCATCACAATCCAAGTGAATACTCGACGGCGGGTCAGGTGCCAGGCGGAGGTCCGCGTTCGGCACTGGAACATGCCATTTCAGTGATTGAAGCGGCGGGTGGAAAAATCATTTCCGGCGCGAATGTCCGCGGCCTCAAGGTTGTGGACGGCAAGGTAGTGGCCGTTCGNGTGGGCCGAAGAAATATTGCCGTGGATGGCCCTGTGTGGATTGCCCGTCCACCCAGTGTGGTGGCTGCTTGGCTTGGCGACCTCCTTCATAGTGGTTTGCATGTGGATGCCCAGTCGCTTCAGGCGATGGATGCTGTTCAGGTGTCGATGCCCATTGAAGAAGCGTGTCATTTTGATGAGATTCATTTGCTTGAATCGGACTCCGACGCATGGCGGATCACACAGTCGTATGGCGGCGCGCTCCAGGCGGTGTACCANTGTACAATTCACCCAGATGCTCCCGACCCCGATCCGTCGGTGCTGGCGGCTGTTGGTGCATCCTTGGGCTTTAAAGGGCTGGACTCTTCACTTGCCAAGGTGGAACGTTTGCGCGAATGGAACCCGGTATGGGCGCCACTGACGCACACGCGCTTGCGTCGCCTTTTTCTTGCGTTTGGCGAGTTGGGTGTCGTTGCAGTGGGTCGTAGAGGGACGTTTTCCCCCATCTGTCCTGGCAGAGAAATCGCCTTGGCGAGCCTTTACGCGAACAGTGAAGTCCCAGATCAGAGAGAAGCACTACGTTCAATGTTGGAGCCGCCAGTGAGAAGCGATGATCTGAATGCTTCTTTTCGTGATTTTATTTGGGTATAGCAGCCAACTTTTTGCGCACACACTCTCGACCGCCTTCTTTCCATCGTTTGCCCTCGCATGTAAGCGCAGACAAGTCGATTTTGTCCTTGTTGGTATCCAGTGACATCGTCCCTTTTAGGCCGCACGAGTTCTCCCCCGACAAGTGAAGGATCCAGCGGCCTTGGTCTGCTGTGGTTTCCAGTGTTCGGATACCCTGTGGGTCATCTGTGGGCGGTATGCTCAATGGGCCGCCGATGCATTGGCGAAGGCTTCCATTGATCGACATCCAGCGTGCTGGCCATGGTTTTCTGCCATCGGGAAAGTGAATCTTGTCTGCCAGTCGAAGAATATCCATCACTTCACCATTTTCTGATCTCCAACGTTCGGCAGCACATGGAAGTCGGTCATGGCATCTTGCAACCAATTCCTTTCCGCCCTCAAAAGGGGGCGCATCAGGGTGTTGGCTCACTGTTGGAGTGACCCGTCCGATCATTTCCCAATGGGTGGCTGCAGCCTGGCTGTTCGTCGATGGCGCGACTGCGGATGGCGTTGTTGGGGTGTTCTGCGAACACGCGAACATCAATAGGGTCACCCAGGCTAGCATCAGTGTCTGGGCTTTAGGTTTACGCAGTTTTCAATCAGAAACGTACCTTCCAGGGAGCCGGAGTCGCCGAAGCCAACTTCGAATTCTCCCTCGGCCCGATCTTTCTTGTCCAAGGTGATGTCGATGTTTCCCGTGGTGGCTTGCCAAACTTCAGCATCCCCTCTATCACTTGAAATGAACCAGCCAGTTGCGCCGGAGTCTCTTGCGGCAATGCTGACCGGCCCGTCTTTTACTTCTTGGCTGGAGTAGGTGAATTGAAGGGCTTTGAATGTGTCATCTGTACCAATGGTTTCACCGTCTTCATTGTATCGGTCTTGAACCCAAGAGACGTCATCGCACTCCATTTCTGAATCCGTGATGATGACGTATGGGCCACCCCAGAAAGCCGTTCCTTCGCTGAGGCTGTTTCCATCTACTTTACCGCTGATGTCTGAGAAGAGTTTACTGCAACCCGTCGTGCATAGACTGAGGCTAAAGAATGTGGTCATGATCAGTTGGCGCATGGTGTCCTCCAAGTTCCTTGATATCTTCGGGAGGTTAGGGACACCACTGGAGGATCCATGAGCGACCCGCTCTTCGATGCAGCCGTTGATGGGGACAGGCGCTCTTTGGCGCGTGCAATATCCCGTATCGATGACCGTGCGACCGGGACACTGGAAGCCATTGGGTCGCTATCGCCGCGGCGTATTGGTGGGCCAGGTAAACCATTTGTGTTGGGTATTACAGGTCCACCGGGTGCCGGAAAAAGTACTTTTACAGACAAATTAATTACCCGTGCAAGGACCCGTGGGGAGAAAGTGGCAGTGGTGGCAGTTGATCCATCGAGTCCTTTTTCTGGTGGTGCGATTCTCGGTGACCGGCTGCGGATGGAAGGTCATGCCACAGACCCGAATGTATTTATTCGTTCTTTGGCCAGCAGAGGTCACTTGGGTGGCTTGTCTCGAGCATCGGGTCAGGTGGTTGATCTGTTGGATGCAGCTTCCTTTGACTTGATCATTGTAGAAACGGTTGGGGTGGGTCAATCGGAACTGGCTGTAATGGAGGTCGCCGATACCGTTTTGGTGGTGCTGACCCCAGAGAGTGGAGATGTGGTTCAAACCATGAAGGCTGGATTGCTGGAAGTTGCTGATCTTTTTGTGGTGAACAAGTCCGATCGTCCCGGAGCCAATGCGTTGCAGCGGAACCTAGAGTTGATGGTACATCTTGATATGCCACTCCAATCGACAGATTCTCACTGGGCGATCCCAGTCGCGACCTGCTCTGCAACCGAGAATGACGGCATTGATGAGGTTGTGGATTCGGCATTGGCACATTTGGAATGGTGCTGTGGTCCGGGTCGTCCGGCTTGGGACCGTCGTCGAGCGGTGGGTCGGGTGCGCACGTTCTTGGATGTGGTGTCAGAAGACGCCCGTTCCTATGCCCTTGATGCCCTGCGCGATGAACACGCTGCGTTGAGGTTGGGGCTGGAGGCTGGTGACATCAACCCATATCAAGCGGCTGCTGACTGGGGCACCAAGGGATGACCTGGAATCCGCAGGACTTTCCCCGCGGGCGCGGACGGGTGGACTTGTCTGTACGGGATCGGTTGGCAGTGGTCACATTTGACAACCCGGATGCGAGAAATGCCATGAGTGTTGGCATGATGGCAGACGTTGTTGCCTTGGTGGAGAAACTGGAAGAGGCGGATGTCTCGGCGGTGTTGCTGCGAGGTTCTCCGGGGTCCGGCTTTTGTGCAGGTGGTGACCTAAAAGATGTGCGGGCGCACCTGATGACCCCATCTGCTGCTGCCGGAATGCCGGCCGTGATGGGGGGTGCCTTGGATAGACTGGCGTCACTGAATGCTGTGATCGTAGCTGCAGTGGAAGGTGCAGCGTTGGGGGGAGGTGCAGAACTTTTGACCGCCGCCGATTGGGTGATCGCAGCGGATGATGCGCAGATTGGCTTTGTCCACGCAGCATTGGGTGTGTCTCCAGGTTGGGGCGGTGGACATCGGTTGGTGCGCAAAGTGGGGCACAGGGCTGCGCTGCCGGTACTGGTTGGTGCGCGAAAGATGACGGCTGCGCAGTCTGCTGTACTGGGGCTTGTTGATGAGGTGGTCGCCCAAGGGGATGCAGAGGTGTCGGCTCGTGAATGGATAGGTCGTATATTGGCGCGACCATCAGAAGCGGTGCAAGGTGCGCTGCAAATCCTCCGTGCTGGTAGAGAACAGCCCGATTCCGCGGCGGATGTGGAGCGCGCGGTGTTTCAGGATTTGTGGGGCGGCCCAGCTCACCGGCGTGCGTTGGATGGCGTAAAGGCGGGAGGGTGAGGTTCCTGGTGTTGTTTCTGTGTGCTGGGTGTATTGCTCGGACGCCGGTTCCAGAAAATATGTCGCCGACCATTGAAGCGCCTTCAATGGTTTTGTCCGGCCCCAGCGGGTTGGTTCACGATGGGAAATTTCGAGACAACACCTATGGCTTTTCAGTGGATTTACTGGAAGGTTGGGTTGCTGAGTCTGGATCGGAAACCAGCCTTATGCGGGTTGGTTTTGAGCATGTAGCTACAACGACTCGTATCGAATTTTGGGTATTTGAAGGAGGAGTCATTGAACCCAGGGTGCGTGGTGGGTGTGTTTGGTCTTTCGTCGAGCAGGGGCGAATGATTCAGGACGTAGATGAGGTTGTGGTCGCTACTTGTGTTCCAGAGGACCCCAGCGACCCCCGGGTTTTTGGGACAATTTTTCGGTATAGGGGATCCATCATGCAAGTCGAAATGCATGTGCCGATCGTGGGGCTACTGGAAGGTAAAGAGACGGCTGAAGCGGTACTGAGGACACTGGCCTGGTGAGGCTAATCCTCGCGTCTTCGAAGCAGGGCCACAAAAAGTGGGAAGAGAAGCAGTCCCCACCGACGTTGACTTCGGGGGCCTGCTGTACAGCCTCCGCCCTCACAGCCGGCACCCGCCGCATCTGTACAGCCACCATCTTCGCCACCACCGCAGCCTCCACCTTCGCCTTCGCCATCTGAACAGCCAGTCGATGCGTAGCTGACTTCTCCCAGCCACATATAGGCGCCAAGCCAGTCGCCTTCGGGGCCCGCGCTTTCCACTTGCATTCCGGTGATGCCGATTCCTTCAAGGCCAGGGACTGTAAATGTGATGTCGCTTAGGGCATCCCCAAGCAGGCCGCCGACAAGACCGCTGAACACGCTGGCAAAGCTCTCTTCAATCGTGTCGGTTGACTCTGGCACGAAATCATTGCTGGTTACGCTCGGGTTGAAGGATCCAGCGTCTAAGTCAAAGGCGATAGCGAGTTGTCCAGTGGTGTCGTCGAACCCGACATCCAGGCCGCCATCGACTTCCAGCCCAATCGCCAGAACTCGGGCATTTCTGTGGTCCAGTTCGGCCATGAAATCCAGCCCCAAATCGTCTACCACCAAGCCGATGTCGTTGGCAGCAGCGAACTCAAGTTTTGGTGCTTGCTGTGGGCGGGTTTGAATGACCATGGGTCGTGCTTCAGGAAACAGCGGGTTGAACGCTTCTCCCGCGAGCAGTCCCAATAGAGACGTGTCGATTGGGAATCCAAGGTCCTCGTCTACGGTGTAGCAGAGGAGTCCGCTCTGCCAAAGCGCATACATGAGTTGATTGCCAAACTCGTCGGAAAGCATCAGATTTGCAGCGTGATCTGGATCGATACCTTCTGCTGGCTGACCGATGCTTGGGCTGCTGCTTGATATCGCTTCAAACTCACCGCTGTCCCATTCAGCGATGCAGTCACTTACTTCTGCAGCTTCTGCTAATCCTGCCATCGTGAGACGCAGTCCAGCGGGTTGGATGACGACATCGCCTGGACGTACGGCAAGGCGAAGTGTGCTGTCTTGGACTTCAAGTTCCTGATCGATTGTTGCTGCGCTGAATGCGTCTTCTAGGGTGGTTTCCAGTTCGGGGGCGAAATCGCCCACAGCGTCATTTAGGGCGTCTCCGATGGCGGGCAAGATCAAGTCGACAATGTCGAGTCCGATAAAGGCGAAAACATCGAGGACCGTGCCCAAAGGGCAGTCCTCTAAATAAACATCGTCTCCCGTTAGTGCGTAATCGACAGTGAGTTCGCCAATGGTTGCATCGAGTCGTTGTGTTCCGTCATCGTCTACAACCACATCGAGGGCGATTTCAGTAAACGCGTTTACTTCAAAGGGTTCTACCCACCCATCACAGTCGCTGGGAATACATTCAAGCTCTGTATACAGCGAGAACGGTTCGGCGGAAGAGTTTACGCTTACATAAATTGTAATTTCTGCGTCTAAATAGCCTGTGTTGGGTGTGATATTGATGTTGTCAAAATCAAGCCCGATGAGAAGCCCATCCACTGTGGCCTCGTATCCGCCAAGCCAACATTCACCGAACAAGCCATCGTAGCCTTCGGAAATGCCATCAACGGGAAGGTCTTCGGGTGCCAACCCTGGCACCAGCGATCCCATGGCATCCAGGCCTGCGGGTGTGATGTCTACATGGAGCGCATCAGCGATCTCGGTTCCTGCGGGTACCGCATCTGCGTGCGCCACGGATAACAGAGAAAGTAGAGCTGCTGAGTACACGAAAACCTCGTCGCAAAGTGCTTTCAAATATCGTAGCGGTATTCGCGTTGAGCCGCCACGAATGCATTCAGCAACAACAGTGCTTTGACACCCCAGGTGTGGTGGAGTAGATAGGCGTGCTTCCAAGGTCCATCACAGGTGTGGTGGCGGCAGTGAAGCAACCACGGTAACTTTGAAAACGTGCGGCAAAATGGCCAGATAGCTCAGTCGGTAGAGCAGGGGATTGAAAATCCCCGTGTCGGCGGTTCGATTCCGTCTCTGGCCACCTTTTTCTTTACTTTGATTACAGCGGTTGGGTGTCAACCTGACCGCTGTGACCAATTGTGCCGCCTGACTGCAAATCGACTTGAAAGTTGTATGGACGCTTGGTCGATGAGTTGGGAGGATTTTGATGCATCCAGCAAAGCGAATTTTCGCAGCCAATGTACGACCCGATGGGGAGAGGTAAGGTCGAATCTTGAATCACGAGAATTGGAGGATGCCCATGAACAATGTGAGGAAACATCGTTGAAGATTGCGGAGTTGCAGGCCAACGGTGAAGACTGTGATCATCTTCGTTCTTTGTATGTGGAGTAGCTTGAGCGTTTAGGTCGGCCACGACGGGCGGCCAAGGGTCAAGGATGTTTCAGTCATACACGATTTCTTTAATGACGATTCCCAGTTTTTGAATTCTGTAGTTCAAGTTGGCGCGAGAGACCCCAAGTCGGCGTGCGGCTCTGGCCTGAACACCTTTTTCCGCACGAAGTGCAGCGACCACCATGGCTCTTTCGTGTTCTCTGAGCGCGTCGGCAATGGACATTCCCTCTTCAGGGAGCAGTGACGCGTGGGTGTCTGTTGGTGGGGAAGGGTGAACAGACTCTGGAAGCTGAAAGTCCGAAATGGTGTCTGTATTGCTGAGTATGACGGCGCGCTCGACGGTGTGTTCGAGTTCTCTCACATTCCCTGGCCAAGAGTGCTGCGATAGTTTGTTCATTGCTTGGGGGGATGCTGTGGTGGTCGGTTTACCATGTTTGGTTGCATATTTTTGTATGAAATGATCCACCAGCAATGGGATGTCATCTGTTCGTTCTCGTAGGGGTGGCAGTGAGATCTGAAAGACATTGAGTCTGTAAAAGAGGTCTTCACGGAACCTGCCGTGTCGCACTTCTTCTAGTAGATTTCGATTTGTAGCAGCAACGACCCGCACGTCGACTTCAATGGTGGAACTGCCTCCCACTCGTTGAAATTTTCCAGACTCTAAGATGCGGAGAAGTTTTACTTGTGTCTCAAGTGGCATTTCTCCGACTTCATCCAGCATGAGGGTGCCGCCATCCGCTTGTTCAAATTTGCCCCTGTGTTGGCGAACCGCTCCTGTGAAGGCGCCTTTTTCGTGGCCAAACAGTTCGGACTCTAAAAGGCCTGCGGGTAATGCTCCGCAATTGATTTGGAGAAAAGGGCCTTCACGCCGGTTGCTTCGGTAATGGATCGCGTGTCCAATCAGTTCTTTTCCGGTCCCGGTGGGGCCGGTCAGGAGAACATAAGCGTCCGACTTCGCGACAGCCGCTACGTGGTCATAGACGGACTGCATTTCAGGTGTGGAGCCGATTACATTTTCAAAGCCAAATCGTTCGGTGGCTGCTTCCGTCAAGTGTGCGACTTGTTGCCGGAGCGCTTGCTCTCTTCTTGCTCGTTCTAGGATGGCCAGAAGCTCTGCCTTCGCTACAGGTTTGATGATGAAATCGTGGGCGCCCAGCTTCATTGCTTCTACGGCACGTTCGACGGTCCCATGGCCCGTCATCATGATCACCTGAGTCCCTGGCCAGCGTTGGTGGATCTCAGTGAGTAGTTCCATTCCATTGATGCCTGGCATCATGAAGTCTGTCAGCACGACATCTACAGGTTGTCCGTGCAGGATCTCAATTGCACGTTCGCCAGTATCGGCCAATGAAACGGTATACCCAGCCTTACTTAGGTTCACATCAAGCGCGACACGGACTGCGCGTTCATCATCTACAACTAATATTGTGGGAGACGTCACGTCGTTTAGCGCACGTTGACCCGGTAGGGCATCAGTGTCCAAACCTTTTCGTCACCAATGGCTTGCCATTGTTCCAGCATCTCCAGTTCGGGGATGGGTTTGGTTCCCATTCTTGGGAGGAGCGCTTGCTGCATCAACTGGACGCCTGCGCGAGTAAAGGTGTCTGTAGGGCCTCCTCGATTTTTGAATGTGACCAGCTCCACTCGGGTTTTCTCTCCGATCTTGGCTTCCTTTTTCGCTCGCTCAATCGCGTCGTGGAATCCACCAATTTCGTCAACCAGATTTGCGTCTTTGGCTCGTTGTCCGGACCACACTCGGCCTCGAGCGACTTCTTCGACCTGCGTTTGTTCCATGCTTCGGCCCAAGGCGACTTTATTGGTGAACTGCGTGTAGATGTCACCAAGCATTCTGTCGAACGCTGCGAATTCGACCGTATCGAACGGTTTTGACGATGAGAAAATCGCTGCGTTTCGTCCACGGTTGTACAATTCGTAGTTGATCCCTAGTTTCTCATAGAGTTCTTCAAAGTTTACCTTTCCACCAATCACACCAATGCTGCCCGTGATGGTACTGTTTTGCGCATAGATGGCGTTGGCTCCGGCGGACACGTAGTACCCCCCAGATGCGGCGACACCGCCCATGCTGACAACGACAGGTTTGCCAGATTCACGTACCTTTGCCACGGCTCTCCAAATTTCATCGGATGCGTACGCGCTACCGCCTGGGCTGTCGACACGAAGGATGACGGCTTTGACGGTTGGTTCTGCTTTTGCGTGCA
>PALY01000089.1 GCA_002707085.1 Deltaproteobacteria bacterium
CAGTCCCCATCGGCGGTCACCGCAAAACCTTCATCGCAGGGGAAGACTCCGCCTTCCAGCTCGTAGCACTCGCCATCGGCGGCGCGCCCGTAGCCATCATCACAGGCGTCTTCTGTCACCTTTGTCGAGCATGCCACGGCCAGGGCCAGGCCCAGGGTGGCTGAAATCATTCCAATTCGAAGCATTGCATTCCTCCATGCACCCACAGCATGCCCGAGGCTATTTCAGGGTGCAAGAAGGTCAGGGAGAATCTCTTGTTTAGCCAGCAAGCTCCGCGTCGATGATCGCCGTAAATTGCTCCAGCGGAACAGCACCGTTCAGGAAGATGCCGTTGATGAAGAAGGCGGGCGTGCCCTGCACTCCGGCCTTTGTTCCATCCTCGAAGTCCTTCTGAACTTCAGCGGCTTGGGCAGGGTCCTCACGGCAGGTGTTCCACTTGTCGAGGTCGAGGCCAAGGGTGGTCGCGTGCTTGGTGAGATCGCTCTCTGCCAGGGCGCGTTGGTTGGACATCAGCGCGTCGTACATGGGCCAGTACTGCCCCTGCTCACCGGCACAGTTGGCCGCGACGGCAGCGGGGATGGCGCGGTCGTGGAAGCTCAGCGGGAAGTCTCGGTACACCATTCGGACCTTGCCCTCATACTTCTCCATGACCTGGTCCATGACCTCCTTGGCCCGACCGCAGTAGGGGCACTGGAACTCGGCGAATTGAATGATGGTGATGGGGGCATCTTCTGGACCGATGAAGGGGTCGTCATCCGCGGAGATGGGGATTCTGGGCATGTCGGGCTTGGGCAGGCTCAGCTTGACCTCGTAGGCCAGGTGCATCTCGCCCATGAAGGCTTCGAAGCGTTCCGCAAAGGCTCTGCGCTGGATCTCTCCAACGATGGCGGGCCGAACCTCTTCCAGTGACCGTCCGCCCATCCGGCGTGCCATCACCTTGTAGAAGGTCTGGACTTCTTCGTCTGTGGGTGCCTTGACCTTGTCGTTTACCTCAGCCTTGAGCAGCGCCTCGACGCCATCTAAGCCGCGCTTCTTGGCCTCTGCCTCCAAGACCCGCTCGCCGATCAGGGCGTCGAGTCCTTGCTGGCGCGCTTCGTGGCTGGAGGTCACGTACTCCGCCTTGAGCTTGGTCAGCTCTGTGCTGATGGTGTCGTCCAAGTCGGTGCTGGAGATCTCGCCGCCGTTCCACGAGGCCACCACTTGGGCTTGTGGGGCCTCAGCCTTGGCGTCCGCGGGGCCGTCCGCAGCGGTGGTGGAGGAGCTGCAGGCGAGCAGAAAGGTCAGAATCGGAAGAAGGCGCATGGGTCGTCCTCGGGGCTCAAGCGGATGTGCTCTCGCCGCCGTCGATGCGGATCACATTCATGTTGATCCAGTGGGTGCCGGGCTGGGCGAGGTCAGCGATGGCGCTGGCCACGTCCTCCGGCTGAGTGAGTCTGTTGTGTGGGTTCTTTGCGAGGGCCTTGGCCATCAGATGGTCTGAGCCGGGTATCTTCTCGAGCGCTGGGGTCTGGGTCACACCAGCCATCACGGCGTTCACGGTGATCGCGCGACCGCTCAGCTCTTGGCCGAGCTGGCGCACATAGGACTCCAAGGCGGCCTTGGCGGCAGAGACAGGGCCGTACAGTGGCCACGCCTTCTCGCTGCCCTCGGAGGTCATCGCGAAGATGCGCGCTGGACCGATGATGTCAGCGGCCACGAGGTCCTGGGTCCAGTACACCAAGCTGTTGGCCATCACATCGATGGTCATCTCGAGCTGCTTGCGGGTGGCCCCTCGGACATCTCCATCGGCAACCAACGGCGCGAGTGTACCGAAGGCCAGAGAGTGCATAAACAGGCCAATCCGTCCGCCGGTTTCCCCGGTAAGCGCGCTCAGGCTGGCGATGGTCTTTGTGCGAAATTCGTCGTCGGCGGCGTTGCCGTTGAAGAAGTGCACGGCCCGCCCGGTTGCACGCAGATCAGCCTCGAGCGCCTCAACAGCGGGCATGGTGCTCCGCCGGTCGAGGTGAACGCCCATGATGTCCCAGCCGGAATCGGCCAGGCGTCGGGCGGTGGCTGCACCGAAGCCCGAAGAGACGCCCAGGATGAGCGCCCACTTTCGGTCGGTCGTCATTACTGGGCTGCACCCTCTGCGGCAGCAGGTGCTGCAGGTGCTGCGGCATCGGCCTTCTTGGCCTCGACGATTGTCGCGCCGCCCTTGATCTCCTCGATGTACGCCTCAGCCAGCTCTTGGCCCAGTGCGCCCTCGATCTGCTCGCGAACCTCCTCGAGGGGGATCTCGTCGCGCTTGTCCTCGACCTTGATGATGTGCCAGCCGAAGCGGGTCTGCACCGGGTCGGTGACCGCGCCCTTGTCAGCGGCAAAGGCAGCATCAGCGAAGGGGCCGACCATGTCGGACTTCTTGAACCAGCCCAGAGAGCCGCCGTTGGTCTTGGAGCCTGGGTCCATGCTGTGTGCCTTGGCGAGCTCGGTGAAGTCTCCACCACCGGTCAGCTTGCCCTTGATCTCCTTGACCAGTGCCTCGTCCTTCACGAGGATGTGGCTCGCCTTGACCTGGGGGCGTGCGTACTGGACCTTGTGGTCATCGTAGTAGCCCTTGACCTTCTCTTCCGTCGTGCGCTCTTTGACCACAGCCTCGATCAGGGACTGAGCCATGGCGGACCGGGTGGCGAGGGCGATCGTGGTCTGAATGTCTGACTGCTCGTGGAGGTTCCGCTTCAGGGCCTCACGGTACAGCAGCTCGCCGATCACGAGCTGCTCTTGAAGCTGGCCCATTTGGCCGGTCATCTCAAGCTGCTTGCGCATCCGCTCAGGCATCTGGTTGACCATGGCGTCCACCATGCCTTGGGTGATGGCGTTGCCGTTGACGGTCACCAGGGTCTCGCCGCTGGCTGGCATTGCACCGGGAGTGGACTGGCCGGCTGTGCCGCTGGCGCAGCCCATGGCGAGTAGAGCAATCAAAAGTGTCGAGCGCATGGTTCCTCCGCGCAGATTGAATCGCCGCCTTAACGCACCGCCCGTGGGTGGCAATCCGTGGTTATGCGTGTTGCATGAGGACGCTTGACTTCAAAGACCACCGACGGGTCCTGGGCGACAACCGCTATGTGTACGCTGTGGTCTCCCGGCGTGTGGGCGGACTGAGCATTGGCATCAACCTCAATCCGGACAAGGCCTGCAACTTCGACTGCCCATATTGTCAGGTTGATCGTACGGTTCCTGGCGGTGATCGCCAGATTGATCTGGCGGTCTTGTCTGCAGAATTGGATGCCTTGTTGGCCATGGTGGTGGCGGGGGATCTTTGGTCTCACGCGCCCTTCGACACTGCAGCGCCTGAGCTTAGGCGTGTGGGTGACATCAGCTTTGCTGGGGATGGAGAGCCCACGGCGGCGCCCGGATTTGCTGCGGCGGTGCAGGCGGTGGTTGATGTGCGGGCCCGCTATGACCTCGAGGCCGTCCCCCTCAGCTTGCTCACCAATGCGACCCTCTTTCACCTGCCCAAGGTTGTGGCAGGCCTCGATGTCCTCGCGGATGCTGGAGGGCAGATTTGGGCCAAGCTGGATGCGGGCACGGAGGGGTGGTTCCACCGTGTGGACGGCACGACCATGTCGTTCGAGCGTGTTCTATCGAACATTCAGTGGGCGAGTGAGCGCTACCCGGTCTTGATTCAGAGCATGTTCCATGCTTTCGATGGGGTGGGTCCGACCGATACAGAGGTGGAGTCGTGGGCAGGGCGGCTGCGTGACATCGTGGCGGGAGACGGCACACTGATCGGTGTGCAGGTCTACACCGTGGCACGCGAGCCAGCGGATCCGAGCGTGACGGCACTCAGCCAAGAGCGACTGGCCTGGATTGCGGAGCGCGCGATGGCGCAGGGTGTGAGCGCCGCTGTCTATTGAATGGGCCAGATGGGTGGACCTGACTGCTCATCATCTCCCTCTGACGTCTCGTCCCAGGCATCGAGCTGTCGCTCTAGTGTGCGGTAGAGGGCCTCTTCGAGGACCTCCTCTCGCTTCCAGCGCTCGACCACGCGCCGGTTGCGGCGTCTGACCAAGAACCAGGCCAGGGGAACCAAGAGCGCGCCGATGGCCCACCAGACCCCTTCGTTCATCAAGGGGGCAAACTGGAAGGGGGAGTCCTGCAGCCGCGATCGCCATGCGGTGTCGATGTCATCGACCAGGTCACCCGTCGCGATGCGAATGGCTGGTGCGAAGGCCTCCCCGCGGGCCATCTNGTCGATGAGGGTCTGGATCGCTTGCTCGCCGTAGGTGTTGCGGATGTAGGCCACGAAGTCTGCGGACTGGGCGTAGGCCAGCTGGGCCCGCAGTGCGCCTCGGGGAAAGCCGCGAGAGAGCTCGTACAGGCTGAGCAGGTTGTCCCCAAGGACACCGTTGGCCAGGGTTGCAGTGGTCTCTGCGCTGTACTCGCCGGCCATCAGCTGAGCGAGCCCTTCCTGAAGCCACTGGGGCACGGGTCGGGGTCCGAAGGCCCGACCCAAGAGGACGTGCACCAATTCGTGGGTGAGCACGGTCTCCAGGGGCTCGGTGGCCTCTCCACGGACGCGAGGTGCCCGAAGGAAGACCCATCCTCTGTGCGGCCAGGCCGTGCCGTCTNCCCACTCGGGCACCTTGCCGGGCTGGAGGCTTCGGAACGACGCCATGGAGGGGGCCAACACCACATGAATGCGGTTGCCCACCGGCAGCTTGAGCTCGGCGGCCAGGCTGGGGAGTCGGGCCGCGATGTGGCGTGACAGGCGCAGGGCAGTGGGGCGATCTCCGCTGTCTGCGTAGACCCGGGCCATCGGTGACTCGATCTCAATCCAGCCTGCGGGCACGGGCGGTGGTCCAGCGGCGTGTATCTCGACCTCAGCACCCAGGGTGCTCATCGATGGGCTGGAGGCTGCAGCGGGTCCTGAGGTCAGCCAGGCCAGCAGGAGTGCCGTCAGGAAGCGAATCATGCGGGGCTAACCCGCAGCTCATACCCGCCATTCCAGCCGGCACCGGTTAGCCCAGGACCCATGTCCAAATCCGAGACATGGTGGCACGACCGTAGCTTGCTGTCCGCAGTGGTGGTGGGCTTCATCATTCGCTTGGTGCCGGTGCTGGTCTGGATCAACAGCTGGGGCTGTCTCAGAGATGAGTGTACCTACCTCGGTCTGGGTCGGAAAATCGTCAATGGCCAAGGCATGGTCGGCTCGGCTGGCTGGCTCTGGGCGCCCGGCTATCCCATGATCGTCGCCTTCCATCGCTGGCTGACCGACTACGGCTCGACCACCAAGGTCACCCAGATGGTGTGTGCCNGGGTCTGCACCATCTTGATGTACCGATTGACCTCTCGGGTGTGGGCGGATCGCGGGGAGGTCGAGTCACGGCGCATCGGTCGCATCGCTGCCTGGATGTATGCCCTGAGTCCACACATGGCCTTCTTCGCCATGAGCCTATGGAGCGAAGTCATCTACGGCATGATCCTCCTGATCTTGCTCATCACGCTCGACAAGGCGCGTGAGGCGCTGGCGGAGGGCTTGCCAGGCTGGCTCAAGCGTGCGGCCGTGGTCGGTGCGCTCGGGGGTGTCTGTGTGCTGTTTAGGGGGGTGGCCACATACATGGTGCCCATCTTTGTCTTCACGCTGTTGTGGCGTCGGTTCACGAGCGGGCGGGCCTGGCAGCAGGCGGGCATTCTGGTCCTGGCGGCTGGGCTGACGGTCGCTCCATACAGCATCTACATCTCCAAGAAGATGGACGCGATGGTGATCTCTGATCGCACCCTCGGCCAGATGATGTGGCTCGGGAACAACACCTTCGATCCCATCACCTTCGACTACGGCAGCGGACAGCTCTCACAGCGCGCCTTCGCGCGACACATCAAGGAAGGCCGAGGGCGCTGTGCTGGCCGAAAGCAGACCATCAAGCGGGACACCTGCGAGACTGAGGCGGGCAAGGAATGGATCACCAACAACCTGGGTGAGTTCATCGAGCGCATGCCCCTGAGGGTGGCTCAGCTCATGAATCCTCACTCGCTGATGACCCGGCACCTTCGCTGGGGAAAGTGGCGGGGCTTGCCCCAGTGGGTGGACGAGATCTTGATCGCTGCTCAGGCCGTGGGCTCGCTCTTTGTCATCATCGGCGGNACCTTGGCCCTGGTGGCTCGAGGGAGAGGTGGGCATGGCTTGGTCACGGGCTTGATCCTGCTCTACCACTGCGCCGCCATCGCTGCTTTGGCGGGCCTGTCTCGCTACCGGGTGCCGCTCGAGCCCCTGCTCATGGTGTACGGCGCTGGACTCATTGCACGGCCTGATTTGATCTGGAAAGGGCTCGTGGAGGAGCGCTGGCGGGGTGCTCTTGCTGTGCTTGTGATGCTCTGGGTGATACCGCTCACCCTCTGGTTTTTACCCGCGGGGTGGACATGGTGGCGTTCCTGGTAGCTTTGCTCGCTTGCTCGAGCTCTGAACCACAGATCAAGGCGGGCAATCCAGCTCGACCCGATGTGATCATGGTGAGCATTGATACGCTGCGTGCGGATCACCTCAGCAGCTATGGGCACGATCGCCCGACCAGCCCTTTCCTCGACCGGCTGGCCGCACAGGGTACGCGCTTTGATCATGCGCGCAGCAACAGTCCATGGACCCTGCCCGCGCACCTCACCATGCTCACAGGGCAGCTGCCAGTGACCCACCAGGTCACCGATGATCACCTCGCCCTGGATCCTTCAGTGCGGGTCTTGCCGGAGGCCATGGCAGAGGCGGGGTACGCCACAGGCGCCTCGGTCGCCACCCTCTATGTCTCCAAGAAGTTCGGCTTTGAGCGCGGCTTTGACTTCTTTGATGACCACGGCATCGACAACGAGAAGAAGAATCTCCGCGGCGAGGTGGTGGCCAGCGATGTCATCGGCGAGGCGGTGGAGTGGATTGAGAGCCTCGAGGAAGGCAAGCCCTTCTACCTCTTCCTGCACTTCTATGATGTGCACTACCACTACGATCCGCCCCCGCCGTTCGACACGATGTTCGACCGCGCCCCCGCGAAGACAGACCGGCGCTTCAAGAACTACTATCGACACAAGAAGAATCCGCTCACTGAGGAGCAGAAGGCACATCAGCTCGCGCAGTACGACGAGTCCATCGCCTACGTGGATGCCCAGCTCGGTGCCCTGTATGAGGCGCTGGACGATGCGGGCCGTAAGCAGCGGTGGGTGGTGACCTCGGACCATGGCGAGGAGTTCGGTGAGCGCGGCAGCTGGGGACACGCCCATACCCTGTACGCCGAGCAGCTGCGTGTGCCGCTCATTGTCTCTGGAGAGGGGCTGCCTCAGGGACAGGTCGTCGAGGAAGCAGTGGGCATCCAGGACATTGCCCCCACCATCACCTCTTGGGTGGACAAGCAGATGCCTGCGGCTGACGGCATCGACCTGAATCCTGCGATGGCGGGAGCGCCGGTGCCCTCGCGACCCTTCCCTGCGGAGACCTTTCGGTTCAAGACGCGACGCATCAGCCTCTATGAGGATGGGAAGCGGATTGAGTGGGATCTGGTCCGAGACCGCAAGGAGTTGTTTGCGGCGGATGCGGATCGTCTGGAGACAAAGAACTTGGCGCGATCGGACAAGGAGGCCGCTGCTGCTCTGGCTCGCCGTGCAGAGGAGGTCTTTGGTCGCCCTTGGACGGCATCAGCAGATGGTGAGCTCCGGGTGAAGAAGGGCGTGGTCTTGCACGATGGAGCGACGTCCAAGCGCAAGATCAAGGCAGGAACAGACTTCCAGGTTCTGCCCTATGATGCCGCCACCACATTCACACCTGAGGACGGCTCAGCGGCCTCTGGGCCGTGGCGGAGCACGTCTCCGCCGGATGAGGCTGCACCCATTCGGTACAACGCGACGGCCAGGACAGCGGGCATTGAGCTCGATGAGGACACTAAGAAACTGCTCGAGCAGCTCGGGTATATGCAGGGCGGCGATGAGTAACTTCGATGTACCCAGTTTGATGGTGGCGCTTCGGGAGCACCCGGTCCCGCTCTCCCACATGATCCAGCTTCGGGATGTGATCTTCGAGCAGACGGGTCGGTCCAATTTCCTCTTTGCGGCATGTCGGGATGGTGAGGCTGATGGCAGCACCCTTGCTGACCCAGAGCTGGCAGAGGCCCTGAGTGGGGTTGCCTTGGGTCAATGGCCCATGGGTGTGTCTGCCATTGATTCTTGGGCGGCGGCGGTGCTCGAGCGGAAGCCTGCTGCGGTCCTGGAGTTTGGCTCTGGCGTGAGCACTGTGGTGAGCGCGGTGCTGATGCGCCGCATTCATGGCACGGGTGCTGTGCGCGTGTTCTCGGTGGAGCAGGGCGAAGAGGCTGCAGCGCAGACGCGGGCGCGTCTGGAGGCGCTTGGACTGAATGACCTCGTGGCCATTCACATCGCGCCGGTGGAGCGGACCCTCGTCGATGCCTTCGATAGCAGCGGATACGCGGTCACAGCGGAGCAGATGGGGTCCTTTCTCGGTGATGTTCGGCCAGAGATGGTGCTGATTGATGGGCCCTTCGGTGGCTACGGGGCCCGCTTCTCGACGCTGCCCGTTGCCCATCCTTGGCTGGCTGAGGACGCAGAGATCTGGATGGATGATGCGCTGCGCGACAGCGAGCTGGCCATCGCGCACTGGTGGACAGTGCTGGGCTATCTCTCGGAGCCGAGCTTGCAGTTTACGGCCAAGGGCATCGTCCGTGGTCAGCGTGGGGATTCTCCAAGACACTATGCGCAGGCCGCTGCTGGACTTGGGCGAGGTGAGCTGCAGGGGGGCGAGGCGGAGTACGTGCTCTTTAAGATGCGTGTTCAGGCTGCTGCAGACGCATCCACAGGACTCAAGCCGCCGTTTCAGGCCCGTTAGTCAGTCGCTGATCGCGTAGTTGGGCCAGACCCCTGGCTCCACGTGCTCGTAGACCAGTGCAGTCTCCATTCGGGCCACCTCTGCTCGGGTGGTGAAGGCGTCGAGCGCGAGATCCCGCAGGTGGTTGGCATCGCGGACCGCCACGTGGACCAGAAAGTCATTCTCTCCGCCCATGTGGTAGACGCTCACCACCTCGTCCAGGGTCAGCAGGTGGGCCCGGAAGGTCTCCACCAGATCGCGCGAGTGCTTGGCCAGCTGTACGGCGACGAAGGCCTGCAGGCCGACCCCCAAGGTGACGGGGTCGACCTTGGCCTGGAATCCGGTGAGTACGCCGCGGTCCGTGAGCCGCCGCACGCGCTCCAGGCAGGAAGAGGGTGCGAGGCCCACCACTGCAGCGAGCTCTTTGTTGGAGATCCGCGCATTGTTCTGCAGGGTCCTCAGGATGGCATCATCGATTCGGTCAAAGCTCATTTTGTCCATAATAAACCCTATTTAATTCGATGGATTCATAACATAACGAATCATAAACTGTAGGAGTCTATTTTCACAGAATGGAGTTCGATATGAGTCCGGATACAGTTGCAGTGCATGGTGGACGGGATGACCTGGGAGAGGCCCACGTTCCGCCCATCGATCTCTCCACGACCTATCGAACGCCTGATCTGCCCGCGGCCACCGCCTCTATCGATGCGATGGCGGATGGTCAGCCACCGATGGGTTCCAGTGTCTATCAGCGACTGCACAACCCCACCGTTGATCGGTTTGAGCGCGCCCTGGCTCAGATGGAGGGCACGGCCTGCTCGGTGTCCTACGCGTCAGGGATGGCTGCGGTCACCGCCGCCTTGCTGGCGGCCAAGATGGTGGGCAACCACGTGGTCGCTGTCCGTCCGCTCTATGGTGGAACGGACCACCTGCTTCAGTGTGGACTGCTGGGCCTCGAGGTCTCCTGGGCGACACCGGATACCGTGGCTGATCACATTCGCGAAGACACCTCGCTCGTCATCTGTGAGACGCCGGCCAATCCCACCCTGCAGCTGGTCGACATCAGGGCCGTTGTGGCGGCGGCAGGCGATGTGGCCGTCATGGTTGACTCGACCTTTGCGACCCCTGTTTTGCAGCGTCCAGCGGATCACGGTGCTGCCATCGTGCTGCACTCAGGGACCAAGTTTCTCGGCGGACATGGCGATGTGATGGCCGGGGTACTGGCGACCGACGATGTCTGGGGCGCGCGACTGCGACAGGTACGCATCTTGACCGGAGGCAACCTCCATCCGATGGCGGCCTACACGCTCCACCGTGGGCTTCAGACGCTACCCATTCGTGTCCGCGCAGCCCAGGCCAATGCACGGGCATTGGCTGAGCGCCTGGCGAGCCATCCAGCTGTGGCGGGGGTTCGCTACCCGACCATGCCAGGCTGTGACCCTCACCACCTCCTGGGTCGGCAGCTCAAGGGTCCGGGCACCATGATCGCGGTGGATCTGCTCGGTGGGTATGAGGCTGCGCGTGGTGTCATGGCGGCAGTCGGGCTCTTTACTCCTGCGGTCAGTCTGGGATCCACCGACTCACTCATCCAGCATCCGGCGGGTCTTACGCACCGCATCGTAGGCGAAGACGCCCAGGCTGAAGGGCAGATCGGCGAGGGTCTACTTCGACTCAGTGTGGGCCTGGAAGACGTCGATGATCTCTGGTCTGACTTGGACCAGGCTTTGGCCCTGGCCGAGCCCATGGCGGCCAAGTAGGCGTCCCTGAACCGAGATGCAGTGTAGACTGCAGGCCTTGGAGGTATTCATGTTGCGAGAGGGATTGATCGCGTTCTTGTTGGTGAGCTTGGCGGGCTGCGGTGACACCAAGTTGGGTGAAGCCGATGTCGGAATGGATGCGGATGCGGATGCGGATGCGGATGCGGATGCGGATGCGGATGCGGATGCGGATGCGGATGCGGATGCGGATGACACCGGTGAAGCCGATGCCGATGCTGACTCAGATGCTGACTCAGATGCTGACTCAGATGCTGACTCAGATGCCGACGCCGACGCGGACGGCGGGGCGCCAGTGACCTGCGATGTGGACATGTTCACCTTCTCCATCTCGGTTGAGGATGGGGATGGCCCCTGCTCATCGCCCTGCGATGCGGACGATGCGCTGACCTACACCGCCGTGATGCGGAACAATTCACCGACTGCCTGCAGCTTTGAGACACCCACAACCTGCTTCGTGGATGACGTGGAGATCGAGGGTGCCGGCCCGCATGGCTCTCTCGTGGACACCTACTATCTGGCCTGTGGGGAGGCGGTCACGACCCACGACCTGACTTCCGGTGAGGCGCTTATCGCCACCATCCCCGGAGGAGTGCTCTCGGGTGGCACCTATGTGGCCACGGCCAACTTTGCGCTCGGCACTTCGCTGGCCTTTGGCTCGACCACCATCGTGGTCGAGTAGGGGCGCTACTCGCAGTCGGTCACCGCGGGTCTGCGCCCGTCATCGCTGTATCGGATGATGGTGCCGTGGTTGTCGCCTGTGTTGAACAGGTCCCCACCCAGCCACCAGGTGGCGCCGCCGTGACGCCATACTGCGTGCATGTGGTCGGTGGTCAGCGGTCGCTCTGGCTGGACCCAGCCAGTGTCGTTCTTGTGGGCGGTGAGCCCGTAGTTGCCCGCCAGCCAGACGGTCTCTCCTGGGGCGGTGTACACCCCGTTGATTCCGCCACCGAGTCCTGTGGTGTCGACCGCATCGAAGGCCTCACCGGAAAAGTGCAGGACCAGCGGTGAGGCGAGCCCACCCACGGCCCAGATGTCGGCGTCGCTGGTCCCGGAAACGGTGAGCAGTCGGCCATCCAGCTCAAAGCTGTCCAGGGCTTCTGTCTCGGTATTCCAGCGGTAGGCGATGTCCTGGCCCACGAACCAAGGCCCCCAGACCTTGAAGAGCACGTGGGGCAGGTCCGTGGCCACCGCCGTCCATGCTTCACCGTCGTGGCGCCAGATCTCCCCTCGGTTCACACCTGAGCCCACCACGCCGCCTGCGACCCAGGTGTGCGAGCCGTCGTCAAACACGCCATACAGTGTGGCGTCGGTGGGCACGTCCATGCGGGTGCGTGCACCGTCGACTTCTCGCAGGACCGTTCCGGCCTCCCCTACAGCGNTCCAGTGGCCTTCGCGGCTNCCGTGAANCCACCACAAGGCGCGGTCTGTGAGGCNGCGCTCGACGCACAGTTCATCCGCATCTCCGTACACCATGATGCCTTCACCGCCGCCCAGATCGCCACCCACAACCCGCAGGGTCGGTCCATCGGACCATGCGCTCAGGAGTACCCCTCCCTCGATCTCGTCTGTCACCAGTGTCCATGGGCCTGCTGCCCCCAGCTTGTCCCCGGCGCCTCGCCCCGAGTCTTGCTTGGGTGTGTTCCCGCAGCCGCTGACCATGCACAAGATGAGGGCTACTCGCATGGGCCGACCTCCGGAGATTCACGCTCGGGACCGTAGCGCCCGATGGTGCCGAAATTGGCGCCCGAGCTCATGAAGTTGCCGCCCACAAACAGGACCTCGTCGGCGCTGTGTGGCCAGACGGCATGGAAGTGATGGCTGGTGACGGGCCACTCTGGGATGTCCCATTCTCCATCCACAAGACGGCCCATGGTGCCGAAGTTTCCGGTCACCCAGACATCCGCACCTGGGCCTGTCCACACCCCGGTGAGGGGCTGCCCCAAGCCATCCGTGCCCAGCTCCGTCCAGTCGGTACCATTGTGCTGGACCACCAGGCTCGAGGTCATGCCGCCCACCGCGGTGACCGTCTGTCCGTCTCCGCGCACGGTCAGTAAGCGTCCTGCGTCGCCCAGGTCCGTGAGGCTGTGGTCNGATTCCAGGCGATAGGAGATGCCGACGCCCACGATCCAGTCTTCCCAGATCTTGAATGCGACGCCCGGCAGTCCGGTGGCCAGTGAATCCCAGCCACCGTCCGAATACTGCCAGACCTCTCCTGTGCCGGCATCGATGCTTCCGCCCACTGCGGTGATGGCATCTTCGGTCACCCAGACCCCGTAGAAATTCGCTTCGGATGGGATGTCGATCCGGCTTCGGACGCCGTCTTCCTCGAGGATTGCTGTCCCGGCCTCGCCCACCGCCACCCAGCGCCCTGGGCGATCGCCGTGAATCCACCACAGGGCCCGCTCGGTGATCTCTGCCTCGATGCACAGGCTGTCGCCGTCATAGGCCACACGCAGGCCTGGCCCACCGTGCATATCTCCCCCCACCATGTGGGTGATGCCCTGATCCGTCCAGCCGCTCAGCAGGGAGCCCTCTCCCAGCTCGTCCGCCATCAAGCTCCAGGTCGGGAGATCAGGTGTGCCGGTTCCGCCGGAGTCTTCGCCGTTGTCGGTATCCGTCGATGCAGGGTCCTCTTTGCCGCTGCCGCAGCCCAAGAGCAGTGTCATCATCAGTGCGCGCGTGATCATTTCTCCTCCTCGAGGATGACGCCGAGGGCCCGGTCTCGGACCTCAGCACCCAGTGGGCCTGTGCCCGTGTGGACCCAGTCTGTGATGGGGTTTCCGTCCGCGTCCAGGAACTGAAGCGCGTCGACTGGCTCACCGTGGGGGTTGTCGAGCATGAACTCTCCAGTGCCGAAGCCGTACACCCCCTTGACGCGGCGGAGCTCTTCCTCGGAGGTGTCGGTGCGATGGCAGGTGTCACAGCTGCGTGGCTTGGCCGAGGATGTGTGCTGGAAGAAGGGGGCGAAGCCGACATTTGCTCGACCGTGAGACGACTCCCTGAACGCGCCGAGCTCTTTGCTCTCAGCAGCGGTGTCTTCATCGATCACACCGCCCAGGAGCAGCTCTCCAGCGAAGTCGATGAGGGACATCTGCACCTGCTGAGATGGCATGGTTGCTTGGGCGCGCCCATCGACCCCTTGAGCCAGGAGCAGATGGTCCAAGCTCCAGGTGTCGCGCGAGCCTCGGGTGAGGCCCACTGTGCGCTCGCCCGTCTGGTAATCCACCTGACTCAGTCGGGTGTCGACGCTCACGTGGCAGCCGATGCAGAACTGTTGGTGGCTGTTGTGGCAGGAGTCACAGGTCAGGGAATCCGGGTGGCACCAGTCCTCTGAATTCGGGCCCATGGCGGCCTGCATCGCCTCGGAAGCATGCCCGGAGGCAAGGATATCTGCGGGCTGCGGCACCGTATGTTCTTTTTCATCCATGCTTCCGATGAGGATGACCTCGCCGTCAGCGCCGGTGGTCAGCTGGGGCAGCTTTCGGCCCGAGGCGGTGTAGTAGGCGCCATCTGCTGCGGGGAGGACGCGCTGTCGGGAGTTGCCGTGGCAGTCCTCGCAGCGAATGTCGACCTGGTGCTTCTCAGTCGAGTAGATGCGCCCGTCGCCATGGACATCGGTGCCCACGTGGCAGTCGGCGCACTCCATGCCTGCAGCGTAGTGCAGGTCTGGTGGGGTCTCGTCCACATCGTTCGTGGTGTCCTCATCGAGGATGTAGTAGCCAGCGGTGTGGCCATAGGCGCTCTCGGCCCAGACCTCCGCGTGGGGCGGCACCTCGGCGAAGCCGCCTTCTCGAATTCCTCGGAACAAGAGGCCGATGCGTCCCCCCTGGAAGTGGCAAGTGGCGCACTGCTCGGTGGGGATGGCGGTCGTGATCTCGTGCTTGGCTGGGTAGACCGGGAACGCCGTTGAGATGGCCTCATCCTCACCCTCGTACACGCCGTCCTTGTTGTAGACCATGTGGCAGGCGGTGCACCCTGTGGACCGGTACAGGTGTGGGCTGTTGTTCCGCGGGTATCCGGCGGCGTGGCAGGTGTTGCACGACTTGCTCAGGTAGTGGTCGTAGGCCATCTCGTTGAGCAGCTCGGTGTCGCCAGCCTCCAGTGCAGCCTCGATCTCTTCTTTCTTGGCGGGCCGAAGCTGAGTGACAGAGGGCACGGTGTGCGGGTTGGACGGATCATGGTGCGGGTCAGTGGCGGCGTAGGAGCCGTAGATGGCATCACGGCCCTGGAGTCCGGCCAAGAAGCGGGTGGGCATGTAGTGGCCGGTATTGGTGGTCATCACCGAATTGCGGACGTTCGCCACATAGTCGACGGGGCTGTTGTGACACCGCCCGCAGGTCTTGTCGGCCACGCGGATGTCTCCCGGATTGATGAACTGCAGGTAGTCGGGGTCGAGGCGGTCGAGCTGATCTGGGGCCATGTCCTTGATGAAGCCGTGTGGGGCTGACGCCAGACCGGTGCCTCGGATCTCCTCCCAGTCTCCAGGGACGGCCACGTGGGCCTCCTCGAGGGTGGTCGCGTCTCCGTCCCCGCCGTGGCAGATCACACAGTCGTTGGCCGGGATGCCGCCGTTCGGGTGGATGGCCTCAACACCGTCGTGGCAGGACACACACTGTTCGCCGTCCAGCGCGGTGGGCACCTTCTCATCTCCGCATCCGGAGAGGGCGAGGGCGAGGAAGATGCCTCGGATCATCCGCCAGCCTGGATGGTGACGGTCACCCGACCGGTTGCGGTTTCTCCGTCTGCATCTGTCACCTCGACCACGAGATCTACAGACTCGCCGTCGATGGCGAGCAGTGAGTCGTTGGAGGGAAAGGTCTGCGGGTCAAATCCGACCACTGCACCCCACACCATGCCTTCACCACTCTCCTGGCAGTACAGCTTCATGCCCTCACTCAGGAATTCGCCAGTGTTGGCCCCGTCGATCTCCGTAATCAAGTTGACGTCAACAACGTCATCGGTGCGCAGACCGGTGGTGATGGCCCTGATGGAGACGCCGAAGCCGCCCTGCGGAGCGACGTCCAAGGTGGCTGAATCACCATCTTGCATGGGATAGAACTCGCTGGCTGCACCGGTGCCGAGGGTGACGGAGAGGGGCTCGGTCGGATCGCACGCTGCGTCGTCATCACTTGAGCCGCCTTCAGGCCCCTCGTCGCCCTCTTTGGCGCAGCCAAGACCGAAGGTGAGGGCCAAGATCAGCAGCATTCGCACCATGTGGCCTCCAGAGACAGACCCTCGCCTCACAGGAGGCAAGGGTCATTGTAGTCTGGGTTTGGCTATTCGGAAACGGTAGCTGTGCCAGTGACTGCGTACTCGATGGTGTCGAGAATGTACGGGGGTATGTCGTCAGCCAGCAGTGTGAGCGATGGGTCGCTCCCGGCGTCGACGCCAATCTGGTACGGCGCCTCCTCTGTGCTGCAGTCATAGGTCTGCACCATCACGTAGTGGGTGCCGTCCTCATCAGCGATGAACTCCTTCGCTGGACACGATGGATAGCTGGTGGTCTCTGCCGTGCAGCTGATCTCGCCGCTGGCGTAGCCAATGGGGCAGCTGTCCGGGGCGATCAAGATGAAGGAGGGGATCGACGTGTTGGCATCATCGAGCACATCGATGGATACATAGACGCTGTCTCCTGTGGAGAGCTCCATGGTCCAGACGTCGACGAGATCGCTGGTGTAGTACGTCTCCTCATCCATCGGGGGTATGCTGGACACGTCCTCTCCATCCGGGTCACTCTCGGGGTCCTCCGTGGGGTCAGAGGGCGCTTCATCTTCGCCCCAGTCACCGCCATCAGCGGCGTCAACATCGGCCTCGTCTTCGCCCTCATAGCCGTAGCCCCAGTCATAGCCCCAATCCACCAGCTCGCATGGCAGGCTGTCGAGTGCGAAGAATCCCGAGGCGTGCGTGTCGTATGATGGGGAGTCCCAGCCCCAGTCCCAGTCGCCGGTGTCGCCGTCTTCGTCCCCAGACACCGCAATGTCCTCGGGCTCGCCGTAGTCTTCGTACATTCCACAGTAGGTGTCCACGTAGGCGGCCCGATAGGTCATGTAGGAGACGGTAGAGTTCCAGGTCAGGGTTGTACCGTCGAAAGAGGCTGTGCCAGAGGGAAAGTAGTCGAGGAGATAGTCATAGGGGAACATCTCAGTCGGTGTGAAGGCGATGGGAGACCACTCGACCGAGGAGCCGCCGTAGCCGCCGTCGTAGTCGTAGTAGTCGCCGCCCCCAGGCTCTCCACCCGATGAGCCACCGCTACTGGAGTATCCCTCCTCGGGATCTGCGTAGTCGTAGTAGCCGCCGTCGTAGTCGCCGCCGCTGTAGTAGCCGTAGTCGTAGTCGAAATTCTGACCATACAACAGCACGTCTGTGGCGTAGCCCTCATAGTCCTCGGTGAAGCCCAGCAGGACGTCGTCCATCCAGGGATAGGGCTTGAGCAAGCTGAAGGGCGGGTATATGCCGCAACCGGACTCGCTTCGTTCTTCGGTGACCTCAGCCTCGATCTGGAATGCAAATTCGCAGCTTGGGCAGTCACCTGTGAATGGGGTGCCGGTGAACTCAATGGTCTTGTCGCAGAGGGGTGCGCCGTCTGAGTCCGTGCTGGTGAACTCCAGAGATCCGCTGATGGATGAATAATCCNNGTCNGAGTCNGAGTCNGNGTCNGCAGTCCGAGTCTGAGTCTGAGTCTGAGTCTGAGTCTGAGTCTGAGTCTGAGTCTGAGTCTGAGTCTGAGTCTGAGTCTGAGTCTGAGTCTGA
>PALY01000090.1 GCA_002707085.1 Deltaproteobacteria bacterium
TACGAAAGCTTTAACTTTGCGGGTTTCTTCTTGGGTGCTTCAGCTTCCGCAGGCTCTGGGGTCGGCGCCACGGGTTCGGGAGGCGGATCCGGATTCAATGGGGGTTCAGTGACCATATCGTCCGTCGACTCACCGCTTACTGAACTCTCCTCAGCGTCCGCACCATCTACTCCATCAGAGCCAATTCCATCGTCGTCGAAATCATCGTCGAAATCATCATCAAAATCATCGTCGTCAAAGTCATCGTCGTCGAAGTCACCCACCCCTATCGGCTGGGAAAGCTTGGCCATCATGTCTTCTCGACGCTGTTCCGCTTCATCATCGGAAGTGCCTGACTCTGCATCACCTGTAGCGCCTGCAGCGGCTACCGGTTCATGAACAGTCTCAAAGTCGACCTCGTCCAAATCTTCGACAGCTTCTTCATCCAAAGGCAAAGGCACAATGGTGTCTGCTTCCAATGAAACTGGAATCGATGCAGCCGAAAAGGTCTCGGTTTCATCATCGGTTGAACCATATGGTTCTACCGCTTCTGTTTCCAAATCAACAATCGCGTCCGGGTCCAGATCAGGAAGAGTGATGGGTTCCGGCTCATCCATACTCTTCTCCAAAGCTTGGAGAGAACTCGGATCAATTTCTGGCATTTGAACAGATGGCAAAGGCGCAGCGTCACCGACAGACGGTTCGTCTGGAGTACTGACCGCAGCCTCACGTTCAGCGACAACTTGATCAATGATCGAACCACCCGATTCGTCTGCCACTGGTGGCTTCGCCTTGGGTGAAGCTTTCGACTTGTCAGAACCAAAACGCCCAAAGAGAGCGCCCAACAAGCCGCCCCCCTCTTTCTTAGCCTTCTTCTCTTTCTTCTTGGCAACCTTCTTCACAGCTTTCTTGACGGCTTTCTTTTTCTTCTTGCCGTCACTCGCTGCAGGCGCTTCCTCTACTGGCGCTGCAGGAGGAGGCTTGCCACCCTCTTCAGCACCTTGCTGACGCATGATCTTTGGAGAAACAGCGCCCTTTGATCCGGCCACTTCAGAATAGTTACGAACTGTAATCGCGGTCTGCTTACCCGTTGCCGGCTCCATAGCGGAGACATGCAACATCCCATTGGTGTCGATCTGGAAGGTCACTTCGACCTTGGTTTCCATTCTTGGAGCCGGCGTAAGCCCACTCATCACGAACTCACCCAAAAACTCATTGGATTCGGCATTTCGTGCCGAACCTTGCCGCACAGTGATTTGTACCGAAGCCTGTTGCGCTTTCGCTGTCGCAAAGACACGGGAAGCGGAAGCAGGAATGGTGCTGTTCCGTGTGATGATCGGCTGAAACATGCCACCCGCTGTATCGATCCCTAAATCAAATGGCGTCACGTCTATCAGTACGGCAGGCTGAATGTCTGAATCAACTTCTAGGCTGGATGCATGTACAGCCGCCCCCATCGCCACGACCTCTTCAGGGTGAACACTGCGACTGGGTTCTTTACCAAAAGCATCCGAAATTGCCTGTCGAATGGCTGGCATGCGCGTTTGACCACCAACCAAGATAATCTCATCCACATCTTCTATGGACAGTTTGGCATCATCAACAGCATTTACCGTCACCGCCATGGCCCGATCAATGTAGTCTTGAACCAAGGATTGAAGTGTCGCCCTGTCCATCACCTCATCGACAGAGTGGCCACCGGAAATCTGAGGGATTGAGATATCCACATTCTCAGTGAACGATAGCTCGCACTTGGCTCTCTCTGCAGCATCCTTAAGTCGGTGCAGTGCGACCCGATCCTCTCTCAAATCGGTGCCGTGCGCCACCTGAAACCGTTCGGCCAACCAATCGACAATGCGATGGTCAAAATCTTCGCCACCAAGGTAGGTGTCCCCCAAGGTCGCAAGCACCTCGTACACACCCTTGGACAAACGAAGAACACTTACATCAAAGGTTCCACCACCCAAATCGAAAATGACCAAAGTACGATCGATCTCTTTGCGAAACCCGTAAGCAAGCGCCGCAGCCGTTGGTTCATTCAACACGCGCTCACAGTTGAGTCCAGCCTGCGAGGCGGCCTCCATCGTGGCAGCTCTTTGACTGTGATTAAAGTACGCTGGAACCGTGATCACAGCACCATCAACGGGTCCTTCCAGCGCTTTCTCGGCCATCTCTTTTACAGCCCGAAGAATATGAGCGCTCACTTCCACCGGTGAAAGAGAGGCTGAACCCAAATCCACCATGCAAGTACCATCATCTGCTTCGCTGATACCGTATCCGACACGACCCTTGGCTTCGTTCACCTCAGGGGCTTCATATCGCCTTCCCAACAGTCGTTTTACAGAGAATGCCGTGCGGGCAGGATCGGTAATCAGGAGGCTCTTACACGCCTGCCCTACTTTCACGTCTCCATCATCGCCGACCCAAACCACCGATGGGACAACCTTGTATCCGCGCGCATCTTCCAACATGCGCGGCCGACCATCCGTCAACACTGACACCGCAGTGTTGGTGGTTCCCAAGTCGATGCCTATGACATTTCCCACAAAGCTACCTTCTGTTGGGGCGAATTGTATCAACCTTCGGGCGTTCAGGCCGCAATTATCAATGGCAATTTCTCTTAGGCCTTCTCGGTCGGCGAATCTTCAACAAATAATGGCATCTGCTTGCGCGCCCCTTCCGGAACAGGATCGATTGGATAGTCCCCTGTAAAACAGGCTTCACAGAACCGTCCCGCATCCTCGCCTTCTGACCTCCGTAATGAGGCAATGGAAAGGTAGCCAAGGGAATCAGCGTTCAAATATTCACAGATACCTTCCACTCCCATACGGGTGGCGATCAATTCATCTCTGGTGGGCGTATCAACGCCGTAGTAGCAACTTCCCACCGTCGGTGGCGCCGTGATGCGAAGATGAATTTCCGTAGCACCATGGTCACGCAACATCCGTACGACTTTGCGCAAAGTCGTTCCTCGGACCAGCGAATCATCCACCACAACCACTCGTTTACCAGCAATGACACTCTTGATCGGAGAAAGTTTTAGCTTCACGCCGAAATCGCGGATTTGCTGAGACGGTTCAATGAATGTCCGTCCCACGTAATGGGAACGCATCAACCCAAGCCCATAGGGAATTCCAGATTCCTGGCTGTAGCCAAGAGCGCCCGGAACGCCCGAATCTGGGACAGGGATCACCACATCTGCTTCGATTGGATGTTCTTCAGAGAGCAATTTTCCAAGGCCGATTCGTGTGTCATACACAGGCCGCCCAAACACAGTAGAGTCAGGGCGAGCAAAATAAATATGTTCAAAAACGCACGCGCGCCGTGGTCGTCTTGGAAATGGTCGCAACGACTGCTCCCCATCCCCATCGACGATGACCATCTCACCAGGTGCCACCTCACGGACCAATTCTGCACCCATCAAACCGAGCGCACATGTCTCTGATGCGACCACCCAAGCATCGCCTCGTTTGCCCAAAACCAATGGGCGAAAGCCCCAGGGGTCACGAACCGCCACCATCGTATTCTCGGTCATCAATACCAATGAATAGGCGCCCTCTACCCGCAGCAGTGCATCCACCAGCCGATTGATAAAGGTCTCTTGTGTCGATCCCGCAATCAAGTGAAGAATCACCTCGGTATCGGAAGACGTGGCAAAGATACTTCCTTCCGCTTCCAATTCGTCGCGCAACTGCGTGGCGTTCACAATGTTTCCGTTGTGCGCCACTGCGAGCTGACCATCACGGTATCGGACGACAAATGGCTGTACGTTCCGTAAGGAAGCTTCACCCGACGTGGAATACCGGACATGGCCTATCGCCATGTTCCCAGTCAAGTTGGCCAACTCTTGTCCGCCAAAAACATCACCGACAAGACCTCGTCCCCGAGAGGCACGAATCAATCTGCCATCCGATGCGGCAATACCTGCACCTTCTTGCCCTCTATGCTGAAGGGCGTGAAGCCCCAGGTAAGCCAGATTTGCAGCCTCAGAGTCACCAAAGATTCCAAACACACCACATTCATCGCGGAAAGCATCTGGCCGCAAGGTATCACTGGTCATGCTGACTTCAATTCGAGGGACTCGAAGTTCAAATCGCTAGGGCGCAATGAAGAGACACTCAAAGACAGAGTGAAACGACTCTGCCTTGATCTGATGTGGACGATTGTCCTCATATTAGCTCCTCAACCAGCTGGGTTCGGGAGGCCATGTCTACCATGTTTGCTACCAATGTGCCGGGCCGTATTTGAGTAAATGTGGATGTACCATCGACAGCAAGCGAACCCTTACTGCGATACGTTCAGCCCATGACCTTAGCCGTCCACAAAAGAAACTTGGTATCCATGGGCCTGTTGGCGCTTGCCATCGGTTGTACAGATTCAAGTCAACATCCAAATGTGGTGCTGAATGGTGATGACTTTTTTGGCGCTCCATGGCCAGAAGACTCCCGAACCATCCATGGCAAGCCTGACATGACCAACTTTCCCCGCAGAGGAGAGTTGGATTTAGTGGAACAGTATTTGACAGCCATAGAACAGCTGGATGGGTTTGGAACCAATGCCCCCATCTACATCCCGCTTTCTGAAGAACCCATAGACTTTCCAAATCCGGCCGACACCGCCACAAAGGATGGCCCAATTCTGCTGATCGACATCGATCCAAACAGCCCTGAACGAGGACGGATTGTTCCGGTCACCGTCAATTTTCAGGAACAGGAAACACAGTGGCAACGAGGAAACCTCCTTGCCATTCAGCCCGTATGGGGGTTTCCACTGCGCCCGCGCACAACCCACGCGCTCATTCTGACACGAGACTTTGTGAATCCGGTGACCGATTGGCGTGACACCCGGGATTGGCGTGATTTGGATGCAACATTGCTCCAACTTCATGTTGATCCGGAAAACATCGCCCACGTCGTTCAGTTCACAACACAGGACCCAGTCGGAGAAATGGCCAAATTCAAGGCTCGGATTTCCGCCGACCTCACACTGCCGGCCCTCGATCAACCCATCCGACGCTTCCATCACGCCAATGGAGTGTCTGGATATGAAGGCACAATGTGGGTGCCCATGTGGCAACACGGAACCAAACCCTACCTGACCCAAGGCGGGGGGTTTCTGTTCGATGCGGATGGAATGCCTGTCCTGCAAGAATGGGAACAGGTCCACTTCGCCATTTCCGTTCCTGAAGGCGTGGACCCACCATCCGATGGATGGCCCGTCGTTATTTATGGGCATGGCACGGGCGGGACTCATCGAGGGTTCGTGCAATCCAGCAATGAACTTTCACCCGGGAAAGTCCTTGCAGAAGCTGGCCTGGTTGGTTTCGGAATCAGCCTCCCACTTCACGGAGATAGAGGCACCTCTATCGATCCCGCTCTCGTTAGCTTCAACTACTTGAATCCGGAAAGCGCCCGTGCAGTTTTTCGGCAAGGCGCACTCGACCAACTGTACTTGGCTGAACTACTGACCTCTCGAGTTCATGCATTTGAGATGCCCGACGGCGCAACACTGCACACCGATCCAGATCGGGTCGCCTACATGGGCCATTCCCATGGCGGATTGATTGGCGCAATCGCGACCCCGTTCTTCGGGGACCAGTTGGCCGCAGTATTCCTTTCTGGTGCCGGTGGAGGCCTTTCGACAACCGTTGTTTCTCGAGATGCAGGAGACTTTGACATCCAAGAAATATTGCAAAGCACCTTGGACTTTGGTGAACACGACCAGCTGATTGAATCACACCCCATCATCGCGATGGTCCAAACTCTTGCTGAAACAACAGACCCCATCAACTACGCGCCCTATTGGCACCACCGCACTCCTTTTTGGGATGGAACTCCCATGTCAGTGTTGATGACAGAAGGCCTCAACGATCTGCAAACGCCCCCCGCCACGGCCGAAGCGCTCGCGGCATCTGGAATGCTGCCTCTACTCGGCCCTGTGGCACACATCTCTCCAGCGCACCGCCTCATTGGTGGAGGTTCGCAAAGAACACCGACACATGGAAACCAGACTGCATGGGACGGTTCAAAGGTTTCAGCCGGCCTGGCTCAATACGCCAATGCATCTCATTTTGCTATNTTTGATGACCCCNATGCTGCCGAGCTATACCAACGTTTTCTCAGCTCAGCCTTAGATGGNGAAANCCCCGAAATTCAGGAACTCTGAAATGAAACTGTTGATCGGCATTACGGGTGGAATCGCAGCCTACAAGGCATGNGAACTGGCCAGCAGCGCAATCAAAGCCGGACANGAGGTCCGTGTGATGATGACNGCGAATGCCNCACGCTTTGTGGGTCCNCTNACCTTTGAAGGNCTGACAGGTGAACCGGTACTGACCGACACCTTTGCCGATNCAATGGCACACATCGACTGGGCAAAATGGGCAGANGTCATCTGTATTGCTCCACTGACNGCAAACACCATGGCTAAACTTGCCTGTGGGCTGGCAGACGATGCCCTTACGACCGTTCTAATGGCCACTCCTGCTGGNACACCNGTGGTNCTCGGGCCNGCGATGAATACAGAAATGTGGAACCACCCTGCAACACAACGCAATCGACGCTGGCTNGAAGACATGAACCGGTATCGNTGGGTTGAACCNGTCAACAAACGCCTCGCATGNGGAGACACNGGGCCAGGAGGCCTGGCGGACCCCACAGCCATACTCACAGCGTGTGAAGCCGCCAACAAAAGCTGAACCCAANGTGCTGTTGCACGCTCGANNCCACGGACCCATGAANGGCGNGGAAGTTTACTGAGGGNNGAGNTCGATGGGTGCCGCGATGGCCACACCGTCGTGTGCCAAGTACGATTCCGCAACCGGNAAAATCCAGGCGGCGATGCGATGTTGCTCAAGCTCTTCAATNATGAACTCAGTCTCGATTGACTCATTGGGCGNCAAGTGTTTCTCAAACAAAACATNTAGATCTAATACNGGTGTTGAGCCATCCTCACTTCTCGTATCTNGNGTNCAGGAACCATCTTNCANNTCAACAACTTGCAGGATCAGACCGGAATGTTCGACCTCGGCTTGAACTCGAACCACAGNTCCCAACTCACTGAAATTCAGACTGNCNCCTGGCCCAGCAACNCCTGCCTTCATTCCATGCAAGCACGTCCAATTGTGTCCGGGGGTCGGACACNACCGTTTGCCCAGCGACCAAGGCGGATAAAACCGATTCCACATCCCCAGATTCGGCCCAAACCCAGGTTGTGGGAAATCCGAGTGCTTGGTCCAAAATTCCCGGTGGAGGACTCTCGGTATCCGCACGATGGGTGTCGCTCCCTCCCACAGGCGCAGTCCCCTTCCCTTGCGCAACATCACAGGCCCAGGAGCGAACCGCCTGCGCATCGCCCGGATCAAAACGAGCGCTCCCNTTGAAAACTTCAACCGCATCGTANTTCATGTCGGTCCAATCATACGCCACCCAAGCCGTCGGAGCGTACGGGTGGTTNATNACGGACAATCCGCCATTTTCGTTGCACCAAACCACACCATCACCGCCAAGAACATCGCCCACGGGACGGTCCACAATACCGGAAGTCACATCNNAAAANGGATCTCCTGGGCGTGGCAAACAACCCACATGACCNGTGGGAACCATCGTNGTTTCTAAGGACGCCACNGGAGAAACCTCCACCCCCACCACCACCGAAATGGAAGCATCACTCACNGCATCGGCCTCGGCCCTGGATGGAAACTCAGGGCCTTGNTTCGGACAATCTTCNACGTCTCCTGTTTCGCAATCCATCGAGCCTGCCGAGTTGCTGTGATCTGTGATGGCTATCAGTGACAAACCCCGGGATTTGGCCACCTCTGCATGCGCAGCAACTGTGCTGGAAGGGTCTGCATCATTGGAACCTGCAGCGCTATGAACATGCAAGTCTGTGGCATACCACTGACCNGACCGCTCAGGAGGNTCTTCGGGCAGCCCTGAAGACTTACCGTCACACCCAAACACAAACATCACCCAAACCATTCTCTTCATATGCCAATNATGATACCCGATCTCACCCACTCGGCACCCACNCCAGGTCACAAATACGAGACGAAGTGNGATGGCCATGGCATGGAATCATCTACGCGATAAACANCAGGCAGACTGTTGAGGATTTCAGATGATTCAAACTTGGCTTTTCATGGCATGGCTTGCAAATGCTATCGCTGCAGGCTTTGAGCAAATGGCNGTGAAGGACATCGCCCACGCCNTTGAAAACGGCTGGACACCGTTTNTTCTCGATGTACGAACAGTNGAAGAATCAAACATCGCCAAACTGGCCACAACCGACATATTGATTCCACANNATGAGTTNGAAACACGGCTAAAAGAAGTACCACNGGACCGNGATATCTTGGTGTATTGCCACAGCGGNATTCGATCCGCCAATGCCGCGAAACTGTTAAAACAGAATGGCTATAAACGTGTGGTCAACATGAGCGGCGGTATTGTGGACTGGGCAAAAACAGTTGATCCCAAAATGAAGACCTATTGACAGCCCAAATCCGGTTACAGCGAAACCTGAACAATCTTGCTGGATACACTACTATTCATGTTTCTTTTCTTATTACTAAGCCTTGCACATGCCGGACTTTTCGGCACTGACGCAAAAGAAGTCGTCCCCGAGGTGGTGGCNCCGGAACCTCCGCCGCCGACTGCGGCCCCACTATTTGAAGGTGGCCTCCCAATCGATCTGGAAGAAATACCGACGGGTCTGGCCAATATTACCGCCCAAGGCTGTAACGCATGCCACTATCAAGCCCACGATGATTGGGCCCTGTCTGGACATGCTGGCACCGGACAAAACGCGGTATTTCATGAAGCGCTAAGTAGAGTGAGCAACTCCACAGCATGTAGCCAATGCCACCTCCCATTAAAGGTCCAACATGCCACATTGGCTGCAGGCTATATCGATGGAGACATGACCCGNCCCAGCATGGCCAAAAACCCAGCATGGAATCCAACCTTGATGGCCGAAGGCGTGGGATGTGCAGCCTGCCATGTTCGCGATGGAAAAATTGTTGGCACAAGACCCATCTCCGGCGCCCCACACCCCGTNATCGCNTCNGCCGAACTGGGTACCTCCGAGATGTGTGCCACCTGTCATCANCTCAGNTTTCCNGAATCTGACCGACCCTTCTACGACACCTATGGAGANTGGTCACGAACCCCATATGCTGCNGCCAAAGTCCGGTGCCAAGACTGTCATATGCCGCCCAAAGCTGGCGCAGCNACNGCCACNCGTTTTGCAGCATCACCCAGCCACGAATTCCAAGCCGATATCGCCAGAGCGCTAACGGTGGTTGTCGACCTGGACTCTCATCAAGTTGAACGCGGGCAAGCCTTTCCAGTTTCCGTCACATTGCAAAACACTGGAGCGGGCCACCACGTGCCAACCGGCTCCCCATACAAGAGCTACCTGGTCTCCGTTACCCTGGTCGATGCCAAAGGAAAAGCGCTCACCAAAGCGTATACGGAGACCCTCGGTCGAACGGTAAGCAGTGAACCGCCCTACACCACATCAACGGACAATCGAATCCAAGCCGGTGGGGAACACAAAATCAAAACCAACTTTACTGTTGACCATCGCAAGAAAGCTGGGAACATTCATCTGGAAGTTCGTGTAGGCCGAGATAACAAAGGCCCGGCCCTCCAATCCATCCCGCTCCAGCTGTACTAAAAATGATTCGATTCCACGCCACTTCACACGAAGGCAAAGTTCGCGCCCACAATGAAGACGCCATGTTTGCGGATGGAGACAATGGAGTCTTTGTTGTCGCTGATGGCGTCGGAGGACGTGCGGCTGGTGAAATCGCCTCTGCACTGACCATTGATACGTTTGAGCGAGCCATCACAGAAATCCGTGCCGATTTGGATGCGTATGCAAACAACCCTGAATGGACGTCGAGAAACCTTGTTCTAGAGCGTCTTGATCAAATCTGTCAGCGAGCGAGCAAGGTCGTCTACGATGAGTCCGACCGTTTGGGTCGGCGTGGTATGACAACAACCCTGGTCACCATGGCGGTCACAAAAGGAACCGCATTCTTGGCCCATGTCGGAGATTCACGGGCATACCTCATTCGAGACGGACTGATTCAACAGTTGACCGAAGATCATTCCATGGTGAACGAGTTGGTTCGTTCCGGACAGATGACCTACGACGAAGCCAAATCAAGTCAATACAGGAACGTGATCACCAGGGCCATCGGCTTGTACCCAAATGTACAGCCAGACGTCATGTCGATTGACATTCTGCCAGGAGACAGAATCATCCTCTGTTCGGATGGACTTTCAGACCCTGTCCCGATGACAAACATTGAAGCCATTGGCTGCAGAGATGATGTCACAACTGCGACCAACCAGTTGCTAGAAGCTGCCCTGGAAGCGGGTGGACCTGACAACATCACGGTGGCCGTGATTGAACCCGAAGCCACCGCGCAAACTGAAGCAGCCCGCGCCAGAGCGCAAGTCATGGAGAGTTTGTTCCTGTTCCAAGGACTGCCCTTCCATGCTCGCCTCAGGGTGGCCCGAATCTGCGAAGCACGTTCGATAGAGCCAGGAGAAGTTCTAGCCAAACAAGGTGATTTAGATAACGCCATGTACGTCATGGTGATGGGCAAGGTCCGAGTNACAACCAATGACCGCGAATTGGCAACGCTCGGAGCAGGTCAACACTTCGGCGAGATTTCACTATTGGATGAGCAGCCTCGTTCTGCAACCGTGACAAGCACCAGCCCCGGAAGCGTGATCATCATTCGGCGAGAAGCGTTTCAAGATTTCTGCCAACGCGAACCAAACCTGGGCAACCATGTCCTCACACGTTTGGCNATGAGCTTGGCAGATAGACTTCGTCTCGCGAACACTGCCNGGGAAGACCCAGCTTAAGAAAATAGTTTCGTTTGTTCTCCATGACCGGGAACTCGAAATGGACTTGGTACAGGAACGTCGGGGAGTCCGACCATTCCGAGCCGACTTCGCCACAACTCAAACAGTTGTACGGTCGAGGCCCAAGCTTCCCCTTTGCCTTGCATTCTTGTACCGACACCGCCACCACCCAAATCGTGTCCACGCATACGGCGAATGCTTTGCATGACCCGATCAGCGTGTTCAGGAAGCTTCTCTCGTAGCCTTGACTCAAAAATATTGGCTACCGGCCCCACCAAACGAATGGGAATGATCCACGCTGACCGAGCGCCCGCTTCATGGCATGCCTTTAGAATCATCGGAATGTCTCGATCATTCAAACCAGGAATCATTGGTCCCAAACTGATACCGACAGGTATACCCGCATCAGCAAGCGCCTTAACTACAGCGATCCTGCGCTGTGGGGGTGGTGCCGAAGGCTCTATGGCTCGCGCGATCTTCGCATCCAAAAACGGGATGCTCACAATGACCCTACAATGGGCTTGTTTGTGGAGTTTTGCGAGCAAGTCAATGTCCCGAAGTATGACCGTGGATTTGGTAATGATCCCAACAGGGTTGCGGTACCGCAGACAGACCTCCAAACACTGCCTGGTGATACCCAAATTGTGTTCAATGGGTTGATAGCAGTCAGTATTGCCCGAAAAACAAACAACGTCCCCTTTCCAACTTGGCCTAAGAAATGCTCGTTCCAACAGCCGAGCGGCTTCATGCTTCACCAAAATTCGCCGTTCAAAGTCAGTACCGGAGCCAAACCCCAAATACTCATGACTCGGTCGGGCGTAACAATAGGTACAAGCATGAAAACAGCCCCGATATGGATTGACACTGTATTGAAAAGGCACATCCGGTGAATTGTTGGCCGACAAAATCGACTTTGAGTCGTCCGCATACACTTGAAGGGTCGACTTCGGAGCGTCCTCCCACTCTATATGAGTCGTCTGAAAACGGGAGGGAGGGTTATCCACTTTACTGATCATGCGTTCAGTGTAACACAAAGTCTCTGTAGTGGGTGTTATGCGTCGGTCATGATTCGCTGGACCGCATCTGGAGCCGTACCTACCCCAACGATTGTGCAGATCCGTGTTCAGCGGAGCTATCCAGGGCGCATCCGGGCAGGGGCGCCTGTTCCAACCCGAAGTATGTCTGCCACTGAAGTCATCGAGAACATTCGTTTTTTTACCGCAGGCCTACGTGGTCCCCGCACAAAACAGTGTAAAGGCCTCATCCTTTCAGGTGTAGGGGTCGCTACCCGAAACGATACGCCTGACGCCATTAGAGCCGCCCGCGATGAAGGAATAGAATGGGTGGTTCTGCATGTCGGNGGAGAAGACCTTGCCACATTGGATATCCGGACATTTGAGGGCTTGATCGATACCCTAGTTGTCCCCGTACAGCCCGAATCCGGTTCCCTGACCGAAGCCAGTCGAGCGATTGCTTCCGCCCGAGACATTGGGATTGATGTCGCCGCAAACACAGCGCTCACCGCCAATGCACTCCCCGCTCTTGTGCGAACAAGCCGAACCATCGCAAAAACACAGCCGACGTCAATGACCTTCACCTACCCCTTTCCCATCAACGGAAACGAAGCCACAACAGCCCCTACTCCAGCACGCGCCCTGTCCGCCCTGCGTCCCGCTCTGCATGTAATCGACGACGCCGGCGTAAAAGCCAGAATCAAAGGACTGGCTGCATGTCACCTTGGCGAGCAAGCCCATAGACTCGCCAAAACTGAAAACCGCTACTACGTGGATGCCGATCACCAACAGGCACAGGCACTGCTGTTTTTCCCAGACGTGGTCCGCTTCTTTAAAGATGAACCATGCAGGTTCTGCACCTTAAATGGTGACTGTGATGGATTTTTCTCGACCTACCTCCGGCGCCCCGGGTTCCCCCCATTACAGCCAATCGAAGCCTCCTGAACTGAGCGCATCGATGCGCAGCAATAAGGTCTTGGCTCGCTCGCGCCGGGTGGAATCAGTCACAGAAACCGCCTCCAGCAATGCTTCTGCCCTCTCCGTTTTCCCCTGCAGCAACAATGCATTCGCTGCTATCCAAGCAGGCTCCCCATCCGGGTACGTTTCAAGCAATGGAGCCACCGCCGCTTCCGCGGCCGGGCCATCCCCCGCGCACACAAAACTCGCTCCTTCAAGAATCCGCAAACGGTGATCTTCGGCCAACTGTTTCCGAATGCCTCTCAAACGAACCGAAGCCGTCCAGCAGTCTCCCCGCCGTAAATCCCGAATTACATCGAACACTTCTGGCGGTAGAGACGATGCTTGTGGTACTGCTGGCGGTGTTCTGTCCACAAGTACTGCAACCGCTACTTCTGGGACTTTAGAGTCCGAGCCTCGGATATTCCAAGCCCAATACCCAAAAAGAAGAAACAACGAAAACACTGGCCAAGCAGCCCACAGACTGGGCCACTCCTCTTGAGCCCGCCGCCCCTTCTTCTTTTTGGGCTGACGTTTACGTTTACGCAACCGACGAGGTCGCAACTCGTCGTCCCCTCGTTGGGGTTCCGGAGGTGACCACTCCTCTGCGATGCGCTGAAATCCGCGCACCACACGAAGCGAATCGGTACAATGGGCACAAGAGATGGCGTGGCTACGAATGGTCTGCAAACGAACCGGATCGATGCCCGTCCCCAGAACAACCGCTATCAACTCATCCGGCGAAGGGTGCTTCTCAGCATCGTCATTCCGAAGAGCCACAACTTTCTTTCTGGCTACAGCGAGGACACAACGCTGAAAAATCTCTTCCCATGGTGCTGGGCCCCGCGAAGTGATCTGCGGAACGATAGATGTCACAAAAACCTTGACGCGTCCATGCCCCCATGGGCTACCGTCTATTTTTTCACCCCCCTTTTCTTCGAAACCGGTGGATGTACCCTCAACCAAGGCACTTACCAGCCCCGTAATGATTTCATGGCAACGGCGTTGTGCGAAACGATCTCCTGACCGCCAAGCATGTATGAGGGTTTCATCCATGCAATGATTCTAACGAATATGGTTCATGCAACCGTTTCCTAAACTGGCCCTACCCTTTTGTCGGAGTATCATTTGAGCGACATCACACCCGGTGATGCCCCCACTTTGCTCGTCGTGGACGATGAGGTAGCGGTACGTCGTTCTCTGGCCCGACTGCTCAGTCGTCAAGGTTTCACGGTCATTGAAGCCAGTTCAATTGAGGACGCGCTCGAGGCCGTTTCCAGCCAGGAAGTCAATGTGGCATTGGTTGACTGCACTTTACCTGGCACGGAAGGCAGCGAAGCCATTGGAATGGTGCATGAGGCGGCGCCAAATACAGAAATCGTCGCTCTCACTGCAATGGGTTCAAGTGAAACAGCATTCCATGTGATGCGGGCAGGCGCATGCGACTACTTCGAGAAACCCATCAGCGACTGGCACCGATTTTTTCAAGTAATCAACAAGGCCTTAGAAGTTGGCTCCCTGAAAGCCGAACGTTCCAGACTCTCAAAACTGCGTTCAGGCGAAGCGTTAGAGCAGCTAATTGGCGACAGCTCATCGATGCGAGACATGGGTGCATTGATCCGACAAGTCGCTCCAACCCCCGTACCGGTTCTCATCATCGGTGAAAGCGGAAGCGGAAAGGAACGTGTAGCCAGGGCCATCCATGCGGCCAGTAGCCGCAAGCACGGCCCCTGGGTCGCTATCAACTGTGCAGCGATTCCCGGCGACCTGCTGGAAAGCGAACTGTTCGGGTTTGAAAAAGGTGGTCACTCCACAGCAACCCAAAGAAAAATGGGTCTGTTTGAGGTAGCGAACGAGGGCACACTCTTTTTGGATGAAATTGGCGAAATGCCAATGACAATGCAGGCCAAATTACTGAGAGTCCTACAGGAACGTGAAATCAATAGAATCGGTGGCACTCACCCCATCGCCGTAAACTGCCGCGTTTTGGCCGCAACCAACGTAGATCTGCGCAAAGCGATTTCCGAAAAGAACTTTAGGGAAGACCTTTTCTACAGATTGCGGGTCGTTGAAATACGAGTACCTCCCCTGCGTGAACGGCGAAAAGACATCCCCCTTTTGGCACACTATTTTCTGAACAAGTACAACGAGGAGTTTTCGAAAAGCGTACGTCGAATCCATCCCGCTACAATGACCATGCTTCAAACCATGGACTGGGCAGGCAGCAATGTCCGCGAGTTAGAACATGCGATTCAACGTGCGATGGTCCTGTGTGAAGTCGAAGAACTCACACCCGATTTATTCGAAGAGTCTCCATCAAATATTGTCTCGCTGGCATCAAGAAGTCCCTCCGGTTCCAACGCGCCCGCCCCCCAAGTGGTTTTTACCGATGGACAAACCTATCAGGATGCCAAAGAAGTCATCGTACGGGAGTTCACGGTTCGCTATCTTCGACAACGACTCCAAGAGGCGAATGGCAACATTACTCGAGCGGCGGAAATCGCAGGAATGCTGAGACCAAACTTCAAGAAGTTAATGAAGAAGTTTGATGTCGAGGTGGATGACATCAACGAAATTCACGTGCAGGTCTAAAGAAAGATCTCCAGCAAATAAGCTACTTTTGTCGCTAATTATTGCTATTTTTGCAGCATTTGATGCAGCGAGTTCGGTGATGCACCCCGCCCAACTGGATACGCTGTTTCCACTGTGAGGCACCGATGACCACGTTTACTGAAATGTCAGCCATGGGCCACGAGCAAGTAGTCTTCTGTCGCAATGACGAAGTGGGACTACGGGCCATTATTGCGATTCACGACACCACCCTGGGACCCGCACTCGGGGGCTTGCGTCTCTATGATTACGCAAATGAAGCCAATGCACTGACAGACGCACTGCGGCTCAGCCGGGGCATGACGTACAAAGCAGCTGTAGCCGGCTTAGATTTAGGCGGTGGAAAAGCCGTCATTATGGGTGACCCATCCATTAAGTCTGAAGCCCTTTTTCGCTCATTCGGGCGGTATGTAGAAAGCCTGAATGGCCGGTACATCACCGCGGAAGACATGAATACGACTGTGGAAGATATGAATGCCATCAGTCGCGAGACCGAATGGGTCATGGGCGGCGGCGTATACCAAGGTGGTCTGGGAGATCCATCCCCCGTCACCGCGTGGGGCGTTTTCCAAGGGGTTCGCGCCTGCCTTGAGGTTGTTTATGGCAGCCCAGACGTCGCAGGCCGCACAATTGCCATTCAAGGGGTTGGAAACGTTGGATACCACTTGGCAAGGTATGCCCACGAACGTGGTGCCAAGCTACTGTTTACCGATATATCCGAGCGCAAACTAAAACGCTGTGTCGAAGAATTCGGCGGCAGCGTGGTCGAAGACGATGACTATTACGGAACCGAGTGTGACGTATTGGCACCGTGTGCCATCGGTGGAATTCTGAACAAACGAACCATACCGAAGATTCGCGCTCCCATCATTGCGGGTGGAGCAAACAATCAGTTGGACAGTGAAGACCGCGATGGCGAAATGATCGCAGAGGCAGGCCTCGTGTATGCGCCCGACTATGTCATCAATGCAGGCGGGCTGATCCATGTCTATGCAGAACTCAAGGGTTTCCCTGAAGAGAAAGCAATGAGCGACGCCTCACTGATATTCGACACTGTCAAACGAGTGATCAACAAGGCAAAAGCCCAAGGAATCACAACCACTGAAGCTTCGAATCAAGTCGCCGAAGAACGGATGGAACAAGTCGCTCGTTTGCGCAGACTGCACTTGCCCAGCATGTCCAGCTAAAGATGAGAGAAGCGATTCAACGAATCGCGATGCCTGCATCCGCATCCCACACAAACCTTCCTCCAGTTTGACGAAGGGTCACAAGGTTTGGTGGCAGTTCTCTTGCTGCCCGAGCCCGTGCTGCCATGGCGTGTTCCAGCCGGTCGGCATCCGACGCATTAAACTGCTTCCAAGAAGCCAACGTGGAAGCCTTTTCTAGCACAGTTGTTGCAGTGGCAGCACCCGGGGCGGCCAAAGAAAGGCGCTCGCCTATCCACCCCGTGTCCGGCATCACCGGCCTGTGATATCGAATCCGCACCTGACCTCGCGCAGCGCCGCCCGGCTTCACATCAAAACCCAGCGACTGGAGAGAACCCAGAGCTCGCTGCCGATGCGCTCCATCCACAAAAATCGGTAGGTCGTACAGGTCTCCTGACAAGTCGATCACCGCTTCTACAACTTCAACTCCGACAACACCGACTGGATCCGCCAACACTTCGATAGAAATATTGTCGACTCTCAGACCTGAACCTTGCGCAGACAAAGCCAAAAAGCTGGTGACTCCCACTACGTCAGACTCGGTAAATGCAGTCTTGTTCTCTGCCTTGCCCAACGCATAATCAACAGCCGCCTCTGCCTTGGGAAGGTCGAGTGCAAGCAAGCGCTTCTCTATCGGTGGAATATCAACCGCAGTATGGTCGATGTTTCGCCAAACCGTCACGCCCAGTGCAAGCATGACAACCGCATGAACCCCCAGCAAGGTGGGCCATGCAGGTACGGGCTTGGCGGTTGTGTCCATTGTTGTGTTCATGATCTCCACCAGAATACTGGCCGAACTCAGTGCGAATCAAGTCTGCTCCACCCACCTCATCGGATGAAGCCATTTTTCATTGATCGAAATCCAAAAAAATACGACTCAAACACACCTGCTTTTCCGATCTATTTGTTGGCCTGAATACATGCCAACACAACAGTCCTGTGACAGGACCGAAAAACACGGGCCAACCCCTTGCTTCAGGCTGTCGCTATCGTTATCGTAAAGGCCCCTGATACTCCCTCCTTGCGCACCCTCTCTTCTCTCCCCCGCGCAATCTCCCCACTCCTCTCTTTCCTCTGCATGCCATTGCTCGCTTGTGACGCCAATACTGGTGCCGTTCATACCAATGAATTTGATGGACCCTTAGAGCTTTTGCTCTTTTTGGTTCGGCAACACGGTGTGGACATTAGGACTGTTCCAATTGCTCCCATTACGGATGCATACTTGGCGCAAATCACGCTTATGGAGTCGATGGAGCTGGATACTGCAGGAGAATTCCTGGTCATCGCTGCCACGCTATGTTTGATCAAGAGCCGAGAGATGTTCCCACGGACTTCCCTGTTGGAAGGAGAAGACGATGAGGATGACCCCGTAGCCATGCGTGAAGCCCTCGCACGGAGACTGCTGGAGTACGAAAGGTACAGGGAAGCGTCTGAAGCTTTGGCTGATAGGCCTTGGCTTGGAAGGGATGTTTTTGCTCGCCAGCAACCGGAAACCTCCGGTAACGAGTGTGTGATCGACCCAGGCGTTGATGCGATGGGGCTTCTGGAAGTATTTTACGAAGTGCTACAGCGCTCCGCTAAACCCCCTCCGATGCATCAGGTAGAAAAACAATCTGTGTCGATGGAAGAAGTCGCCACATGGATGTTTCATCGACTAAAAAGTGGCCCCCGTGAGTTGAATGACTTGATGACTTCATTATCAAGCGCCGCCCAACGGGTCATGGCCTTCATCTGCACACTGGAAATGGCCAAACTCAACTTGATCGAAGTGCGCCAAGAGCGCCACCTCGGACCCATTGTTCTTTGCGCACAACGCACACCGGACGACACAGACCTCATGCTTCTTGTAGGCGGTGCTGGATGAGTGACGACACACTTCCTCCTGAAGACGAAAACGACGCGATACCCCCTTTTGTCTCGCTGGTTCCCCCTCTAAACACGACTCCATCCGAGGAACCAGAGACGGAAGTTCAGAGCTTCTTTGATGATGACTTGGACCAAAGCCCAAATTTCGTTGCAGAAGGCGACTTCGATGTAGAGGAAATGACGGAAGATGGACCCAGTCCTTTTCCGATCCCCATTGAATTGGGGACATTTCACGGAGTTGTGGACAACGACGACGCCATCGACAGAGCTGACACCGAACAGTGTCTGAGTGATGACGCGCCCACAAATGTCGATGACAACGTGATCAGTCTCTTGCCTCGTTTTTCTGATCCGGGTGCAGTATGGGAACTGAGTCCAGCGGGCGAAGAAAAGGTTCGTGAGCCGTATGATGAAAATGCAGAAGCTGAACCGCCTGAGCAAGCAATGCTTGAGGGCACCATCGAAGCATTGCTCTTTTCAGCGGACGGCCCTCTGAGCGAAAATCAACTGAACCAGCTGTTGGCAGAGCCCGGCCTATCCAAGGTCCGGGATGCACTGTACTCTGTTCAAGACCGCTTCCGCCGACCAGGCAGTGGGATTCGCCTTGTGCAAGTCGCCAAAGGGTGGCAGTTACGCACCGACATGAGAACAGCGAAATATGTGGCAGCAATGCGCGGCGAAAAACCCGTGAAGCTGTCCAAAGCAGCACTGGAAACGCTTTCTATCATTGCCTATCGCCAACCGGTTACTCGAGCCGAAGTTGAAGACCTGCGCGGTGTAGACCCAGGCGGAATCATCCGCATGCTGGCTGAGCGCGGTCTTATTAGCGTAACGGGCCGCAAAGAAGAGCCGGGACGACCCCTTCTATATGGAACCACCAGAGACTTCCTCAGTCTATTTGGACTCAGAGATCTCAGTGATCTGCCCACCCTTAGAGATCTAAGGGAACTTCAGCGTGATGATGCTCGAGATGGTATCGGTGGCACAGACATGGGTCTTGAATCAGCACTTGTTGACGCTGTCGTACATACCTCTGGAGCGACACCAAACCCCGACGCACTATTGCACCCCATTCAAGAACAACTTCCATTAGAGTCACACGAACCCATCGACTGACCTCCCTTCATCAGGTTAGCAGGCATGGCTCAAGGTGAAACCATGTCTAACGAAAGCCAACGAATCGCTAAAGTAATTGCCCGCACGGGCTTGGCGAGTCGCCGAGAAGCGGAACGAATCGTCGAAGACGGACGGGTCAGCGTGAACGGTTCCGTGATCCATCACCCCGGACATCCGGTCGGTCCCGACGACCACATTACCGTCGATGGAAACCCCTTACCTGCCCCTGCAGACTACGCTTACTACGTACTCAACAAGCCAAGAGGTACGATCACGGGACGGGATGACCCACAAGAACGGAAGAGTGTGTTGGACTTGGTTCCCCACCTTCCAATCAGAGTTGAACCCGTCGGTCGTCTGGACATGGACACAGAAGGCGTGTTGCTGCTGACCAATGATGGAGACCTCGCTCACAAGCTTACACACCCATCCATGCATGTCCCGAAGCGCTACGCAGTGAAGGTCTGGAGAACACCCGACGAGAAGACACTGAATCGAGTTCGTGCAGGGATCCGACTTGAAGACGGTAGGGCCGCCCCGTGCAAAGTCAGGGTGATCGAAACAACCGATAGTGGAAATGCATGGCTGGAAGTCACCGTTACCGAAGGCCGAAATCGACTCATTCGTCGCGTCTTTGAGCAAGTCAATCATCCTGTATCGAAATTACGACGCGAAAGTTTCGCCACCATCTCAGCGAGAGGCTGCGAACGCGGCGCCGTACGTAAACTGACCCAAGAAGAAGTGAGAAGGCTCAAGGAAATCGCGGGAGGAAAAGACCCCCGCGAGGCAGGTAAAACGAATCGGTACAAGACTGGCTATGCCCGCCCCAAACCGAAAAACGCCAAGGGTACTCGGAAACGAAAGACCCTCAACAAGCGTAGAGGCTAAACCCGATAAACGGCCCGTAGAGCGCAAGTCACGGGTCTATATAGCCCAGACTTTTCGCTCCATCTGTCTGTGACTGCATGGGCGACACAAACGGTGGTATTTGCTCCAATAGCTTTTTATTCTTCTGTGCAGGCTGCCCTTCTTTATAGACGCCCTTGCCAGGGCGCTGGACCCAGCGGCCACCCTCAGAAAAGACCACTGTGTCTCGACCTGCCAAACCTGTCGGATCACATCCCGGCGCACAGTCAGATTCACACATTCCACTCTGTGCCACCCAATGGTCCCGCTGGGCCGGTGATTTACCCCTCAACAACGCGGGTATGTCGGTCAGCCCTACCCAGTCATTCACAACAGTCGGCACAAGGCCAGGAGACCAGCGTATTAATGGAACACGCAACACTGTTTCCGATATAGAGCGTTCATGCTGGTACCCGCAGCGCTCTTCTGCCAGAACCTCCCCATGATCAGATGTCACCACGATCGTTGCGCCCCGTGCCTGTAAAAACGAAAGAACCGGACCCATCATCTGATCGACTTTACGGACTTCTGAAGCGTATCGCTCCTGTTCTGTGTACCCGTCACCCACATATGGCCCATGGGGTTCATACACATGAATCCACAACAATGACGGCCGATCTGATGGTACCCAGTCCAGGGCCTTGGCGATGGTTACACCCCCAGGCCGCTCCCCCTCTCCAGGGCCATCAAAAACATCCCAACCCCGGTGAAAGCCTCCTGTAGGACCCGCCGGATATGCACTAACAAATGCGCCTGTAGCACGATCTGGGTACTGTTCGGGCAAGACTGGAATGGTATCAGACAGGGAATAACCATGGTGATTATTTGCCCACACATCATGCTCCCACGGCAGCAAACCCGTCAGCATGGATGCGTGAGCGGGTGTCGTCAGTCCCATGGGAGACCAAGCGTTCGTATATCGCTCACCAGCCTCCGCCAACGCCCACAAATTGGGTGTTAGCGCTTCCGTAAAGTGGTCGGCCCGCCAAGTATCTATGGTGATTAGAGCGGTAATGGGCGGCGCGTCATCCACAGGCAGCACAGGCTTAACGTCACCCTTTTCAGGCGATGAAGACAGGGAACACGCGAGTAACCAAAGAAGCATATCAACAGCGTATCCTGAGCAATCAAAGGCTGTGTATTGTCCAATAAAAATGCCTGAAGTATCACCGGAGATACCTCAAGAATTGCATTGACGCACATCGATGGTGATTGCATATGTACCAACCACCAGATAGTCGACGTCGTTCCAACATAATGGATGCCTACTGTGAAGCTCTTCCCCGACACATTGATGACCGATTTAGAATCACGGGTCGACAATGATGACAGCCTCTTGGGGGAAATCATCCGAGGACCACAGCGTCCCATACTGAACCAGATTTCAGCCCTATACGACAATGCTGCCCCGGCAGTGCGGAAACGGTGGCAAGAATCCCTTCGGTCTACCGACAATCGGAAGTTTTTCCAAGGCTACGCGGAAGCAATATCTGCAGCTTTTCTCGTGAATGCAGGCTGGTCCATCGTAGACGTATGCAAGCCCAAACCTTGCCTGATATTGAAACATGCAGACGGTCGTGAGCAACGGCTCATCACACTCGCATTTCTTCAAGCGATCCAAAGTCCTCAAGAAAAGTCTGCAATCGAAACACTCGCTCGCGTAGCAAACCGTGCGGACTCGGACAGACGGATCACCATCTTGGTTCACAAGTGGACGCCCCATGAGTTTGATCCAGAACCGGTACGCAGATGCATCGACATCTGGCTTGACGCCATTGCAAAGGGCAACTGGAAAGGCCGATACGCGACCTACGAAGATGACCACATCCACATCGAGTTCACACGAACCGATGAGCCAACCAAGCCTGGTCAAGGCTCCGTCGCATTCTTACTCGCACCAAACAACGGGTCTACCACCATGGATTTGGTTGAATCAAGAATGGTGTACGAGCTGGATATGTTGTTGAAGAACTCTGACCCAAGCAGTTCTCTACTGGTGAGTCTGGTGACGAATACAAAATGGATGATTTCACCGGGCCTTATCCGCAGCCTGCTGTACGGACGTCCCATTTGGCAAGTGACCAACGGTGTAGCCGAAAACAATAAGTTCGGTTTCCAAGTTGGTGAAGGTGGCCCCGCACTATTTCAAGAAGAAGGCTATCACCGGTTGGGCGGCGCACTCATCATCGATCAGCATGAAGACCGTGGCCCCTGCGGGCGTGCCTATCTCAACCCATGGTCCGCCCAGGCACTCGGCGGTGACGACGTAGTGTGCACAAGCTTCGCTGCAGAACGTTCAGAAGATGACTTTCGCGTCATGTCGTGGTGCTGATTATTTCGCCCGCACAGCCGTCCAGGCCCGCATAAAGTTTTCACCTTGAACACCGCGTATCTGGGCATCTGTCCAACCGCGTAGTTTCAACTCAGCCCATAAGCTCGGAATCTTGGAGGCATCTTCCAAGCCGATTGGCTTCTTGATGTACCCATCAAAGTCGCTGCCCAAAGCAACCACTCCGTGCCCCCCCACCTTTGCGAGATAATCCGCATGGTCGGCAACCATAGCGATGTTTGCTCCGGGTCCCACAAAGGGTGCATGAAAGTTCAACCCGATTACGCCGCCAGAATCTGCAATACACCGAATCTCTGCATCCGTAAGGTTTCGTTTCATGTTTCGAAGGGATTTGGCATCCGAATGACTGGCTATCACCGGTACGGGACTCCCCTCACAGATTTCCATTGTTGTCTTCATGCTCGCATGAGACACATCCAAGACAACGCGCTTCTCACGCGCCAAAGCCACCAACGCCCTGCCTTCGTCTGTTAAGCCTCCCCCACCATCACCAGAAGAACCGGCGAAGCGGTTGGAAAAACTCCAAGTAATGCCCAGTAGACGGAGCCCTCGTTCATAGAACTGATTGAAGGTGCTCTGCCAATCGGCATCCGTTCCCAAACCATGCGCCCCTTCGATGCTGATCAAAACAGCGATGTGACCCGCATTGACCATCGAGCGAGCCTCGTCCGGTTCACGCGCAATATGGACATCAGTTAGGCGCTCCACGTCCTTCTCAACCGCCTCCAATAGAGCAAACGTTCTCTTCTTGTGATCGGACTTCCGAGGGGGCCATAAAACCTCCACAACAAGGTTGGTTCCCCCTGCCTTCAGTTGTGGGATCCCCGCTTCAAGACCTTCTTTTGCATCAAGGTGCAAACCCTTGGTCAACATCTGAGTGGGGGTATCTAGGTGCAGATCCGCCTGTAGAACAGGGGACTGAGCCAATGCGGAGGCCATCAAAATCGTCAAAAGCATCGGAATGAGCCTCGTGGCAAGTGAGTTCCATAAACGGTATAAAATCTGCTCAATGGAGGCAACCCATGTTGATGCTGTTCCTCACACTATTCAGTGTTCAAGCCGCGACCATACGTGCGTCCAGCACGCTCAAGAATACCGATGCAACCCATAGTGCCGCCCGTGCATTTGATGGTTCTTTTCGGACCGGATGGGCTGAGTCAGCTCAAGGCACCGCAAAAGGCGAATGGTTGGAGATTGACCTGGGTAAAACCACCCAGATCGACAATGTGGCGATCTGGCCCGGGAATTTGGAAAAGGGAAGCAGAACCTTTCGCGAGTATTCTCGGCCCCGAACCATTCAAATCATGATTGACGGTAAACCTCACGGGAACCCGGTCGTCCTGCAGAACAAAATGCACCGTAAAGTGCTGACCATTGGCGCCAAAGGCCGCAAGGTACGCGTGGCGATTGAAGATGCATACGAAGGAATCGTATTTACCGATACATACATTGCAGAAGTGGCCATCAACTTCCCCAATGGACCCCTGCAGAGATACGACAACTGGCTGCAAAGTAGTGACGCAAAACGACGCCATGCACAGTTTAATGAACAACTTGAAAGCGCTTTCACAAAACACAAAGAGGCAGAGTTTGGAGACAAGGAATCATTTCAATTCCTGATGGATGCTGTCTCAGAAGGTCCTGCATACGCACGCCAGCGAATTCCCTCATTGGTGCCGCACGGCTTCCGAGCGCAAGCGGTTCCCGCCAGCAAGAAGGCTCATAAAGCGCTGCGGGTTCTCAAAGATGCAAATGCTATACCCGCATTTGAAATGGCGGCCCTGCGTGCAACAGGCGCAATGGAAAACGATGCCCGTCAAACGGCAGAGATGCTTCAAGCCGTTCAGGACATGATTGGCAATCAGCACTCCAACGTTACCTTTTGGGGAGAAACAGGATGGAATCTGGGCGCACTCCGCAGCTTTGGTGAGCCTTTGGCCATCGACATGGACATAGACGGGAACATCTATGTTGCAGACACTGGAAACAACCGAATCCAACGGTTCAACGTAAATGGTAAATCAGAAAAGCAGTGGGGACCTGGAGCCGATCTCGCAGACAATTGGTTCCAAACAGGACGCCCCTGGTACGCATCAGGGGCACGCCCAGGCACAGCCATCGGAGAGTTTGAAAATCCGCTGGACGTAACCGTCATCCCCACAAAAGAAGGCGATGGCTTCGCGGCTCTGGATGCATCAGGACGGGTACAGGTCTTTGATAACGAAGGCAGACCCGTGGTGTCTTGGACACTTTCAACAAGCAAGCGCCCCCAGCCCACACTGGGTGGGGAAGCCTACTTGGTCTACCTGAAAAAGCAGAATGCATTGTTGGCCATTATCCAGAATGAAGCCCGACTCCATGCTTTGGACTCAGCAGAACTGGCGGCCTGGACAATCCGGGATGGCGCCCCACGCGCTGTAGAAACCGATGGAAAGGGCTGGCTGCTGCTTGGGTACGGTGACCAAATCATTCGGTACAACCCCGATGGTCACCGAGATGGCGCAGTCATGACGACAGACCATTTTGGTAGCGGCCATGAAGAAATGGATATGGCTCT
>PALY01000091.1 GCA_002707085.1 Deltaproteobacteria bacterium
CTTCGCGATCTTGGAGCGAATATCGGGTCCCCACACCTGCTGTGTGAATGCCTACAGAGATATTGTCTCCATCCGACTTGACCCCTGCTTTCCACATGTCCAGGTTGCCGTACACAAACAAACGGTCAATAGAAACACCAAGCCGGCTATCAACCGTAGCGAAAGGAAGACCATCAAGTCCCCCAATCGCCATGCCTTGTCCAATCGACATGGTGAAAGATTGAGCGTGAGCAGGTCCAGCAAAGAGCGAGCCAAAGCCAAGAGCGCCCAAGAATGCAAGCTGTTGTGTAAGAGTCTTCATGATGGTTTCTCCAAGAATATGATCGAATATCCGTTCATCGAAAAAGTAAAGAGGAACTCATTCTGAAGCCGCGTCGTATCCGGTATCCCAATACGGATTCCATCCGGTATCAGCGCTGTAATCTTGGTCACATCCGAACACGAGTTCCTCGATAAAGCCGCACCCGTTGTCCGTTCCCTTTCCATCTTCTGAGCCCAAACACCCAGACAACAACCACGCGGACGCGGTAACCAGACACAAAGTCGATAGGGGACCTCTTTTCACACGCATCCACATGGGTACTTCTCCTATGAGCTCATCAAAGTCGCTGGAACCCTACCACAAGGGTTTTCTTTTGTGCTTCCAACATCCAGAAATGTAGTCAACACCTATTATTTTCAGCACCTAGTAGAAGTTGGCCATCGCCAACAGCATGACCTTAAACGTCCATAGCAGTACAAACACCCCAGCGATGGAACTCCAACGACGACCCAACATGTGTGTCCCGCCGCCTTGTGCATAGAGGCCTGACCGCTTGAGACAATCAGACTCAGCAGTTCGAAACACCACTTCGGACAGAATCACACCATAAAACAGGGTGAGCAATGCCACCGCCATCGCTGGACCAATGGCAGAGGGATCCTCCATCTGCTGAAGCATCTGTACCAGCCCAATCAATGTACCAACCAGTCCCAGACCATGAGCTATATTTCCGAGACTTCCGAACAACAAGGCCCCTCTTTGGCCATCCTCCACCGTCATGACACGCGGTCCAAAATAAGCGCCCCATACATGGCGAACCTCGGCCACAGAGTGCGAGATGAACATTCCAGCAAACGTCCCACCACACACAATCAGAAATGATGGCAGATCGAAGAAAACCACCAATGGGCTTCCCAGCATAATCCCCCAAAGTACAGCAAGGACCACAACAAGTGCAGCGATAATTTTGCGAATCGGCATCATGATGCAGCGCCCCCGTCTGGCACACTTTGAAGCGCTCGAACCAAGCAGTTGGCGGCAGCGGGCCTAAAGATAAGTTCTGATCCGATTACGCCATAAAGCATGGTGAGCAACGCCACGGCCATCGCTGGACCAATGGCAGTGGGATCCGACATATTTTGAAGCATCTGAATGAGGCCAATCAGTGTACCCACCCACCCCACAGCGGTGGATAGTTCGGCCAATCGAAAAAACGTAGCGCTGTCTTGCAAAGCACGCGTTTCATCCAATGGTTCAGCCCCCCAAAAGGTGGCCAAGGCACTCTTTAGATCCCGTAGAGAGTGAGACCAGAAAATGCCCCCAACAACGATTCCGGACCAAATCACCACACTGGTTGGGTCAAGGAAGATGGTGAGCGGCCCACCCAGCATCATTCCTGCAATACACAGCCCAAAGACGGAACAAAGCGCTACAACTTTTCGTATAGACATTGGACGACCCCCGTCTATGTATACGGCAATTGGGCCAGCGTTCCAAAGGGATCTAGCGAAAATCAACCGGTTCGGACCTACAGTTCTCGTACACTCATGGTCATAGACAAGGCCCCACCTTTGGTCACAACGATGATTGCCCGGAACGCGATCTTTTGGCCAAATACAAGGTTCCAATGATGCCCAGCACGCTCACTCCGATGAGCATGTTGAAGACAGAATCATATCCACCTGTATCCAACATATGACCAATGATTTCTTCTTGAAAAATGGGTCCGATTGAACCCAATCCGTTGATGATACCTGCTGCCAATACAGCCTGTCTGCGACCACCCACATCAATGGCGCCGACACCCGACAACAAGGAGTCGGGTCCCATGAGCATGAATCCACACAAAGACAAACCAATGCCAAACATCAATACGGACTTCACGCCCACAAATGCCAGGAATCCAAACGACAAGAACATCCCCACCGTCATCCACACCAGTATTTGATACCGGCGTCCTTCGAAGAAGCGGTCGGATGCCCACCCCGCAAACAACACACCCAAGAAACCCACCCAATCGAATGCCGTCGATATGTAGCCAGCACTCGCGGCATCCAGTGCGAAGAGTTCGGTCAAAGCGAGAGGCGACCAACTATCCAGGGCGTATCGGAGAAACTTGAAAACGAAGTATACGCAGCCCATAAAGGTGATGCTGAGCATGACTTGTCGCTTCCATGGTCCACCATCATCCGCGTTCATCGCCTCCGTTTCGGGTGTGGCGTCAACCTCTACTTCTTCCACAAGGCCTGGAAGACCAACATCTTCGGGTGAATCACGCTCAAAGAGCAAGAACAACACCCAGACGCCCAACATGACAATAGATGCGCCCCAAAACGACCACGCAGCACTGGCGANTGCCAGCATGAGGGTAGCGAAACCTTTGGCCAAAATACTGCCCAATTGGTAGCAAGTGGCCCATGCCGCCATGATGCGCCCACGCTCCTTTCTTGGCAGCCAATTCCCCAAAATACCGATGTTGCTGGGCCACCCTGTGGACTGTGCAAAACCATTTACAATGTTGAACATCAGCAATGGCCAGTAGCCCGCCGGCCCCGCCAAATAGCTAAACCCAAACACAATGTTGCAGCCCAAACTGATGGCCATCCCAGCCAAAAGCAATGTCCGTGATGCCACTTTACGACTCAAGATGGCCGTGAGGAACTGACCCAACATGTAGGCCATCAAATAGGCAGACACGATGTGCGCCAAATCGCTTTTGTCGATCTCCAGTGATGTCAACAGGGATGATTTCGCAATCGAAAAGTTTTTCCGGCAAAAGTAAAACCCAGCATAGGACAACCATGTGGTCGCCAGAATGCGAACACGCCACACGCGAATCTTCTGCGTTGTCTCTTCTGCTAACTGCGACAAGTCGCCCCCAAAGATTCAAAGAACCCATCCGGAAGGTGGCGGAAGTTGGACACCATCATGTCAGACAATGGTCCCTTTTCCTCACTAGGCCCTATCGCAATCGTACGCATACCTGCAGATCTCGCAGCTTGAAGGCCAGCCATGCTGTCTTCAAAGACAAGGCACCGTTGACAGGACACCCCGAATCTTTCGGCTGCAAGCTGAAAGCACTGTGGGTCCGGCTTTGAGCGTTGAACATCTTCGGCACCCACAATGTGGTGAACATGCGTTTCCAAGCCCATCCGATGGACCACATGCTCAATGCTGGACCGGCGGCTGGAGGACACAACAGCTGTCTTCAAGCGCATGGCTGATGCCATGACTGCATTGGGTGACCCTGCAATGGCAGGTGGGGCCTCGGATATGAGCGCTTGATGGAAGCCCGCAGCAAGTTCCGAGGCCACCGGCACATCTGCAAGCACTGGATACAAATCTTGGAGCGTATGGGCGATGCTTTTCCATGTCACACCGTGAAACTGCGTCCCATCAATGGAGTCATCAATACCAAAACGGAGAAGCAGTTGAGAAATTGCACGTTCGGTCAATGGTTCTGAATCAAGCAGGGTTCCATCCATATCGAAAAATACAGCTTCTATGGTGCTGGCCCATTCCATCATTCTGATTTCCCACCGTCTTTCCGAAAGTATGGCAGATTCGTAGGCTCAAGAGGGGTATTGCCAGCAATGATATCGGCGGCCTTTTCAGCAATCATCAACACCGGTGCATAAATATTTCCGTTTGTGATTGTGGGCATGACCGAAGCATCGACCACGCGTAGACCTTCCACACCATGCACATTCATCTCTGGATCGGTGACAGCCATCGCATGCGTCCCCATCTTGCAAGTACAGCTTGGATGGTAGGCACTCTCCAACTCCTCTTTCACAAATTCCAAGATTTGAGCATCTGTCTGTACAGAAGGCCCCGGCGCCAGCTCTTCTCCACGGAAGGGGGCCAGTCCATCCTGTTCCATGATGTTGCGTGTGCATCGAATCGCTTCGATCCACTCTCGCCTGTCCTGCTCCGTTGAAAGATAATTGAAGACGATTTCAGGATGCTGAGTCGGGTCCGTTGATGAGATTCGAACATGACCGCGCACATCACTGCGTACGGGACCCACATGCACCTGGTACCCGTGTCCCTTTCTGGCACTGGCACCGTTGTACCGAATGGCAACCGGCAAAAAGTGGTATTGAAGATTGGGGTATTCGACCTCGTCATTGCTGCGGATAAAGCCACCGGCCTCAAAGTGATTGCTGGCACCAATCCCGGTCCGACCAAACAACCATTGAGCACCAATCCACGGCTGACGCCACCACTTGAGGGCTGGATACAAACTCACGGGCTGTGTGCAGGCGTACTGAACATACACCTCGGCGTGGTCTTCCAATGCTTCACCCACACCCGGCAAATCATGCACCACATCAACCCCCAGGGGTTCCAACAACGCTGGGTTTCCAAGTCCTGAAAGTTGAAGCAGTTGTGGAGAATTGATGGCGCCACCACAGCAGATGATCTCCCCACCGCGAATGATCGTCGACTTTCCTCCTTCTACAATCTCGACACCCACAGCCCGCTTCCCTTCAAAAACAATCCGTCGAACCAAGACCTTGCATCGGACCGTGAGGTTCGGACGATCTAAAACCGGATGCAGGTAGGCCCGAGCGGCATTGAAGCGACGACCACGAAATGTTGTTCTGTCGAACTTTCCAAAGCCTTCTTGCTGAAAGCCGTTCACGTCATCTGTCGTCGGGTAGCCCGCTTCACGGGTTGCCTGAAAAAAAGCATCAAACAACGGGTTGTCACAATCGGGAGTTTCTAAATGTAAGGGTCCCCCCGTTCCCCGATAATCATCACCACCGATCAACCGGTCTTCCAGACGCTTGAAATACGGTAAAACGTGCGCATAGCTCCATGACTCCAGCCCCGGCTTCTTTGCCCATTGGTCGTAGTCCATTGGATTGCCACGAATGAAAATCATGCCATTGATGGAACTGGAGCCTCCGAGAACCTTTCCTCTCGGCTGATACACACGACGGCCTTCCAATCCAGGCTCAGGCCCAGAGTCGTACCACCAATTGTATGCGCGACTCGCCAATGGGTAGGTCAGCGCTGCAGGCATATGAAGCCGGAAGTCCATTCGATGGTCGGGTCGTCCCGCTTCCAACACCAAGACACGGGTCGAAGGGTCCTCGCTTAATCGTCTCGCAAGCACACACCCTGCCGAACCTCCACCCACGATAATTTTATCAAAGGTGGACGGTGATGAAGTCGACATCAACCCATCACTCACGAAGCTTCCATGGCGATCTTCATCGACTTTGTGGCCACATCTTCCAGCCAACCCAAATCTACATCCCGATGAGATTCACAGATAAACCATGGCTCTCTGGAGTCGGGTTCAAGCATGACTCCATGCTCAATCAGCTGCCACGCAAAGGCCGTATACAAATCGCTATCTGTTGATTTCCAGTCGCGATAATTGGTGGGAACATTGTCCCCAAAATGAATTCCAAACATCGCTGCTGGACCGGCAAAGCGATGTTCGATTCCAGCGGCGGTAAACACGCGGCCCAACACATCACGAATGGCAGCGCCCACGCGCTCTACGGTAGCCAACGCATCCGTGTTGGCGAGAATATCTACGGTTGCATTGGCGGCACTCAGTGCAACCAAGTTGGCTGTATAGGTCCCGCCATGAACCACACCGCCACCTGCACCAATCACATCCATGACCTCGGCACGCCCCCCAAAACAGGCGACCGGATACCCATTGCCCATGGCTTTGGCGTATGTGGTCAGGTCTGCATGGATTCCGTACAACTCTTGCGCCCCCCCTTTCGCCACCCGGAACCCAGTCTTGACTTCATCAATGATCAACATCGAACCGTGCTGGGTGCAGGTGTCTCGCAGTTCCTGCATCCACGCTGGGGTTGCAGCAATGCTCCCACAATTGCCCATGATGGGTTCGAGTAAAACGGCAGCAATCTGGTCCCCTTTTTCAGAGAACAGTTGAGTGAGCGCTTCGGAGTCATTGAGCGGGATGAAATCCACCAAGTCACGTGTAGATGCGGGAATGCCTGCTCCAAAGGGAATGATGTCAGGTGTTGTTCCAGAAGACGCATCCCAGCCTTCAACATCACTCTTCCACATCATCTCGTCGGTCAGACCATGGAAGCCACCTTCCACAATCACCACACGGTTTCGGCCGGTAAACCCTCGGGCCGTACGGAGGGCGCCCATGACCGCCTCTGTACCGGAGTTGGCAAATCGCATCTTGTCGATGTTTGGACAAAGGGACTTCACACGCTTCACCACCTCCACATCCATGGGGGTGGAAAATCCAGAGATTGTTCCCAACTCGGTAATGGCCTTGATGACTGCAGCATCAACACGACTGTCTCGGTATCCAAGAATGATGGGGCCATAGCCCAATCGAAAATCGACGTACTCTTTGCCATCACAGTCGGTCAGGCGACAGCCTTGAACATGGTCGACAAAAACCGTCTGTTCTTCCCCCCAGTACCGATAATTTTCAGCCACACCTTGGGGCATATGAAGGTGAGCTTCGGTCATGCGGCGGGCTTGTTCGTCGGAGATATTCGTCATGAGGTATCCAAATAAAGCAGAAGATCGGCAATTCCGGCCAACGGAGTCCGGCCCTTCAGGGCAGTCTTCGGTTGTACCGAGGATCATTATCGTCGAGATTGACCCAACTGCAGGATCAACTCTCCAACTTCTCTACAATCAACGTGATGAAGGCATCCCGATCGAAGTCTCGATATTCGTAGGTCTCTTCAAACCACTTCACGATCGGATCTTTCTCTCCAGTGCGGGCTTTTTGAGCGATGGTTGAACTGGCACTGCACACACCCACGATTCGGCCCAATACCCCTTCGGCTGCTGAATGACCGGCGTGGTAACGCACACGCAGCCAGGCAAAAATGAAATAGACCAATGCCGGATCTGCGTCTCTTAGAAGGGGAACTGTTTGATCGACGGACAAGGTTCCATTTTCAAGGGCATCCAACAATCGAGCCGCATTTCTTTTTTCGTAGTCAAAAGCCATCTTGTGATTCCTCGTTCAAGAAGTAGAACGCAGTCGCATCGTGAGTCCCGTCAAAAAGTTTCGGAGCACTTGATCTCCACAACCTCGGTAATGCTTGTGGTCGGGCTTACGAAACAGTGCGCTTAGTTCTCCGCGTGACATTCCCCGTCCGCCGGAAGCGAGAATACTCAACATGTCTTGCTCGTGAAGATTCAACGCAATGCGAAGCTTTTTCATAACCGCGTTGTTGGTCAATTCCGGCGCCGCTGCCGGAGGTGGTCCGCCACCCGTCCGAGGACCTCTCCGTTCAAGAATGAGACCATCCAGAAAATCTCCCATCTGGGTGTCCGTACAAGAAATGGCCCCTTCTTCATCTTCGTTGAGCATCATTGCAACAGCATCAGCCTCTGTGACTTCATGCTGACTCAGTGCAAAAATCGACACCACTTGCGCATCAGAAAGACTGAGCGCATACCGCAAGCGACGCAAAATATCGTTGTTGTTCATGAAGCTCTCCGTAGAGACCCCCTATCCGTTCCTACAGAACCCGGTTCATGAAAGGACAAGCTGCATCAACCCATCCAATCATTTCGGACAACATTACTGATCGCCTGTATTCGCACCTTCGGCGGGCGCATCTGCTTCGCTGGATTCGGTTTCACCGCTAAGCTCTTCTTCACCATTGAGTTTCGCAGCCGCCGCTGCTGCTTTCTTGGCCTCTGCTTTTGCTTTCTTGAATTCTGTAATTTCCTGAACGATATCTCCATATTGCGGGTGTTCAGGGGCTACGCAGCCTTCCTTATCCCCATCTTGCCAGCGGATATATTTGGTGTCGTATTGGTAATACGTGAACCCATTCTCCAAGATGATGGGTTTTGGTCCCGCCGAGTCAGCCAGTCCAGCACCCGTCAATCCGCCAAGAAGAGTGAAAAACGACTTCACCTCATCCATCAAACTGATGGCCATTCCAGGCAGAGATGCAAGTGCGACCACATTGCCTCTCATCGTTCCCATAATTTCGCCCGCTTTTTCTTTATCAATCTTGGCTTTCCGGATGGCACGAGGCGCTTTCGCTGGGAGAATCGACGCTTTGGTCATGATCGACTGGACCCGTACGGGCATGGTCGCGCACAGCTGGATGACCTCCATCGTGGTTTCCAAAATGCCGTTTACGGAAGTGACCACTTCCTGAACACGCGGCGATCCGTCACCAGCAACCGCCAGTTTGGGCATGGGTACCTTCACTGTTGGCGCGACCTTTTCAAGGGCAGCAATCCGACTCTCCATCTTTTCGTCGAGCTTCTTGATCTTCTTTTTCGCAGCTGGAGAACCGCCTGACTTTTCAAGAATCTTATCCTGAATCTCTTTTGATTTTGCACGAAGCCCATCGATCGTATCTGGATTCACCAGAAGGATTTCCATTGGTGCCGACTCAAGGACTAAGCCACCGGCTTCTTCTGTAGCGAAACGACCGATGGCCTCTGGAATCGTCTCACAATCCCCTCGACCAATGGCCTCCCCTAAATCATCATTGGAAGCTCTTAGTTTCTCCGTGGACCTGGCAAGCTCATCCATCAACTCCTGTACAGGACGGAATACATCGTCGATCGGCTCCACGGTGGTCATTTCCACTTTGGCATCCGCCAAGGACAAGCCTCCTCCTGAACCGATCCCACCGGTTTTGGCACATTCTTTTAGTTCTTTTCCTTGAAGACCCGCACAAGGGTCTTTGGCATGCACTGCGGAGATTGGCATCGCGTTCACCAAGAACATCCAGCCCCAAAACATACGAACCGAAAATGCTTTGGCCGAAAGTTTCCTCACATCATGAATTCGTTTGGCTACAACTTGGTCGTCCATACCATCCTCTCTCTCATCAGGTGACAAGTAAAATTGAGGGACAACTGTCACAGTTTTGACCCTGAAGAACAAGAGATGGGTGGGTGTATACAAGTGTTACAAACGTTGACATAGAGAGTGTAGACGACCCAAAAAGGTTCAGCCTTACAAGACGATTATTTGAATCGAACCTGGAGCAAAGTCCAGATCGCAAACACTCCATCCTGCCACCGGATCTTCTTGCCTTCTTCCACACTGCGTTTTGAATACCGTATAGGGACTTCAACGATGCTCTCACCACGCTTTTGAGTCCAAGCTGTCACCTCTGGACACAGCTCAAATCCAGTCGCAGAGAGCGGAAGCGAACGCAAAAACTCTGTGTCGAAGGCCTTGTAGCAAGTCGGCTCATCGGTCAGTTGTAGACCGTAGAGCAAGTTGGCCATTTGGGTCACAGCGAAGGAACCCACCCGGAACCAATCCAATGGGTATTCATTATCCGCACACAGTACTCGAGAGCCATAAACGACCTTGGATTCGCCCATCACAATCGGCCGTATGACCGCTTCATAATCACTCGGAGAGTACTCCAAATCCGCATCTTGAATGATGGTGATTCTACCGGTCGAATGGGTCAACGCCCGTCGAATACATGCCCCTTTTCCTTGGTTCACTTCATGACATAGGACTGTGATTCGTTCGTCCATCCCCGTCCATGCAGACAACCGTTCACGGGTTCCATCTGTGGAACCGTCATCAACGACAATCACTTGATGAACGATCTCTTCGCGCAACACTTTGCGGAGGATTTCATCGATGGTTTCTCGTTCATTGTAGGCGGCAATGAGTACGGACAAAGTCATGATGGAAACTGTATCTTCTTGCTGCAGTTTCATCCGTCATGACGACGGGGTTGGATTCCCGCACACCAATGTTTTTATAAGCCCACGCCGATGGTCAAGGCCCCAAAAGGAACCTGTGCATCCTGCGCACCCATCACTTCTGGGGCGCCTGGAATGTGTGCCAAGCCCGCATCCGCATCGACCACCATGTAGACCTGATTCGAACTCCACATCCGCATGCGAACGCCCATGGAAACCTCTGGACCCGCGGCTTCCACTTGTCCACTCTCTGCACCCCCAAACCGAAAGCCTGGTGCGTCGGTACTTCGCTGAACTTCAGCAAACCCCACACCCGCCATCAATCCGGTCTCTACGCGTCCTTCGGTGAGCTTCACCGTTTCTGCACGAAGCCTAAAATGAGCAAAGTCTGCGATGTCTTTTTGATGCAATACACCCGCACCATTGCCACAGGCTTCTACCGATAACCAACTCAATGGGTTCACTGCACCGCACATGTAGGGTGCTTGTTCCGGTGCCAATTCATCGACACTCATAAAGCCAACCCGCAAGTCGAACAGCGGGTGTTTCCACAAGGAACGAACCTCAGCACGCATCAAACTTTCATCCGCGACAGCGGTAGAAAAGCTCGCAAAAAGAAGAAAAATAAGCACGATGGTTGGTATCCCACATCACCGCCCCATGACACATCTGCTGTACGAGCTCAAACTTACATCGAGCAACCATCCGTACTGACCACAAGCAATCCATCGCCTTCTTGCACGCCGGAAGCAGAAGAGTCACCAAAGCCAAGTGAGTCGACGAAAGAACCACCGCCTCCAGCTACACGACCGCCTTCACCGCCGGAATATCCGCCGCCGCCGCCGCCGCCGTAACAGCCTTGACCACTGCCACCGCCACCAAAACCACCTTCGGCATGGTCACCACAACTATAGCCAGCATATCCGCCAACCATGCCATTGGCCCAGTGGCGCCCTCTTCCGGAACTGCCCCACGGCGAATCATCGGAACCATCACTGTAGAATCCAGCGCCACCTGATCCCCATGACGAACTAGAAACGGCGCCACCAGAGCCGGCATCGCCACGCTCAGAACAAGAGTGCGTCATGCCACCACCAGAACCCGTGGTTCCGTATTCACTGGTTGTTGCATCACACCCGCTCTGGCTGACACTCGTTCGTGTTCCACCACCACCACCAGCAATCAACATGGGGGTGTTGTCGCTTCGGACCACAAAGGTTCCTCCGCCACCGCCACCATTGCTGCCGCTGCTCTGACCAGAACCCTTCTGGCCCACAACGATCTGAACCACATCGCCCGCACTCAGTGTAAATGCAGCACACTTCCACGCGCCCTTTCCGCCCACATAACTGCCGTCACCGGAGGCTCCCTGAGCGCCGTAGGCACTGAAGTAGTAGGTCGCTGTTGCAGGAATGGTCCACGATTGGATTCCCGAAGAAAGAGAAACAGCACCGTCCAACTCTGTACCCGAGTAATCACTCGAACAATCCGTAGGCCCGGTGTACCCACTTCCATTGCAATTGGTGAACGTCGCGTCGGTAAAGCAGACGCCTTCATCGACTTCGCTGTCACAGTCATTATCGACTGAGTCACACACTTCACTGCCCGCTGGACTGATACTGGAATCTGCGTCATTGCAATCATCACCGCCGTAATCGGCAGACGAATATCCATCGGCATCCGAATCATAGTCGTCGTTGCCAGCACAGTCTGAGTCTACGCCGTCGTACCAGGCATCCGATGCGCCCGGATACGTACTGGACGTCTCGTCATCACAATCAGTGCCACCATAATCGGCAGACGAATATCCATCGGCGTCTGAATCATAATCATCATTGCCAGCACAATCTGAATCTACACCGTCGTACCAGGCATCCGATGCGCCCGGATACGTACTGGACG
>PALY01000092.1 GCA_002707085.1 Deltaproteobacteria bacterium
GCACCAGTAACTTCGAGTTCTTCATCCACCCGCTCAATTACAAGGTCCCTCAGCGATCCGGGTAGTTCGATCATGGCTGACTCCTCCTTTTCTGGAAGCTCGCCTAACCAGTGTTTTGAAAGGGTCAAATCCATTCCTTAAATCCGTTGCTATCGCCACGTCGTTTTCGTCGGTATAGGTTGATAAAATGATTACAGACGAGTTGATTAAAGCACTGCCCAAGACGGACCTTCATGTTCACCTAGATGGGTCCTTAAGGATTCCGACATTAATTGAACTTGCCCGGGAACAAGGCGTGGTTTTGCCCTCCATGACAGAGGCTGGCCTNCGAGAGAANGTATTCAAATCCACATATTCTAGTTTGGTCGAATACCTTGCTGGTTTTGANTACACCTGTGCAGTACTTCAAACCGCGGAAGCTTTAGAGCGAGCCAGTTATGAATTGGCTTGGGACAACATCAACGAAGGGGTGCGGTACATCGAAGTTCGATTCGCCCCGCACCTTCATATGCACACGGGTTTGGACTTTGATGGCGTTCTTCAAGCTGTCACAGATGGTTTAGATCGGGCGCGCAGAGAATACGATCAGTCCGATGCTGTGAGGTTAAATGGCGAACCCCCATTCCGTTTCGGTTTGATCGTGTGCGCCCTCCGGCGGTTTGGAGATGGCTCCAGTGAATGGTACTCCCAGTTGTGCCGCTTATTTTCTGATGCACCTCCCAAGAAAATTTATTCATTGGCTTCGTTGGAGCTGGCCCGTGCTGCGGTGCGGTGTCGTGATGAAAAAGACATGCCGATTGTGGCCTTCGATTTGGCCGGTCAAGAAGATGGCTTCCCTGCGGGAGATCATTGGCGTGCCTATCAGCATGCCCATACCAACTTTCTGAAAAAGACTGTTCATGCAGGAGAAGCATACGGTCCGGAGTCAATTTTTGAAGCCATCACTGAGCTTCATGCGGATCGTATTGGCCATGGCTACCACTTGTTTAGTCCCGAACTTTGTGGTCCCAAGATTGCGAACCCTCACGATTATGTGGGTCGACTGGCTCGATACATTGCGGATCGACGCATCACGATAGAGGTTTGCATCACATCCAATATGCAGACCAACCCNAACATTGCATCGGTAAAGGANCACCATTTCGGACGGATGCTTGAAGAGAGNCTTAGCGCCACGCTTTGTACAGACAATCGACTGCATTCATACACAACAGTGTCCCGTGAAGTGCGTTTGGCTGTAGATGCTTTTGAGATGGACATGAAGCAGTTGAGAAACACCATTATCTATGGATTCAAACGCAGCTTCTTTCCTGGTCGGTACCAAGAAAAGCGGGACTATGTACGCAAGGTGATCGATCATTATGATCGGGTGATTTCCGAATACGTGGGCTGAACTGTCAGCCGGTACGCATGGAGTCTCCTACCCGTTCTTTTATGGCTGGAAGCAATGCGAAGGCCGGTAAAGCCAAAAGGAAAGTGAANCCAAAGTAGGCTGCATATCCCCATGTTTCGACAAAATANCCNCTGGGCGCGCCCGCGATCTTNCCGGTGATCATGGAAATGGATGTAAGNATGGCGAAGCGTGTGGCGGCTTGTTTTGCTTCGCAGATCCGCATGAGGAACGCGAGAAAGGCGGCCACTCCAAGGCCGGAGCAGAAGCTTTCGACCATGCTTGCGCTGTAGACCCATAGACGAGCNGGCGCCATGGCTGCACCCATGTATGCAAGGTTGGATATGGCCTGCAGAGCGCCCAGGACCCATAAGGATTTGAATAGGCCCCACCGTGTAGAGAGTTCTCCTCCGATGAGGGCGCCAGCGACGGTAAGGCCCGCACCCAGTGAAATGCTCACCAGTCCGAGTTCTGCCTCGGAGAAGCCGGCTTCCATGAGCCAAAAAGGCTTCACCATAGGAGCCATGGATGCGTCACCCATTTTGAACAGCAAGACGAAACAGAACAAGGCGATGGAACCGGGTCGGCTGAGCCAACCCCACAATTCTGCCCACCAATCACTTGTGGGAATCTCGGGCTTTTGTACCTTTGGTAGACGCAAAGTCCATCCAGCCAGGCCAATGGATGCAGCTCCGACAATGGCAAAAATTATCCACCAATCTAGCCAGCCAGTCAGTGCCACAGCACCGCCTCCGGCAAACAACATGGCGCCCCTGTAGGCGGCAACCCTCCAGCCGTTGACCCGGCCGTGTAGCTCTTTTGGCACGACTGTGGTTGTGTATCCATCGATGGCCACATCTGCGGTTGCACTGGCAAACGTAAGCAAGCCCAACAATGCCCAAACAGTAGAACCTTGGGGAATCCAAGGAAGAGCGATGGTCACGATACCGATGACAACGAGTGCAGATGAAATCCATTTCGCTGCGGTACCAAACCGGTCGATAACGGGGGACCATAGAAGCTTTAGGGACCATGGTAGACCCAGCAAGCTGACCAAACCGATGGTTCCCAGATCGACTTCTCGGTCTTTTAGCAACCAGACGTCGACCAGGTTGTGGAAGATGCCTGCAGGTAGGCCTTCTGCCACGTAAAGCAAGGCAACCATGGTCAACAAGCGACGTTGAGAGAACGGTGTCACCCGTTCTTCATCACATGTTGATCCCAAGAGATCACGGAATCAAGGGCGTTTGTTTTCTTAGTGCAGTCGTGAGGGAACCCGGCTTGGCTCGATGCCGGCTTCGATAAGTACCCGCTTGAATGGGTCCAACTGATCAATATAGTGGCGGTGCCTGTTCACGCTGGTCGTATAGATCGGTTGCCGTACCTGATCTGCAGATGCGGTCATTACCTCGCGTTCGTTGGCATAAAACCGGGTGCAGTCAGCGTGCCAAGGCAATCCAGCGAAATCGACAATTCGTCTCATGGTTTGTTCTGGGTAGGTCACCATGTCTTCGTATTGAACATCAAGGATCGGTAAAGGAAGCACGTTGTTCCAGTGTTTCATTAATCGTTCGTATTGAACGTAGAAATGACCCAGAGATTCCAAATCAGTGGTGAACGCATGGGACTGCTTGAAGTGCATAAAGTAGCAACTCAGAGCGGTGTCCATCGGATTTCGCCGACAATGGATAATCTTGATGTTGGGCAACAACAGTGCTGCGAGACCCAAATGCAAGAAGTTCTGTGGCATTTTATCTGTGATGCGAGTGGCATCTCCNGCTTTGGTNACCATTCGTTCCGTGTACCAAATCGATAGATGTGTAGCGATGTCTGGCGACAATTGTTCGATACATTGAGGATATGGTGTAGAGGTTCCCAGGATTTCAGGCAGCGCTCGCGCCAGCATTTGAAGTTCTTCGAGTTCTCCCGCACCAATCACGTTGGGGTGTGTAGCGAGGACTTGCTCGACCAGTGTGCTTCCAGTTCTGGGCATGCCGACGATGAGTACCGGCAGTCGGGTTGGGTTTTCTGAACGCGGCAGGCGGGGAAATTCGACCTGGTCAAACACTTGAATCAAGTCGTCTACGTGGTTTTTGAAGTCATCGCGACGAAACTCACCAGGGGTTGCTTGGTTGGCTTGTTGGTGGGTTTCAAATGCCAGTTCATGCTGCTTTGATGTTTCATAGAGTTCGCCTAATGCGTGCATTAATTGCGCTCTGCTTTCCACGGGCCGAGATCGGTTGAGGAGTCGGACCAGCACGGGAATCGCGTCTTTGGAACGATCCAACTTTCGGCACAATATCGAGTAGATATATGCGAGGTCGACGTTGTCGGTTCCAGCTTCAATGATCGGTTCGGCGAGTGCAAGGGCGCCTTCGTGATCCCCCATTTTGGACAATACGGTTGCCAGCCCGGCAATTGCATCCACATGGTAGGGCTGTTGTCGAAGAACCAGTCGGAAGCAGTGTTCCGCTTTGGGTAAATAGCCTTGTTGCAGAAGCAGTTGCCCCAACTGGCATCTGTAGTTGTGATCATGAGGCCTCAACCTCAGGGCCGTAAGGAATGATCGTAGGGGTTCTTCCGTAAGACCCAACGCAGCCTGAACTTGTCCAAGGTTGGCGTGAGCCTCGTGGTGGCTGTGGTCCATGTCGATGGCCAAACGGAGGACCTGCTCGGCTTCGGTAAGTTCGCCGGAATACATCAATGCTTCGCCCAGCAATATTAGAATTTTGCTGTTGTGGGGTTCTGCCTCGGTCACCACACGGAAACATGTGATGGCTTCATTGTAGCGTTCCAGTTTGAGCAGTGTTCGTGCCAGGTAACGATGTGCATCAACGTGTTCTGGTGCCAGATCCAAACACTTGTGTAGCCATTCAACGGCTTCTTGGAAGCGGTTTAGACGGTACAGTGCCTGCCCACGCAAGCTAAGCAGCTCAGTTCCAGTTTCCCCGAGTTTCATGAGTGATTCGAAACATGGAAGCGCTGTTTCAGCCAGCCCAAGTCGAAGGGAAAGAAGACCAAGATGCATGACTGCAAGGCGGTTGTCCGGTTCAATCCGCACGGCTTCTGCAAAACTACACAGTCCTTCTCTGTATTTTCCAAGGGACACCAGGGATACACCGATGGCATCGTGGAATTCGGCGCGCATGGGGTCGATTCGTATGGCGCGGCCCAACAGTTGGGATGCTTTTTGGTGGTCGCCAGCGTCTTGAACCAACAGACCCATCACATAGTGTGCATCTGGAAGTTCGGGAGCCGAAATTAGCAACTCGGCACACTCCGCCCTGGCGGTATCGTGGTCGCCTGTACGGTGTGTTTCAAGTACACGAGTCAATTGTTGTTGGATGTCTTCCATAGTGCGTCCGTCTTTAGACCTGCTCGTGGACAATCATCAGGTCAGCACTCGCTGTTGGCTGAAGGTCCATGAGTTCAGGAATTTGGTCTACATATGCGAGGTGTCGATCGATGCTTTTCATGTGGATCGGTCGACGAATCTGATCGTGGGAAGCGGTTCTTACGATGCGCGTGTTCTTGTGGGGTTCAAGTACGGCGGGTTCAAAAGGCAGGTCGAGAAAGTCCAAGATTCGACGTGTCCACGTCTCAGGACTTTTCACAAGCGCTTCGTATGGAACCGTGATTCTGGCGAGGGGAGAATTGGTTTGCCAATGATCCATGAGGCGGATGTATTGACGATACCAATCGGCAATATCTGTTGGCGAAGAAGTCCAATCCAGGGTGTCTTTGAAGTTTTGGAACAAGCAACTCAACCCTGCATCGGCTGGATTTCGAGTGCAGTGAATGATTCGAGCAGAAGGAAATAGCCGCCTGACCTCTTCAAGAAACATGAAGTTGTTTGGCATTTTATCTGTGATGTACTTCGAATTGGGCGCCAGGGGACGGATTCGGTCCAAGTAGAGATTGGCCAGTTTGTTCAATGTTGGAGTATTCATGGGCTGCTGCGCCATGGCAGAGGCCACCAACTGGAGTTCGCCTCGTTCGCCAGCGCCATGAACCAGACTATGGGCATCGAGCATTTGCTCAATCAAACTGGTTCCAGAACGTGGCATGCCCACAATGAACACAGGTGTTTCATCCGTACATGTGCTGGTCGGACCTGCTTCTTTACTGGATTCGATGATCTGTGTGATTCGAGCCTCATGGGCTTTCGAATCAAAAGTTCGCGGTCGAAGTCCGTTTGCGGATTGTAATGTTTCAAAGGCCTGCTTGAAGTCCTGATTCACATCTTGAGCTTGAGCCAAATGCGTTCCCAAAAGGATTCGTGTCGCGGGAGCGCTGGCTTGTTGGAGCGCTTCTTCCAGTACAGAAACCGCATCTTTTGGTCGGTCCATCAACAAAGATATGCGTGCGTATGCCACCGCTACATTTGGATGACGTTCACCCGATGCAATCGCCGGTGCGATTTGAGCGAGCGCTCGAATGGTGTCCCCGGAACGGTGAAGGGCCATGGTCAACCCAGCGTTCGCATCTTGGTGACTGGGGTCCATTTGAAGAACCTCGGCGAATGCAGCACGGGATGCTTCAAAGTGTCCCAATTCGGTCAGCAGGTGTCCCAGTTTCACGCGGATTTCGGTGCTGTTTGGTGCCAAAGCAAGTGCTTGTTTGAGCGTGTGTAGTGGTGCTGCGTGCAGTCCCATCGCGGCTCGGGCAGCGCCAAGATTTCCCCAAGCATGCGCGAAGTTGGGGTCGATACGGATCGCTTCAGAGAAGCATGTTTCCGCTTGAGTTGCTCGACCAAGGGCCATCCAAGCAGCGCCTTCGTTGTTGATGGCTTGTGCCCAATTGGGTCTCAACAATTGAACTTCTTGGAACGCTTCGATGGCACCGTGATGGTCTCCCAAGGCTGCGAGCGCATTCCCGAGACAATATCGAATGTCCGGATCACTATCGTCGATGGATAGTGCGGTAAGGAATGCATCTGCAGCTTGACCTGTGGCGCCATACCGTCTCAGGGCAATGCCCAGATTTCTCCATGCCGTACATTGAATCTTTGGAGAATCTGTCTCTTCGATGGCTTGTCGAAGTAGAGAGATGGCGGGTGCAAGTTGTCCGGTTTGAAGAGCGCGGGTGCCTGCGTTGTATAGGTTGAGGGCGTGACTCACTCGACCTCCAGGAAGGGAACGAGTGGCTTGAGGTGTGTGGCATATCGCTCGGATTTACCCACACTCGATTTGTAAATGGGCTTGTTTGCTTGCGCGTAAGACGCAGTGGCAATGGAACGCTTCGACTCGTGGTGTGAAAGGACATTTGAGTCCCATTCAAGCCCGCAGTATTCGATCAGTTTTCTGATGTTTGGTTCAGGGTTCGCAACCAAGTCTTCGTAGCGCACTTCATGAAATGAAATGGGTAGCACTGCGCGCCAATGATTCATGAGCCGTTGGTACTGTTGGATGTAGGGACCCAGCCATTCAAGCCGGTTGGACCAACACAGTGGGTTTCTAAATCCTTGGAAGTAGCAACTTAGAGCCGTATCCAAAGGGTTTCGCATACAGTGAATGATCCGAACATTCGGAAGACTCATTGCAGCCAGACCCAGATACTGAAAGTTCTGTGGCATTTTGTCGGTGACAGCNAATGCTGAAGGGGCTTGTTCTAGCCTTCGGCCTGCGTACCAAGCGCCCATTTTGTGAATCTGAGATGATGGGGCGTTGGTCATACATTCAGGGAAAGATTCTTCGGCCAGTCCTTCAAGCAAGAGACTGCTGGCCCGCATGTCTTCGATTTCTCCTGCGGCAAACACCTTTGAATGCGATGACAAAATTTGTTCAACAAGACTGGTACCCGATCGAGGCATTCCGACGATCAAGATGGGCGTGATCGCCGATGAAGTGGGTGCCGGTTTGGACGTGAACAATTCGGGTGTGAAGGTGTCGATCATTCGATCAACCCATCGTTCNAAGTTGGTGGTGTCCCATGTTCCAGAACGAAGCGAATTGGCCAATGTGTAGCTTTCAAAGGCTTTATCGTTCCAACACAATGCGTCGTACAGTGCGCCCAGTTCTTGTAGAAGCATGGTTTTTGCGGTGGGTCCAAGAGGATGTTTCAGCATGTTTGTGAGCACATCGATCCCACGCTGATGCATCCCAAGTCTGCGACAAACAATGCCCCACACGGTGCCCATTCGAGCGTGGACTTTCACAGTCTCTATATGGGGACTCAGTGTCTCAAAAGCCTTTGTAATCTCTCCTTTTCTTTCAAGAGCATGAGCCAAGCCACCCAGGGCATCAATGTGAGCCGGGTGGTCCTGCAGTAGCAAATTGAAGATCTTGATTGAATGATCGGTATGCCCTTGATCGAGCAGTATTTCCCCAAGCCGAATTCGATATTGGATGTTTTCCGGTTCGATACGGGTCGCTTTGAGAATGGACCGCAACGGGCTGCCCATTTGTCCTCTGGCTGCTTGAATGGTGGCTAGGCTTACCCACGCTTGGGAAAAATCTTCTTTGAGTGAGGCCGCCTTTCGCGCAGCGTCTTCGGCCTCAGATAGATGGCCGAGTGCAAACAGCGGTGCCGCCAAATCGAGGTGGGCGCGGGCATCCATTGGATGTTTGATGAGCCATGCTCTCAGCCGGTCTATGGCTGAGTCATGGCGCCCCTGTTTGAACAGACGTCGTGCTGTTTCATGGTCGTTGTTCCGAATGCTGGCCTCCGCGCGCTCACCCTCATCGACACGTGAGGGGGCAAACTGAAGGCAATTTCAGCCTTTTACGGATCCTGCAGTCAGACCGGCGACCAAGTGTTTTTGTAGAGCGAAGAACAGCAGCATGACAGGAACGCTGACCAACACCGCGCCAGCGGCGAAGTGTCCCCATTCAGTGCTGTAGTCACCAACATATGATTGAAGTACGACGGGCAGTGTAAATGCGGTTTCATCATTCATGAATGTGGCCGCCAAGATGAATTCATTCCAAGCGGTCATGAAAGAAAAGAGTCCAGTGACCACGAGGGCGGGGCGGGCAAGCGGCAAAACGATGAACCAAAAAGTCGTCCACCGACCCGCTCCATCCATTCGTGCAGCTTCTTCCAGTTCCACAGGAATTGTGTCGAAATAGCCCTTCATGTTCCATGTACAGAACGGGATTGCGGTGGTGGCATACACCAAGGATAGCCCCATCATCGAATCCAAAAGACCCATTTCATCGAGAAGAATGTACAGGGGTATTGCCATCACGACACCGGGAAACATCTGTGTGATCAGGAATATTTGTAGTCCTTTGTCTCGACCCGGGAAGTTCCAACGGCTCATGGCGTAGCCTGCGGTGGTGGCCAGACCGATACCCACAATGGAGGTCACCATCGCGATCAGGATACTGTTGAGCATCTGTCGGCCGAACAACCAGCTGCCATCGGCTGATGTAGTGCTGATCACTGCTTCGAAATGTTCAAAAGTGATGGTGGTTGGGATCGGGTTGGGATCCATCGAAAACGATTGTCCAGGCGTGACCGCCATCTTGAGTACCCACAGCACAGGGTACAAGACAGCGATGGTCGTCATGATCAGCGCCGCATGGATGCAGATTTGCCGAGGTATGGATGGTGGCTTCATGCGGCCTTCCGGGAAAGGAGGCGATCTGTTGCCTTGCTATACACGATCAAGACACCAAAGATGAGTACAGCGTATGCAGCGGCGTATCCGTATCGATGTCCTCGAGTAAACGCCCAACGATAGGCTTCACTGATCAGAATTTCTGTGCCTCCATCGGGTTCTCCGGCACTGACCAAGTAGATGATGTTGAACATATTGAATGTCCAGATGCTACCGAGAACAATGGCTGGTAAGAGTGCGGGCTTCAGCAGTGGCCATGTCACATGCCAAAAACGTTGAATTCCGGTTGCACCATCGATGCTGGCCGCTTCTTCCAGATCGGATGGGATGGCTTGGAGTGCGCCCAAGGTGACGACCATCATGAATGGAAAACCAAGCCAGGTGTTCGTGACCAGGTTGGCTGTGAATGCCGTAGCGAAACTGGAGAACCAATTGACTGTGTCCATTCCCAACATGTTCAGCAGTCCATTGATGGCGCCAAATTGTTTGTGGAACATGCCTTTCCAAATGAGGGCTGTAATGTAGTTTGGAACCGCCCATGGAAGAATCAGGAGGACGCGGTAAATTCCTTTTAGTTGAAGCCATGGAGCGCGCAAGAGCATGGCCAATGCCACACCAATACCAACGTGTAGAACCACATTGGCGAAGGTCCACAATACGGTCACAGCCAGGGTAAACCAGAAGCTAAGAGCGGAATCCAATGGCCAATCCCGCGCAAAAATGATGTCGATGAAATGAGCAAGTCCAACGAAGGTCCAGCTTCCGTCTCTGTGAGCGAATAGGCTGACTGCCGCTCCCACTACGAACGGCACGATGACGAGCAGAGCCATGGCGAAAGTGGCGGGAGCCACCCAAGCATATGCGTAAGAATGGGAGGCGATTTCTTTTCGCGCTTTTCGTACGGAATGTACAAACCAAGCAAGCAGCAGTGTTGCTGTCAATCCAACCATAATGAGGAATGGAAGAGGGTTGGATTCTGGGGGCGGAGGCCGTGTGACGATTTCTAGTTCTTGTTGGCCAGCTAAAATGGCTTCTTCAGGGCTGGCGGCGCCTCGCATGACCCGACGCAGCGCCCGAGACATGGGTTCCCAGACCGAAGAGAACTCAGGGTGTGATGGCATGGCTTTCGCCGTTTCCATCTGCGCCCTGAATGCGGTTAAAATCGGGTCGGATGCGATGTCTGGATGCTTGTATGCTGCCATGGTCGCCACGGATTGGCGACCGTCGATGGCACGTCGGACGGCTTGTTCTTCGGCAAACAACCAAGCAGCAAGCTGTTCTGCCAATTGTGGGTTTGGTGAGTGGGCCGACACCATGGCCAGTTCGACGGTCATAAACGGCGAAGCAGTAAGACCCGAGGCATTGACGATGGGCATGGGGGCAACGCCAAAGTCGATCTTTGGATCGATTTCGCCAAGAAACCACGGCCCATTGATGGACATCGCAGCAGTTCCCTCGTTGAAGAGTTGAGTCACCAGGGCTGTGGTCGGCTCTTCTGGAATCAGTTGTTCATCCAATAGGTTTCGAACAAATTGCAGAGAGGATGTGTTGCCATCTCGATCAACCCGGACCCCATCTGTACCGAAAAAATAACCGTTGAAACCGTGTTGCCACGTGCCATGGAAATAGGCGTCAGTAGAAGGGTATGCGAGTCCAATTCTCCCTTGCTCTCGTTGTTCTCTGGCGATCGACAAGAGCGTATCGGTGTCGCTGGGGGGCGAGTCCACCAATGCCTTGTTGTAAAAGAGCGCCAGCGTTTTGAATGTCATGGGATAGCCCTGATGGGCTCCTTCCCAAGATGTGGCGGCGTCAATCGCTTCTGGTAGACCTTCGACAGCATTATCGAGGGGTCGAACCAGCCCCAGAGCGGCCCATACACCCAGCTTTTCGTGCGCAGCTATGAAGAGGTCTGGACCATGATTTCTGGGAATCGCGGCTTCCAGTTTGTTCGCGTATGTGTCGTGCGGGATCGCCCGAGATTCGACCTGTACTCCTGGGGTGTCTTCACTGTATTCGTGAAGTAGACGCTCAAGAGTGGCCCGTTCTTGTCCTCTATAGGCATGCCAAACGGTAACGGTTTCTGCCTGGGCTGTAGTGAGCCAGGCGATGCAGGTAAGCCACAGGGTGAACACAGTTATGGACCAGNCAAGGCGAAAAGGGGAAATACGTGAGGTGCGAACGAGCGGGGGGGACCTCAATCGGCCCGGTGTTTAACCGGTTTAGCTTGCATGTTCGGATGTATTCAGTCCGTCTGCGTGATCTCCGCCTCGAAGTTGGGTTCCTTGGGTCGTCCGGCTTCCCACCCACACAAAACCATCGTGAACTTTCGTAGCGAAACATCCCACTGGGCGGTCGGGTTCGGTTTCACAAGCCCCTGTGGTGATGTCGAACACCCAGTCGTGGTACGGGCAGAGAACTTTTCCATTCTTGACCACACCCTCTCCCAGNGGCGCATCTTCATGGGTACAGGCGTCATCGATAGCGAAGAATCCTTTTTCCAAATGAAATACGGCGACCGCGTCTTTTGAAATGGCCACTGTTCGCCCTTGGCCGATGGCCAAATCGGATTCTCGTAGTACGGCAGTGAAGCCTTCCGCATCTTTGCCCAATGGAAGTGGACGATTGTCTTTTTCTTTTACAGTGGGGGCAGGCGTACCCACNCCCAGCTTTTGGTCGACTTTGCGTTTGATGAAGGAACGAATGCCCATGAACTAAGTTTACCCCGCCTCGGGCTTGTCGCGGTGGAATGGAGAACTCTTCGTCAGAATTTCGATTTCATGTTCCGTAATGACAGCCTCTTGTTTCATGGCATCTGAGACCGCCTCAGCAAGNCCTGAATGCCTCAGGTGGTGTGCTGACCAAGTGCGCACCGGGATTAAACCTCGCCGGATTTTGTGCGCCCCTTGCGCCCCAGCTTCAAAATGCTGCCATCCATGTTGAATGCAAGCTTCGATGGGCGCGTGGTAGCACAACTCAAAGTGCAANGCGTTCCATCCTGGTTGGCATCCCCAGTACCGTCCATACAAGTGATTGCCTCTTTGAAAACAGAGTGCGCCAGCAACCCACTTTCCTTCCGATTCTGCCATGAATGCGAGGGCGGTATCTTTCAACCGGTCTGCCCCCAATTCAAAAAACCGTTTGTTTAGATACGCTTCGGCATATTTTCTGTTGGTGGTGTCTTCGTAGAAGGTTCTCAGTACCGCCCAGTGTTCTGCTTTCAAGTCGGATCCCCGAAGCATGTGTACGGTGGCATTACTTTTGATGGGTGCCAACCGTTCACGTTTTACCTCTTTTCTTCGTCTTGCACGGAATGAATTTAGCCATTCCTCAAAACTCGCGTATCCGTTGTTGTCCCAATGGAATTGGTGGGTGACCCGGCGCGTGAATTCTGGTCGGCTTTCAAATCGACNGTGTTCTTCCTTNGTCATGAAAAGCAAGTGAATGGAATGAGCGTTGGCGGCTCTGGCCACTCCGTGGGTTGCATCAATCAATGCNCTTTCCACCTGGGGATCTTTGGTGAGTAAGCGNCGNCCTGTTGCGGGTGTAAACGGGACTGCTGCCACCAACTTTGGGTAGTAGGGAATTCCAGCNCGTTGGGCCGCTTGCGCCCAGCCCCAGTCAAAGATGTATTCGCCATAGCTGTTGTTCTTTAGGTACAGCGGTACCGCTCCCACCAGTTCTTCATTTTGGCGTGCTGTCAGATGTACGGGGACCCACCCAGCCTCACGTCCCACACTTCCACTTTCTTCCAAAGTGGAAAGAAAACGATGTTCTGTGAACGGATCGTTGGGGCTNACNAGATGATTCCATTCATGNTCGGGAACGGACCGAATGTCATGAATGACCTCGATTTCCAGGTTTGGTGGTGGCATTTGCGGTGGTATTGGGCAACCCAGGCTATTTGAGAAAAGATGGAACCTGTAATTCACACCATTCCGCTCACCTTGCCACGTCACGCNGTATCTCCACGTCAGGTNGCTCGTGGTGGGGATGTTTGGCGTTTGTTTCAAGAGGCGGCGGTCATTGCNTCGGAACGTGTGGGTTGGCCTGCACAGCGATTTGTGGATGAAGGTGTGGGGTTCATCGTGTCTCGAATGACAGCGGTGCATGANGCTGAGATCCAGTTTGGTCTACCGTTGGAGGCGAAAACNTGGATTCGGGATTTTCGACGGGGTGTCCTCTCCAACCGTGAAGTTCGCNTACNNCANGGNGNACGNGTGGTTGCGAGTGCGACGCAGCANTGGGTGCATGTTGCTGCNGGNAAACGNGGTCCAGGTGGGGAATTNTTGACCACGATCACGCCTGCACGAGCAAGTGATGANCTGCTTGCGGCTTTCGTACCTGTTGAAACTGAGGAAGGNTCCGTACAGCTTCCCAAGGTCCATTTTCCAGTTGANGCAGCCCCTCATCAGTTTCCAATGGANGTGTGGCANACTTGGATGGATCCCCTCGCACATGTCAATCATCCAGCGTACTTGGATTGGTGTGACGAAGCGACATGTCGTCTNCTCACAACGGCGGGCATCAACCCNCAGATGATGGTGCCTGTGGCTGAAGAGTTGCGCTATAAGCGTGGCCTGACTGCGGGTACGCGTGTGAACATCGAAACCCGAATTGTCGGTGAGACAGAGCAGGGTCACGTAGTCTTGCGGCATCGTGTGGATACAGAGGATGGGNTGTGTGCGGTAGAGGCCACGACGGTTCGGAAAATGTCGGGAGACAAACAGCCCAACTGGAGTGCAATTTTTGCTTAGTNGNTNTGANTGCGCTGAATNGTTGAACCCAGAACNCCGAATGCAATGATGGCGGCTCCGAGGGCTTCAATGGGTTGTGGCCATTCATCCAAAACCACAGTTGCGAGCAAGGTAGCGCCCACAGGCTCCAGAAGAACAAATGCGCCGATAAAGTAGGCCGGAACGAAACGGACCGCGTAGCTAAAGCCAATATGTCCCATGAATTGTGGGCCTATGGCCATGGCGATAATGACCCACCAAGCATTGTTTCCGACTACGCCCAGCGGCGCTCCGATGAGGAGTCCGAAAGCCAGAAGGGAGGCTGCACAGCTGATGCAAAGCAATGCGCCATATGGGGCCAGATCCACGTGGGGCCGGATGGATCGTCCGATGGTCAGATACAAACCCGCCAACATTCCACCAGCTGTCGCCATTCCATCCCCCATCAGTGTGACAGGTTGGCTTGCACCACTTCCGGGTCCGGACATCAACCAGACCCCGCATAATGCCACGCCAATTCCCATCCAAAATCGTTTCGATGGTGGTTTTTTGAATGCCAACCAAGCAAGGAGTCCGGCCCAAACGGGTGTCAGACAAACCAAGACAGTGGAACGCATGACGGTGGTGTGTTGAAGGCTTCCGAACCAGGCCCAGAAATGGAGGGCCAGACAGAACCCAGCGGCAAGTGTCCCCAAGGTATGCTTTGGGTTGGTGGGCATGGCCCCAGGACGAAACAGTGCGGGCAATAATGCAACGCCTACCAGTCCTGTTCGCCACATGGCGATGCCGATGGGATGCATGTCTGGAACCAGACGCACCAATACAGCCGCCGTACTGATGGCGACAATGGCTAAGAACAAAACGATGGTAACGCTTGGAGAACGCACAGTGGGTTCCAGGTTAGCCCGTATAGAGCAGGAGAGCAGATGGTACCGATCGTGTTCGCTCATGGTTTGGAAGGATCACCAGAAGGCACCAAAGTCCAGTGGCTGAAAGCGCAAGGGTTGGAAGTGATTGCGCCGGATGGTCGGGGAATGGTGTTGCAAGATCGGCTTACTGATTTGGAAATTGAAACACGACGTGGAGGCTTGTTGTTGGTGGGCTCTAGCTATGGCGGATTGGCCGCAGCCTGGTTGGCCGAACAATACCCAGATCGGTTTGTTGGCCTTTTGTTGTTGGCGCCAGCCTTACACCACACGGAACCACCTGTTGTGGATGCAGCAATACTGAAGGCTCCCGTCGTAGTCCCCACGCTGGTGATTCATGGGCTTCATGACGAGATTGTGCCAATAGAGGTAAGTCGACGGTATTGTGAGTTGTCGGGAACTCATGCAGAACTTGTAGAAGTAAACGATGGCCATAGGCTCATCAATTCACTTCCGCTTATTTCACAAGCAGCATCCAAGATGGGTGGTTTGGACTCCACGTCGTGATTTATCCGGAGATGAGTCCGATCACCCCGGAAGAGATCTGGCTTGCCTGGCTCAAGGCGCTTGCGCTCGCTTGATTTTTAATCTGAAGCGCGGTCATTTGCGTGGTGGTAGCAGCCATGTCTGCGTCTGTGATTCGAGATTTCGATTGAGCCAAGGCTTCACCATGGGATTGAGCGAATTGAATCGAACTCATCAGCCGGTTTTCTTGGGCGCCCAATGTCGCAAGTTGGGAGTTGGCAGTTTTAATCCCTATATCGATCCTATCGATCGCAGTCTGGGAGGTGGCGGAGTCGCTCGATAAGTCGATAACTCCGACTGCAATTACTACCGCCCTTACGCTTCCCATGGACAAAGTGATTCGGTCATTGTCGGTGTTTCCAGTCCCGACTTGAACATCGTACTCTTCACCATTGCTTACTTTTTGTCCGTTGAAGTCAGTGACTTGTGCCAGTCGCTTCATTTCGGACAATATGCTTCTCCATTCATCGTCAATGTAGGTGCGCTGTTCTTGGGACATGATGTCTGAAGAGGACTGAACAGCCAGTTCTCGGGCGCGATCGAGCAAATCTCTGGCGGTATGTACAGAGGCTTGAGACATATGACTCATGCTGATGCCATCATTGGCATTTCGAATGGCTTGTTCATTGGAGTGAATTTGCGCGGACAATTCGATGCTGATGGCCGATCCTGCAGCATCGTCTGCAGCCCGAGTGATTCGATGACCGGAAGAAGCTTGATCCAATGTACGCCCCAGCTGCGAATGCACATTTGATTGCTGATTCGCAGCACGGATGGCCAAATTATTTGTTCTGATACCAATAGACACAATACAGTTCGTTTGCTGTATTTCTGCTCACTCGTACCACTGAGGCAGTTGCGATTTTGACATCGACTGCCCAAGTGGGTTGTGTAAGCAGAAATAGTGGAGGAAGAACGGTCGGGCCGTCGGGACTGGCTGGACCAATTGACCTCTACGGACGGAACTGTACAAACTTTAGTATATTTTTGAAACACCCGTTTTCGTTGGTTCGACGTCCCTCTATAATGACGGTTCCAACTGATTCATGGATGGTTTGTTGGTCTCACAAGATTTGGTGCAGTCGGCTTTGATCACGTCGGCTGCCACAGCCCGTGCCATGTTGTTTCGCAAGCACGCTTTCATACAGTCAGCAACCTGTGCATTATCTGCTGCATCCGGGATCTCTGAGGTCGTCAGACTTGGTGAAGGCTGCCCATTGGTAGCACAAGCCAGAAGCAACAGCAGGATCAAGATTCGACCTCATCGTTCTCTGTTTCAGCGAGTTCATCCAGCAAAGTGTTTTCTGCTCCCAATGGTGGGATGTCAGTGTTCGGTGTTGATGGCACCGTTTGGGTTGGAACTGTCAACACGGGTGCGTCAAGGTTCTCCGTAATTTCGTTGGCTGGGTTGATTACAGTGGCCTGTTCTGCCAGCGGTGTGTTGAGATCGAATGGCGGATGCGTGGGGTCTTCTACAGCCTCGACCAAAGTGGCCAACTCAGGGTTGCTGTTTGTGGAGGCCGGTTCGTCCATGACCGTTTCCGAATCTGGATCTGCTTCGTGATCTGCGGGGTCGTACATGGGTTCGGGTATGGGTGCGATGGCGGTTTCAAGTGCGTACAAACTGATCAGGACCAACATCAGTACGGCCCCCAAAAGAGTCAGCCAGAGTTCTGGTCGTTCTCTTGTTTGCATCAAGTGAATACCGATCGGTACACAGGCTACGGTCAGTGTGAGAAACACACCAACGCCGATTCGCCGCACCTTCAGGGTTCTTGGGTCCAGATCTCCCATTTTTATGGAGTAACCCGAGACTCAGACTGGGCCATTCCGTGTGCGAGTGACAATAAGCCAGCGACTTTTGGCCAGATTTTCAAGTCCATATACACAAAGTGCTTCAATGAAATCTTGATACGTGGTACCGTCGGCGCCTGTTGGCTTATTTGAGAAGCCTGAAAGGGGAATATGATGAATACGAAGATGTCTATACCGGCGTTGTTGGCCATGTGGTCCGGCTCTGCCATGGCGATTGATACGCTGACTGTGGGCGCAAACAGTGGAAACCTTGCGACCGAGCAGATTTACTCTGAAGGTGACATTGCAGGTACGGTATCCCACGTCAACGAATCAGACTTCAATGCGATGAGCGTCTCAGATATGATGGCGTATGATGTCATCTTGATCCAATGGGCTTCGGCTGAGAGCCTGGATACCAGTTGGGACGGCAGAATGGCCGACTATGTGTACGCGGGTGGTGGGTTTATCTTTGATGGTGACCCCAACAATGTAGGCGATTTATCTCCCATGGTCACAAGTTCAGGATCCGGTTGTGGTTCACCGTGGGTATTCGTGGACTCCGTGGATGGGTTGACCGACGGAATTACCGAGGAGTTTGTAAACTGCCACGTAGTCTATGACTCTTGGGACACGAGCTTCCTCAATGAACTGATGCGCGATGGCAGTGACCAAGTGGTCATGCTGTACGGTAACTATGGCTCGGGCCGCGTCATTTTGACCGGGCCAGATCAGGATTTCCACGCAAGCAAGGGTGCGGGTGGTGACTCTGGGAACCAGTACAACTTCTTGATTAACGAAATCAATTGGGTTTCAAGCGGTTGTTTGGAAGAATCATTCTATCTGGATGCCGATGGCGATGGTTATGGCGATGCATCCGAGAGCGTAGAGTCTTGTGAAGCGCCGACTGGCTATGTTTCAGACGCCACAGACTGTGATGACACAGATGGTTCGGTGAATCCGGGTGCGACAGAGATTTGTGATGGCATTGATAATGATTGTGATGGTGAAGTAGATCCGTCCTCTTCATCCGATGCATCGACTTGGTACGCGGACGTGGATGGCGATGGCTATGGTGATGCCGCTGCGACATCGGTGTCCTGTGATGCCGTGGATGGTTGGGTAGCGGATGCGACCGACTGTGATGACTCGGATGCAGCGGTGAACCCAGGTGCCACTGAGTATTGTGACGACATCGATAACGACTGTGATGGTGAAATTGATCCATGGTGGTCAGCGGATGCGACCACCTGGTACGAAGATTGGGATGGCGACGGTTACGGCGATCCATCCCTTTGGTACACAACGGAAGCGTGTGACTTGCCCGATGGCTACACGAGCGCTGAACTGGCGACAGACTGCAACGATGTAGACGCTACGATTAACCCTGATGCGATCGAAGTTTGTGACGGTGTGGACAACGATTGTGATGGTGTGATTGATCCATCGGATTCATCGGATGCCTCTACCTGGTACGCGGACGTAGATGGCGATGGGTATGGTGATGCGGATGCGACAGCGTTGGCTTGTGACGCTTCTGATGGTTGGGTAGCGGATGCGACCGACTGTGATGATTCGGATGCCGCGGTGAATCCAGCAGCCACAGAAGTATGCAACGGCATTGATGATGATTGTGATGGTGTGATTGATCCATCGGATTCATCGGATGCCTCTACCTGGTACGCGGACGTGGATGGCGATGGGTATGGTGATGCGGATGCGACAGCGTTGGCTTGTGACGCTTCTGATGGTTGGGTAGCGGATGCGACCGACTGTGATGATGAAGACGCAGCCGTCAATCCTGGTGCCATAGAGGTGTGCAACGGCATCGATGATGATTGCGATGGTGTTGTTGATCCTGATGATTCCGCTGATGCGGGCACTTGGTATGCCGATGCCGATGGTGATGGCTTCGGTGATGCTGACACCAGCATGACGGGTTGTGATGCGGATGATGGCTATGTCACTGACGACACGGACTGTGACGATACAGATGCGACAGTACACCCGGATGCAGAGGAAATATGCGACGGGATTGACAATGACTGCGATGGAGAAGTCGATGGTCCTGATTCCAAAGACGCGATCACGTTGTATGAAGACAACGATGGCGATGGCTTTGGATTGGAGACATTCGAAGAGATCTGTGTTGAAGATGAATCCGCTTGTGATTCCGGCATGATTGACACCGGCTGTGTCGAAGAGACTTGTGACATGGTCTCTACGGCAGTGGCTTCGTGTGACGAGCTGGAAGGCTATGTGGAAGACAACACAGACTGCGATGATGAAGACGCAGATGTGTACCCAGGCGCCCCTGGATTGGATGACGAGTGTGTCGAATTGGAAGACACGGGCGTCATGGATGACACGGGAGATTTCGAAGATACCGGTGGCGATGACACAGGCGTTGTCCCTGGTGGCGATGAAGATGCCGATGCTGACGATGATGATGAAGGCGACACCGGTGGTGACGGCGACAAGTTGGATGTTGATTGTGGTTGTGCCACAGGCACACTGACGGGCAGTTCACCTTGGTTGGCTACACTAGGGTTGTTGGCGCTTGTTCGCCGCCGCCAAGACTGATTCGAACCGCAACAAAACAAAAAGCCCCCTGTTTACCGATGGTGTGAACAGGGGGCTTTCTGGTTGCCGTTTATGCCGACGATATGGGCTTCGATGAGATCGAGATTCCAATAAACCTGACCGAAGTTGGGACAAAGTGCTTCAAACGAATCTCCTTACGTGGTAGCGTCGCCTCCTGCGGGCTTGTTTACTGGTACATAAAAGGGGAATCTGATGAATACGAAGATGTCTATACCGGCGTTGTTGGCCATGTGGTCCGGCTCTGCCATGGCGATTGATACGCTTACTGTAGGGGCAAACAGTGGTAACAAGGCCACGGAGCAGATTTATTCGGAAGGCGATATTGTAGGCACGGTAGCTCACGTCAATGAGTCCGACTTCAATTCGATGAGTGTTGCGGACATGATGGTCTACGACGTCATTTTGATTCAATGGGCTTCAGATTCAAGTCTCGATGTCACTTGGGAAGGCCGGATGGAAGAGTACGTCTTGGCTGGTGGTGGATTCATCTATGATGGAGACCCCAATAATCGCGATGATTTATATCCGCTGGTTACTGATTCGACGGGTGAGAGTTGTGGTTCCTCATGGACTTTTGTGGACTCCGTGGATGGGTTGACCGATGGCATCGTGGAAGATTTTGCCAATTGTCATGTGAGCTACGGGAGCTGGGACTCGAGTCTCAGTGAGTTGATGCGAGATGGAAGCAGTCAGGTGATCATGCTGTACGGCGACTATGGCGCAGGCCGTGTGATTTTGACGGGTCCGGACCAGGATTACCATGCAAGTAAGGGGGCTGGTGGGTATTCCGGAAACCAGTACAACTTTCTAATCAACGAAATCAATTGGGTGTCCAGCGGTTGTTTGGAAACATCGTTTTATTTGGATGCGGATGGCGATGGATACGGCAATGCAAGCGAGAGTGTCTCTTCTTGTGAAGCGCCCTCTGGCTATGTTTCAGACGCCACAGATTGTGATGATTCAGATGGTGCGGTGAATCCGGCTGCAACAGAAATTTGTGATGGCTTGGACAACGATTGTGATGGTGCTGTTGATCCTTCTGATTCATCGGATGCGTCGACTTGGTACGCGGACGTTGATGGCGACGGCTATGGTGATTTGGCAGAAACTGCGGCAGCATGTGACGCACCGTCTGGGTATGTTTCAGACGATACCGATTGTGATGATTCAGATTCTGCAGTGAACCCAAGTGCGACCGAGTATTGCGATGGTATCGACAATGACTGTGATGGGGACATTGATCCAGATGATTCAGCCGATGCGACGACTTGGTACGAGGATTGGGATGCTGATGGTTACGGAGACCCTTCGGAGTCCTTTGCGGTAACGGCGTGTTCCTTGCCTGATGGCTATACCAGCGTTGATCTGGCAACGGACTGCAATGACATAGATGCTTCGATCAATCCGGATGCCACAGAGGTTTGTGACGGTGTGGACAACGATTGTGATGGGGCTGTTGACCCATCGGATTCATCCGATGCCTCCACTTGGTACGCGGACGTTGATGGCGATGGGTATGGCGATGCCTCGGCCTCGTCGGTGTCTTGCTATGCCACAGTTGGTTGGGTCGCAGACGCCACAGATTGCGATGACTCTGCAGCTGCAGTGAATCCAAGCGCAATCGAGTATTGTGATGGCATCGATAACGATTGTGATGGCTCAGTTGATCCATCAGACTCAGCGGATGCAACGACATGGTACGAAGACTGGGATGGCGATGGATATGGTGATCCTTCACTGTTTTACGCAACAACAGCGTGTTCGTTACCGAGTGGCTACACCAGCGTTGATCTGGCGACAGACTGCAACGATGTAGACGCTTCGATTAACCCTGATGCCACAGAAGTTTGTGATGGTGTGGACAACGATTGTGATGGTGAAGTTGACCCATCGGATTCATCGGATGCCTCCACTTGGTACGCGGACGTAGATGGTGACGGGTATGGTGATGCTGACTCAACGGCGCTGGCCTGTGAAATCTCTGATGGTTGGGTTGCTGACGACACCGATTGTGATGATGCGGATGCGGAAGTGAACCCAGGAGCTACAGAGGTCTGCAACGGCATTGATGACGATTGCGATACCGTGATCGACCCATCGGATGCTTCAGGGTCCTCGGCTTGGTACGCCGACGCGGATGGTGATGGCTATGGTGACTTGGCCACCACCGTAATGGCTTGCGCAGTCTCTGGCGGTTGGGTCGCTGACTCGACCGACTGTGATGATGCGGATGCTGCAGTGAACCCTGCCGCCACAGAAATCTGTAATGGCATTGACGATGACTGCGACGGTGTCGTCGATCCGCTTGAGGCTGCTGATTCTACGATTTGGTATGCCGATGCCGATGGCGATGGCTTCGGTGATGCAGAGACCAGCATGACGGGTTGTACGGCAGAAGATGGCTATGTCAGTGACGACATGGACTGTGACGATACAGATGCGGCTGTGAATCCGGATGCAGTAGAAGTATGCGATGGCATCGATAATGACTGCAGTGGAGAAGTCGATGGTGTTGATTCTGAAGATGCACTCACGTTGTATGAAGACAACGATGGCGATGGCTTTGGATTGGAAACATTCGAAGAGATCTGTGTGGAAGATGAATCCGCTTGTGATTCAGGGATGATGGACACTGGCTGTGTCGAAGAGACCTGTGACATGGTGTCGACGGCTGTGGTGTCCTGTGATGAACTGGATGGCTATGTGGAAGACAATACCGACTGCGATGATGAAGACGCAGACGTGTACCCAGGCGCCCCTGGATTGGATGACGAATGTGTCGAATTGGAAGACACGGGTTCGGCAGATGACACGGGCTTTGCTGATGACACGGGCTTTGCTGATGACACAGGTTCCGCTGATGACACAGGAATTGTCCCTGGTGGTGACGAAGATGCCGATGCGGACGATGACGATGAAGGCGACACTGGCGGTGACGGCGATAAGTTGGATGTTGATTGTGGCTGTGCCACAGGGACACTGACGGGCAGTTCACCTTGGTTGGCTGCACTGGGGCTGTTGGCGCTTGTTCGCCGACGCCAAGACTGATTCGTCCAGTATAGAACTCAAAGTCCCTTGTTCACCTATGGTGTGAACAAGGGACTTTCTGGTTGAGACTCTAAAGACGCAGCCAGGGGCGCCCCAGTCAACGCTTCAAGGAAGGTGACCACGTCTTCAACCTGTTGGTCGTCGAGTGAAACATCCAACAGCAGATCTTCTCGGTGTCCAAATTCTGGGTATTCGTTCACTTCGCCATAGTGGCGAACCACTTGCTCCAGAGTGTCAAAGTGACCTCCATGCATGAAAGGTGCAGTGAGTGCCACACTTCGGAGTGAAGGGACCTTGAACTGGCCTTGTTGTTCACCACTTGTACTGAGGTGGGCGAGTTTTTCGATGCTGGACTCTGCTGCGTCACTATAGAGGCCATCTCCACGGAAAGGGTCTTCCAGTAGTCTGATAATTCCCGTCAATCGTCCTTGGTCGCCGCCGCTAAGCCAGTCACGCTCTCCCAAGCCGATGTTGGCAAATTCACGGTTCGTAAAAGAAGGTCCGGCATGGCAAAAATGGCACTTGGCTTCACCAATAAACAGCTTGAGTCCACGGATTGCGGATTCGGACATATGGTCGTCGGTGGCTTTACCTTCCACCAATAATGCTTCAGCGAAACGGTCATAGGCGCTATCGCGGCTTACGATTTTTCGTTGAAAGGCTGCCATGGCTTTGCCAACATTTGTGAACACGATGTTGGCTTCATGTTGTGCTTCAGGTGTCATCGACATCCATGCCACTGTGTCAGGGTGGTCCGGATCGTTAAGAACGGGTCGACCATCGGTTGGCCAAGAAGACATGTCAGGGAGACTCCCGAAGGTTTCTCTGTAGGCCCGGCTTAAGGACTCATCATTGGCCAAGTAGTGAGCCATACGAAGCCGATTACTGTCCATCTCGGCGACATCTTCAATGGGCTGGATTGCCTGGCACCATTGAGTGTCGCATCGCCCGTCCCAGAAAAACCAGCGGTTGTTGGCTGTGTTGAACAATGGCATGGAGTGTCGGTGTACTTGACTGACACCTTCGCCAAGTTTCAAACCGTCGGACCATCCTTGGGAGGGATCATGACAGGTGGCACACGAGACATCTCCTGATGAAGACAGACCTTCATCGAAAAACAGGTATTGACCCAGATGAACCGCCCAAGGATCTTCAGCATACATGTTGGTTGGATCTGGTGTGACGTCGGGCAAAGGCCACATGGTACGCAGCATTTGAATCTCTGTTGCAGAGAAATCCATCGTTGCGGATGGAGGCACTCCTGTGTCATTCACTCCATCTGTTGGAGAGGACTTTGAGGTACATCCCAACAACAACAGCGGTGTCAGTCGCAGCAAATCACATCGAACCATGCGTACTCTTCGGCTTGCCCATCACTGCTCACATTTGCATGCAGTCGCCAATGTCCAGTCATGTGAAACTGCATGCCTGTGACGGTAAAGCTTCCATTGCCATTGCTTGTGACAGAGGCTTCTGTGTTCATTCCATGTTCATGTGCTGGCATGGTTGCATCGAAAGTGAGGGCGGCGTCAGATGCAGGTCCTTCTGCATTGCTGACATTGAGGTTTAGGGCGAAGTTTTCGCTCAAAACGATGGGGTCAGGATCTGACGCATACTGCAGTGTCCAGGTCGACCCTTCTGTGGTGGCTTCAGTCGTGAAATTACCATCTTCAATGGCCGTGTCATCGCCACCATGGTGATGGTGGTGATGGTCTCCTGTATCGGAAGACTCTTTTTCAGAGCAGCCCAAGACCAGAAGAAATAGCGCGAACAATTTGTTCATAAGGTACCCAGTTTCTTCCTTCTCAAAACGCTAAATAATGCGATCGTGAATAGCCAAGAGCCGATTTTGTAGCTGGGGTTAACGGTAGCACAACCTGTTGCTCCTTTGTCCGTTTTTGACGGTGGTGGTTCAGATGTGTCCTCTTCGGGCAAATCTGCCCACGATGGCTCCGCACAAGGGCCATCGTCGTCATGAGCATCCAACCAATTGGCGATGCCATCACAATCTTTGTCGAGCAGGCCCTCTTCCGTATCTGTACGCCCATCACCATCTGAATCCACATCCAGGTAGTTGGGGAACCCGTCTTCGTCGGGATCGTCGATGCCTTCAAATGATGTTCGGAGGCTGTCGCCATCATCGTCATTATCGATGCGATTGATAGAGCCGTCGTCATCGGAGTCGATTGGCAATTCATCAATGTCCAAGATGTTGTCTCCATCGGCATCGATGTCGATGAAATCCGGGCTGCCATCTTGGTCGGTGTCGATGACACCTTCATCTGTATCAGGGATTCCATCGTTGTCGGAGTCGATATCGATGTGATTGCCCAAGGTGTCCCCGTCAAAATCGGTATCGGTTTCGACCACTGTGTCGATACCGTCGCCATCGTCATCTGTATCCAGCCGATCGACTTGTCCGTCTTCATCTGTGTCTATCGACAGTTCATTTTGGTCCAAGACGCCATCATTGTCGGAATCTGCATCGAGACGATCTGGGATGCCATCGGTATCGGTATCTCCGAACCCTTCAATTTCGTCCCCATAGCCATCGTCATCGGAATCGGGGTCACGGTAATCGGCGATCCCGTCACCATCACTGTCCATGGTGCCTTCAATTAGTGTGGAGATACCATCGCCATCATCATCTGAGTCCAAACGATCAATCTCGCCATCGGTATCGGTGTCGCCATCGAACTCAATGGCGTCAGGTATACCGTCATTGTCGGAATCGGTGTCGATGTAATCAGCACTGCCGTCAGAATCCGTGTCGACACTCCCTTCTATTTCATCCAAGATTCCGTCATTGTCTGCATCGACATCCAGGTGGTTGGGTAGCCCGTCTCCGTCCATGTCTTCATCGGTTTCGATGAGTGTGGGGAGACCATCATCGTCATCGTCTGGGTCTCGGTAGTCTTCGTTTCCGTCTCCATCTGTATCAATGAGACCTTCCGCTTCATCTGGAATCCCATCATTGTCACTGTCGGTATCGGTATGATCGGACCATCCGTCCAAATCCGTATCGATGGCGCCTTCGGTGGAGTCACCGATACCATCTGCATCGGAGTCGAGGTCCAAGTGGTTGGGGATTTCATCTCCATCTGTATCTGGCAGGGTGTCCGCTGGATCCGTCCAATCGTAATCGTGGATCTCTATAATGGTGGGAATTCCATCATTGTCGTCATCATCATCGAATGGATCTGCCAGTCCATCGGAGTCGGTATCCGGCAGCCTGTCTCCCTCTCCAAGTTCCATCCCATCCGGGATCCCATCATCATCCATATCTGGGTCATCAGGGTCGAGTCCCAACAGCATTTCTATTTCGCTGGACAGTCCGTCTTCATCTTCGTCATCATCTTCGGCAAATCCATTGCAGTCATTATCGAGTCCATCTACGAGTTCGGGGGCGCCGCTGTAAATGGAGTCATCGGTGTCGTCGCAATCGAGGCCACCATAGGCTTCTGCATCATGTCCATCCCTGTCTGCGTCATAGTCAGACCAACCATCGCAGTCGTGGTCGATGCCGTCGTACAAGATGTCCGTGGCGCCTACATAGCGAGTGTCGTCCTCGTCATCACAGTCGCTTCCACCACATAGATCGCTATCAAAACCATCACCATCTACGTCACATACATCTCTACCATTACAGTCTTGGTCAACTCCGTCATATGGGATTTCGGGAGCGCCAGGCCATGTTTCAGGGTCCTCGTCGTTACAGTCACGTCCGCCGCACTCTCGAGGCTCAAAGCCGTCTCCATCTACATCACATAGGTCTGCACCATCACAATCTTGATCGATTCCGTCATATGGGATTTCGGTCATGTCGGGTGCGAGAGTGGGGTCGGTGTCGTCGCAGTCTTCGCTTCCCGTTGTGTAGCCGGAGGGCGCTGTACAGGACACTGTCGGGTCGTCGATTGTCCCGTAACCATCACCGTCCCAGTCCCGATACCAGGTGTCTGCATCTACCGAGGATGCGTCGTCGGTAAGGCCATCACAGTTGTTGTCTATACCGTCACACCACTCATCTGCACCGGGGTAGATTGTGGACAAGCTGTCATCACAATCCTCGGAGTTTGTGACCCGTCCTTCTGGTTCGGTACAGGCGCGGATGTAGTCGAGAGGATCGCCGTACCCGTCCCCATCGGCGTCATCATACCAAGCATCCCCATCGGTTGGCTCTTCGTCAATGTCTCCATCGCAGTCATTGTCACGGCCATCGCAGGTTTCGGATCTGCCCGGCCGCACCCAGGATGTGCTGTCATCACAGTCATCTCCGCCGCAACGCTCGGCGAGGTAGCCGTCATAATCCCAGTCGCAAGCTTGGTATCCCAGGCCCGTGGGTTCCCCGGAACCATTTTCCATGACCAGAAGCCAGTCGCTTGGCCAGTCTGTGAACGTACCCCAAGCGGATGGTCCCCAATCCGACAGGTCAGTGCTTGTGATACTTCCCCACAGATAGGGTGCTTCATCGATTGTTGTCAGGGTATTGCTGGTGCCTTCCGTGCCCGAAAAATCACCCCAACTTTCGAGACCTGAGAGCGTTGTAGAGGTTCCACCGGTAGCCACCCACAAGCCCGTCCCGCCCCGTCCAATCCACAGCATGATTTGGTCCATGGTATCGATGGCGCCCTCTTCTGAACTGAGGTGGCAACTTGTAGCCAAACTGGTCACCAATATGTTTCCATCGACTGCGGGCGCCCATCTCTCTTGGGTGGCCACCAATGCGGATAAGTCACTGGTTGTGGGTGGTTCACAGCCCATGTCACCGACGACAATGGCATCAAAGCCAAGAAAGTCTTCTGCAGTCGCGGCTCTCCACGCGGAGTCATCCCACACGGTGACGTAGTGGTGGGTCTCCAGTTGTGCGACTTCATCGGTTGCGGTGGGTCCGTACACGAGAACGCGCAGGTGGGACCAGCCTGTGGATGTCAGCAGGAGGATAAGCAGAGGCATAGCCGTCACATCATACCGCGATTGGCGGATATATAGGCGGTCATTTCAACGTACGGAGTGCTGTCAATCCGTCGGCCTAATTATCGTATGGCGACCATGTCAGGAGGATCTACTTCCTTCACGATGTCGCCGTGGTACAGCGGTATCCAAAATCGGTCGCCAGGAACCAGGATGGGTGGGTCTGTCAACTTGACCATGTCGCCCCGCTTCAGAATGCAGCGCACGATGCCACGTTTGTTGAAGTTGTTGTGGTTGCCCGGATATTCGGAACGGACGTTCACGCCCATCTTGATTTCAATGGTCTCACCTTGTCGGCCCGGGAGGTCTTTTCCAGCATAGTAGTAGCCAACAAAGTCACCGGGTTCATTGTGTGTACAACGACCATTCTTCCATGCCGGTCCGTTGGAAACGAGTTTTGGTTTCTTATGTGAGGTGATGTAGCCAGGACCACTGAGGTCGATTTTTGGCTGGGGTTCTTCCTCTACAACAGGAACCTCCACCACTTCTTCGATGGGTTCTACTGCAGCCACAGTTTCCACCTCGATGGGTGCGACAATTTCTGCTTCGGCCACCACAGGAGCAGTGTCGTTTGCACCCATGTGCCATCCAAGGACTCCAAAACCGAGTGCTACGGATGCGGCGGCTGTTGCCGTCATAAGACGCGTACGTACGATGCGAGCGCGAGCCCCCAAGAGATTGCAGACTGCTTGTAGGTTTTGATCGGTTTGGTCTGTACGAGATGCGACCACAGCAAGGTGAGGCAAGCGTCGTTTGGTTTGTGCTGTGGTGATCAAACGTTCCCAGGCTACATCGGGTGTTGCATCTTTCGCAGGATCATCGACTCCCGCTTGGCGGGCGAGCATGGATCGGACGGAAGGATCAGAAAAGCGTTTTGCGAAAAATTCCGCAAGCTCTCGGCGTTCGGTTTCAGAAAACAGCATGGTGGGCTCCACAGTCTTGACATGACAAGCCTATACCAAAAGTAGTTTCTTGAAAAGGGGTATAGCTATAGACAATCGCAACACGCTGTCGTATTTCGGGCCTACAAGGGAGAGGGAGAGGCTGTCGGACGTTCAGTTTTTATTTCGAACTACTTCGTAAATTTTCTCATTTTGCTCTTGGAAGTGTGCATTTGAAGATCAAAGTAGGACCTACACAATCATTGAAATGTGATGTGTCGTTCGACGAAAACTTTCTTCGATAGAGTGGTTTGCGAGGATATGCGGCTATTTCGGTCACAGGGGATTCATGCTGTCACTCATCACCATCGATATTCACTTTGCAATCGGCACCCTGTGGGGTGTTTTGCGAATGATGGCTGAGGGGTGGCTGTGAAAACCAGGCTTTTACTCATCGACAATTACGACTCATTTACCTTTAATCTAGCGCAAGCCTTTCAGGTGTTGGGAGCGGAGGTCATTGTGCGCCGCAATGACAAGATTGAATTGGATGAAGCGGAAGCGATGAATCCGACACACTTGGTCATTTCGCCGGGTCCGGGTAGGCCGGAACAGGCGGGTGTCTCCATGGCGATGATTGCACGATTTATGGAGCGCATCCCCGTGTTGGGTGTGTGTTTGGGCCATCAAGCCATATCCTTGGTGTTTGGCGGCGAAGTGGGGCCATCCAAGTCTTTAATGCACGGAAAAGAGAGCGCTGTGTACCATGATGAATCCGTACTATACGCCGGTTTACCAAATCCGTTTCAAGCCGGTCGGTATCACTCTTTATCGGTACCATCCTTTGGCCTACCCGCTGACTTTAGTGTCGCATCGCATACATCGGATGGTGAAATCATGGGTTTTCATCATCAAACCTTGCCTGTGCTTGGAGTACAGTTTCACCCCGAATCAATTCTGACCCCACAGGGCGATCAGCTGTTAAGAAACTTTCTTGAAATGAGTCCCTTGGGGCAATCAACTTGATTCCCGTATTCATGGTTGAACTGTGATACTTGAGGACGACTTGGAGCGTAAATCACCATGCACATCAGTGTAAAAATGTGTGGATTCATCGAGCCAGAGGGCATTGCACATGCTGTTCGTGCCGGTGTGGATGCGATTGGGCTGGTTCTTGACCCCTCTCCCCGACAGATCAGCATGACACATGCCGAAACGCTGATGGCTGTAATCCCGTCCCATGTTCAATCGGTGATCGTTTGTGGCCGACCTAACTTGGCTGAACTGGAAGAGATTCGAGAACGCTTGAAACCGGATTTGATTCAGTTGATGGCAGATGCGCTTCCCGACAAGAAACATGGTTTTGATGTGTTGCCGGCATTTGAAGATGGACCCAACATCATAGAGAGGGTGAGTGAATATCAGCGGTATATACAGGAATCCAAACCGATGGTGTTGGCGGATGGCCCGAAGCCCGGCAGTGGTGTGTTGGCAGACTGGGATCGCATTGAAGCTTTGCGACACAGCACCCGTTTGGTGATTGCGGGTGGATTGACACCAGAGAATGTGGGCGCAGCGATTGCTCAAATGCATCCGTATGGTGTCGATGTAAGTTCGGGCATTGAGGTGTCGCGAGGAATAAAAGATCCTGAACGCATCCACGCTTTTATGGCTGCGGTTCGCAAAGCTGAACACCTGTTGAACTGACCCTAATGGGTGGTGGGGTTGCGGTAGAGAGGTGGGGTTGCGGTAGAGAACCCCCATTGATTCATGCAGCTACTTGGGGTCCATCCTGAACACCGTTCCCTTACTAAAGGCTGCGACATACAAGGTACCGTCTGCACCTTGGCCGAATGTACTCGGCATGAAAGGCCATTGTCCCAGGCTTTTGGCCTTCATGAGAGGACCCGATCGGTCCTTTGGCAGTGGAATGGCCCACAAGCGTCCAGTGACAAAATCCCCGAATACATAGTGGTTTTGGATTGGGGGAATATGGCTTGAAGTTGCGACATACCCACCCGTGATGCTTCTACCTTCATCGTGACCATACTCATAAATGGGTTCTACGAAACCCTCTTTGGAGCATGTGCTGTCTGGTGGAAAGCAGTGTCTCGCCTCTCGTGTGTTCCAGCCGAGGTTGTCCCCCGATTGGACGATGCTGACTTCTTCGTACGCATTTTGGCCCACATCGGCCAAGATCATTCGCCCATCTGGACCAAAGGAGAATTTCCAAGGGTTGCGGATGCCTGTGGCCCAAATTTCATCTGGAATGTCATTGTCGTTCAAGAATGGATTGTCGGCTGGGTTGATGTATGGGGTTTCTGTGTTTGAATTTACGTCAATCCGCAGCATGGAACCAAGCCATGTGGTTTTGTTTTGGCCATGTTCGTGGGGGTCGTTTCGCCACCCCCCATCTCCAAGTCCAATGAACAGCATGTTGTCTGGTCCAAATGAGATTTGGCCTGCATTGTGATTTGCGTATGGCTGAACAACTTGAAGAATTGTACCGGTTCGTTGGGCTTTCCACGTTTTAGGATCGATATTCCATTCTGAAATCTCACTGACTTCTTTGCCGTCAACTTCTACGGATGTGTGAAAGAAAACCCGACCATTTGTTTCCCATTGTGGGTGAAAGGCTGCGCCCAACAGCCCTTGTTCGGACTTTGTGAGCACATCGATTTCCAATACTTTACTGTACTTTCCTGTACTCAAATCGAAGTGGGAGGCGATGCCTTTCTTCTCAAGAATCAGTCCGTGTGTGCTGGATTTTGGCACAAACTGCATGTCGGTGATTTGATCAAGCCCATTCATTACGGGTGTCAGCACAATGGCGACCTGTTCTCGTTTTTTGTCGGGTCCACTGAAGGCAGGCATGATGGAACTATTGGCAGATGCACCGGCTGAACCAACGGTCACAGGTTCATGGTCCTGTGGGTAGTTCTTGATGACGATGGCCCGCACTGAGTCACAGGCAGAAAGTACGAACAGCAATATGAGTGCGCGAATCATAAACAGCACCTAACGGACTGTTGCATCTATCGAGGTTGAAGTCTTGCCGGGTCTTTATGGTTTTGGAACTGCCACGTAGATTCGTCGTTGGTCCCGTTGAACAACAAAAAGAATGTGATCTCCGCGGATATGAAGAGCGCTCACCAACGAACTGATCTCTGGTGTAGCCTTGCCGTTCACTTGAAGAATAATGTCTCCGCTTTGAAGTCGTCCAGCGGCAGGACTGTCTTCTTGAACTTGTGACACAGCAACGTATTTACTTGTGGTTTTTTCAAGCTGGATACCGATTTTCTTCAGGATTGGCGCCGACCATGGTCCACGATTGATGGAGTTGGACTCGTATCGTGCGGTACGAATCTCTTGTTCGTCTGGCCTTTTGCCGAGTTTGACTTTCACCTTCTTCTCAGCACCGCTGCGAAGAAGATTGACGTTGATAGAATCCCCAGCACGGTGATTCCCAATGGATTTGATCAGGTCCTTGGAGTCATTGATTTTGTCACCATTGATGGAGGTGATCACGTCTCCTGGCAACAGTCCGGCCTTGTCGCCTGGTTGGTTGGTATGTACTTCGGATAGCAAGACACCCGTTTGTTCTTTGATGTTCAGGCCGGCAGCGAGTTCTTTGTTGATGTTTTGGAGTCCCACACCAAGCCAGCCTCGTGCAACTTCTCCATTGTTTTTTAGATCCTCTAAGAAAGGAGAAACCATGTCTGATGGAACCGCAAATCCGATTCCCTGACCTGAACGTGTGATGGCGGTATTGATCCCGATCACCTTGCCTTCGAGGTTGAACAAAGGTCCACCAGAATTGCCGGGATTGATGCTTGCATCTGTTTGAATGAAGTCGTCATAAGGGCCGGCTCCAATCACACGGCCTTTGGCGCTGACAATTCCAGCGGTCACCGTATGTGAGAGTCCAAAGGGGTTGCCAATGGCCACCACCCAGTCACCCACCTGCATGGGGTCGGATTCGCCGATGTCTACGAAGGGCAATGGTTCCTTGCTTTCAATCTTCACCAGGGCGATGTCGATTCTCGAATCTGTACCAACGACGGTTCCTTCAAACTCGCGTTCGTCAGCCATTTTTACTGTGACTTTGTCGGCATCGGCAACCACATGGTTGTTGGTCAACATGTATCCATCAGCGGAAATAATGAAGCCAGACCCTTGGCCTGTTTTGACCCGAAACTCGGGTGTTTCTTGGCGGGGCATAGGGCTACCAAAAAATGGAGCGAAAAACTCCATCATTGGAACTTGTTGGTTCCGTACTTTTTGCTCCACATGAATGTTCACCACTGCGGGCTGTAAGGATTGAACCAACGGTGCCAGGGATAGAGACGGACTGTAGTTTGCGGGTGGGCGTTGAGCCTCAGCACTGCTTGCTTCTTCCTTTTTTTTGCTTTCTTCTACGGCATCCGCAACGAGTTGCCCGGTAGCGTGAGCAGCACCTGCGCCCAGAACAAATGTGGCAAGGCAAGCGAATAAAGACGAGCGTTTCATGTGAAGAACTCCTTGGGCCGACTTTTCAACCCCTCAGAAGGGCTTGATCTTCCTTCAGACAAAATATTTCTGATTTATAGAGTTCCTTTCAGACGTTCCAGTTCAATCAACGCGAGTTGGTAGGCCCCACGGGCCTGTTCTAAGGCGATGCGGGCATCGTCCACGGCGGCGATGGACTCCAATACATCTTTTTGGATTACACGGCCCGCCTCACGAAGCGCGCGCTCTGCTCCCAATGTTTGCTGAGCGAGCTGTAGATTGGCTTCTGTAAGGGTGAGTTGTTTGTGGGCGGCTTCCAATTTTCGGACTTGGTCGCGTACTTGACTCAAGGTTTGTCGCTCTAAGTTTTCTCGATCGGACCGGGCTTTGGCTGCATTGGCTTGAGCGGTCATGTATTGACCTCGATCGGCTCGATTGAGCAAGGGAACACTGAGGTTTCCTCCGACCGACCATTCAGGCAGTTCTCCTTCAAACAATTCTTGTGCTGCCCCGTCGGTACTGGGTTCATATCCCACCAGGCCATAGCGAACGGTCATGTCCAATTGCGGTAAGCGGCGGTGTTTTGCATCGGTTCTGGCCATCTCTGCGGCTTCTTCCCGAATTCGTGAAGATTGAAGCTCTGGATTGTTCTCCAGCGCAATTGTTTCTATGCTCTTTAGGTCGAGTTCAACGGGAACAGGTGTGGCCGGGTCGGTACTGAGTATAAGCTTTTGGCCGGGAAGTTCTCCGATTAAAACCAACAGTGCATCTTCGGCTCCGGCAGCGGTATCGATGGCGTTCAGGAGATCGAGTTCGGCCTGAACAACAGAAGCATCGACACGTGACTTCTCAACGGGAGCGAGCCGGCCTTGTTCCACTTGTGCGAGAACGATTCGTTGCTCTTCTTTTGCGGTTTCTACTGCCAAAGAAGCAATGTCTGCCATCTTTCGCGTGGTCCGCGTATTCCAATATGCGCTTGCGGTGTCTGCCAGTGTTTGCTGGCGGATGGCGCGTTGCATTGCTGATGCGATGGATTGACTTCGGACGGCTTGACGGATGCCTTCAAGGTTGGAAGCCAAACGGTGACCTTCAAGGATGTTTTGGGTGATAGAAGCCACCATTCTACTTTCAAATAGGGGCTCTTCGCTTTCGACGATAAATCCGGTTTCACGAAGTTCGTATTTGAACCGTGTTTTCGTGGTTTGCCATTCCAAATCGATTTGTGTCCCAGTCGGCAGAAATTGGGACACCCCGGCCGTCCAGTTCAGGCTTTTAAACTCGCTCAGCACTTCACCGAATTCACGAGTCGATTCGGATGTGAATTGGTTGGTGTTGGTGTTGAGGTTGGCCATGGGGTCGTAAATGCCTTTGGCGGCAATCAGCGCTCCATCAGCTGCATCAACGTCGAGTTTGGCACCATACAGAGATGGGTTTCTGGCGAGTGCTGTTTCTAAGGCTTGTTCGTAGCTCAAGGTCAGAGGTTCAGCGCTGGCAGTAGATAGAAAAATGAGTACGGGGATCATTTGGCGACCTCCGAGGTGGTGTTTTGTCCGATGAGGTGCGCGAGCCAGCGACGACTGGTGCCTCGCATGTCATCGAGGATGGTGTAGAGGAAAGGAAGCAGAAATAAGGTGAGCAGAGTGCCTGTGGCGAGACCACCGACAACGACCCGTCCAAGGGGTGCGTAGGGCATGCCCACGAAACTCGCGTCGCCAATTGTCATGGGGACAAGACCAAAAATGGTGGTCAAGGCTGTCATCAAAATGGGGCGGAGCCTTCGGGTCCCACCTTCGATCAGCGCTGTTAAACGATCGGTTCCTGATTCGCGCAGTCGGGTCACCAGGTCGATGTACACAATCCCGTTATTAACGACAACGCCCACCAATATGACCAGTCCCACACCACTCATGGTGTCGAAGGATGTGTCCGTTAGAAACAGCATCCAATACACACCCAAGAATGCCATGGGAACGGTTGTGATGATGCTCATGGGAAGCAGAAAGCTTTCAAAAAGTACGCCCATGATCAAGAAGACGAAAATTACCGATAGGAGCAATGCCATGTTGCGGGCATCGTCCTCTTCCCGGTCTTGTTCTTGAGACCATGATTTGGACCACGTGTAGCCTTCAGGAAATTGCATTTCTCGTAAAGCCCGCTCCATGGTCGACCAAGCCTGCTCTTTCGATAGGCCGTCTTCTAGGTCTACGGTGATTGGGTAGCTTGTGATGCGATTTTCGCGGTGAATGGAACTGATGCCTTGGGCGTAGTCCGTATTTGTCACCGTTCGCAGGGGCACCACCTTCATGGTTGTGGGTGAGAACATGGGGAAGTCCAGAAGCCGGCTCAGGTCTTTTCGGTCGTCAAGGCGAAAGCGGGCAACGACATCAATATCTTTGTTTCCTTCATGAAATTCAGGCAGCGCCGATGCTCGAAGGGCGAAGCCCACAGTCCGTCCAATTTGTTGTGGGCTGATTCCATGCCTAGAGGCTGAGTCCCGATCCACACTCAGCCGAATTTCCCTTCCTCCTTCTGCTTCCATTTCTGGAATGGCACCGACGACACCGGGAATGGCATTGATCACTCGCTGTACGGAGTTGCCCAGTCTCTCAAGTGTCAGTGTGTCTTCTCCATGAAGGAAGATTTCAATCTGGTTGATGGGAGGTCCGCCCGAACCACCCCAGCCAATCCCGAGTTCAACACCTGCGATTTGCGGTAGATTTTCCTTTGCATCATCGATGACATCGTCTCTTTGGAGCATTCCGTCTTCGCGTTCCGCGAGGTACACCGTGGTACTGCCCCGCTGGCTGGTGTCCCTCATTCGGGCGCGCCATGTGCGCACACCCCATCGCTCTTTATTTTCTTCGACGTACGCATCGATTGTTTCAATGACGTTCAGCCTGTCATAGTAGCTGGCATCAGCCGACACTTTGTAACGAATGCCAAAATCGTCCAGATTCCCTTCGGAAGCTTGGTTGCATCCCACCGCTTGAACAGGCACCACCATCGTTACAAAAACGAGAGATATCAGCAGCATTAAGGCGTCAGTACGGTTCGATAAGAACCACTGGAGAGAGTTCCGATAACGGTTGGATAGCCACGTGACCCAGGGAGGTTCTACGGATGCTTTGGTGTTTTGAATCACCGTAGTGGTGAGCGGCGTAAAGAAGAGTGCGACCAGTAGACTGATTCCGAGCGCCCAGACCACGGGCATACCCAGTTCACTCATAAAGAATGAAAAATCAGCATCGCCGCTCATCAGGATGATGGGAAGAAACACCACCATTGTGGTGAGTGTGGAGAGTGTGATGGCCAGACCAATATCGGTGGTGCCTTTCACTGCCGCGGTTTGAACCCCATCCCCTTGTTGCCGTCGTGCATCGATGCTTTCGACGACGACGATGGCATTGTCAACCACCATACCAACGGCGAGCATCAAGCCCATCAAGCTGAGCAGGTTTAAGGAGCGGCCCGCAAAATATGTGGTGGTGACGGTCAGCAATAGGGTGAACGGAATGCATGCCGCGATGAGCAGGGTCATCTTCCATTGGCGCAGAAATGCAAACAGCACAACGATGGCGAACAGCCCACCCCACAGGGCTGTATCCAATAGATTATCGATGGATCCTTGAATCAAGTCCCCTTGATTGAAAAAGGTGACAAACTTGATGCCCTTACATCGAGGATCGTTTTCCAATTCTACGAAGGT
>PALY01000093.1 GCA_002707085.1 Deltaproteobacteria bacterium
GGGCTGGGGTTGACCCCAAGTGCAGGTTCCTTCATTTTACAGCCCACAGCGTATGTTCTTGCTGGTCTTCAGAAAGGCAGGAACAAGCTTCATTGGGACCAAAGAAGTGCCGCGCAGTATCAGCAAAACCTAAAGAAGGTTCAGGTCAATCTGACACCCATCACCATCGATGGAAATAGAGGCTTGGCCCTGGTCGGGAGTTTTTAAACTCGCGATTCTAAGGTTGGGGTGTTTGAGCTTTTGTGTATCGATTTTCTGCGTAGCGATAGTCTCTGGGTATAGCCGGCGCCTTCCCTTTGAATGTCTCTAAAAGGTTGGTTCGACCCACCTTGTCTCGTGTGGTTTTGCTCAGCTACTGTTGTAAGGCCGAAGTCCAGATTCGAGCGAGCTTAGAATCTTGCGATGCCAGTTTACTGGTCTCCAGGCTCGCCTGTATATCGGAGTGTACAATGTGCCCTCGGAGTGTTTGCAACCAGCTGGGTGCGGTTGAAGGTGTTTCTCCTGGGCCATTCAGGTTCAAGGCGTAGACACCGCCAAATCCGGTGACGACGTTCAAGGTTCTGCCTGTGGGAGAGAACAACAACGCTGAACTCATGCTTTGGTGACCAAAGTTGGCCACCATTTCCCAGTTGTCTGAGGTCCATAGTTGGTAGCGGCCACTAAAATCTGCAACGGCTACAATTTGGCCATCGGGTGACCACCCCGTGGCATACCCAGGCGGTGTTGCAACCGGAAGGGATTGTATGACTTCACCGTCACTGTTTAGAACGGTGGCAGACTGTTCATTGCTGGTAAGGATGAACCGGTCACCCTTGGGCGAAACAGACACGCCGTAGCCCTCGGCCTGACCATCAATCATCGCACTGACTTGACCTGATTTTAGATCGAGAATGGCACCTTTATGACCGGATGGCAGTCGATTGCTCACCAGAACACGATTGGTTGTAGCACTGTACGCACTGTCCCAGACGTACGGAACGGTGCCAGAAAAGTCCAATAGAAGGTTTCCTTGGTGGCGGACCAGATTCCGATGTGGCCGTCAGCGCCCGTGATCAGAACGCGTTCATCATCCAAGTAAAGAACCTCTGTAATTTTTGCAGGCTGACCTGTGCCAGCAGGTTTTGCTGCTGCGTACTCTTGAAGCACATTTCCCGTTTCAAGATCCCAAATCCGTGCCTTTCCGTCCCAGTGTGCGGTGAGCAGTCGACTGCCATCCGGGTGAAAAGAGACCCCTCGAACAGGTTCTGGGCCGGAACTCATTTCGCGGAGTATCCATCCGGTGATGGGGTCAATCAAAACGATACGACCGGCTTCAGTGGTGACGACCAACAGGTTTCCATCTGTAGATAGGTCGGCTGCAACTGCAGATGTCTCATCGGAGTACAAAGATAAGTTTGCAATCGGTTTGTCGGGATTTGTCAGTGGAAACAGATTGGCACCTGTTTCACTTGGAAAGACGATGTATCGTCGTGAGTTGTCCACAGTTGCACTGCGCATGGGGTCGCCAAATCCCGCCAACCGTTCGCGGGCCACTTCTCGTACTTTGTCTCCCGTAAGTTCGTATTGCACCAGTGTGCCGATGTTATCCAACATGGTGAACCCGGCGGAATCATGCGACCACAATACGGATGCGCTCACGCCTGTTGTTAGCGCTTGTGTTCGGCCGGATTCAATATGGATGACATTGAATCCAGTCGTGGACGAAGCGACAATCCAATCACCGTTGGGGGAGAGTCGGTTTAGCGTCCCTCTTTCGCCTTCCCAAACAACCACTCCTGAATCGAAGACACTGAACTGCTGATGGTGTTGTGAAGTGCTCGCAACGAATCGGTCTGCGTAGATTTGCTTTCCACTCTCGCTGATTTGCAAGACATCAATCTCTGCATCTTTGAAGGGGTAGACCTCTGGAGTATTTGCTTGGGATTGGCTCCATCCCCAAACCACAAGCCCTTGCCCAGCACAACTTTGAGCAATCCAATCGTTGTCGAAGGTGAGTTTGGGTTCGGAACACCCCGCAAACGTACCCGACCATACCCGTTCTTCTTTGGTGGTTGGGTGCACCCCGAGTACCCCATCGGCCGACGATTGCAGAAGCCACGGGGTGTCTTGAGTCCATGCCCCGAGTATTCGTTGGGTATCTGCCGATAGGTGGGTTCTCACAGACTGTTCGGGATCACCCGTTTGGAAGACTTGCAGGCTTGTTTCACTCAGTACGGCAACTCGGTCACCGGCATCTGAAAAACTGAGCGAGTGTGAAGTCTCTTTTCCAGTCGTAAGAGCGGTGGGGTGAATGGCAGTGCGATGGGCGATGGCAAATCCGATGTCAGCCCGTAATGTGTCGGTATTGAGATCGACCATCTGCTGGCGAACGGTCTCAAGTTGAAGGATTGCTGCACCCGAATGTCCATACATGGCTTCTGAAGTGGAGAGAGATGCGCGTCCGTTTACGGCTTCAAGAAGCGCTTCCCGTTCGGCTTGATTGGCGCGCTGGGCTTCGGAAACTGCAGCGTCTCTTGATGCGGCCATTTGATTGAAATGAACCAGCCCTCCCGAGATGATTGCCGCGATGGACAGGGCGGCGGTAAAGCCTACAGGGCGCACCACTCGTTTGTTTCGTGAAGCCCATTTGCCGATGCGTTGCAGCCACGAATAGGTGACGACGCTTACNGGTCGCTCTTCGATAAAGGCCTGAACGTCATCAGACAGTGCGGACACACTCTGATACCGCTCGGCTTGAGCAAGGTTCATGGCCTTACGGACGATGGCATCCAATTCTTTTGGAACCCGCTTGGGAGCGACCTCCCGTGGCGGTCGGATTTTACCTTGGGCTACCCGATCAAGAACGTCTTCGACCGGACCTTCCAATGGAACCTTGCTGGTAAGCATGGTGTATAGGAGGGCACCCAAAGCATAGATGTCAGTGCGATGGTCGAGATGTTCAACCTCGCCACGTGCTTGTTCGGGCGCCATGTAGGCGGGCGTTCCCGCTACATCGCCCACCCGTGTTTGTAGTTCGTCGTAAGAGACGACCCCGGTAAGGCTCCGGTAGTCTTCAGCCGACTCGCCCATCACTTTGCAGATTCCCCAATCCACGACCAGTACTTCACCAAACTCGCCCATCATGACGTTGCCTGGCTTGATGTCTCTGTGGAGAACACCTCGACTGTGGGCAAATGCGATCGCATTGCACACTTGTCTAAAAACGAGCAGTCGTTCCACCAGGGAACCCGCGGATTGATCGCTCAGTCGTTCAGACAATGACTTTCCACTGACCTCCTTCATGGTGAAGAAAAGGTGGCCATCCGGATCGGCACCAATGTCGTACACAGGCATGACATTGGGGTGGTTTAGTTGACCCGTGACCCTGGCTTCTCGCAGAAAGCGAAGTTGTTCTGCGCGACCCACCTGGGTTGCATGAGAAATCTTTAGGGCAACCGGTCGTTGCATTTTTCGGTCGGTGGCGGAGATTACGACTCCGTTGCCACCCTTTCCGAGTATCCGTTGTTTGGTATACCGCAGAGGTGAGTCAGAATCTGTGTCACCCTCTTCTATGAGNCCGTCCGTGAATGAGGTCGGACCNANATCGTTGGGNAGNGAGACATGACCANCCTTGGATAACGACACTGTGGTGTCGTAAAAAGGGATGGTTTTACTATCGTTTTCGTCACTCAAGGCACAACTCCAACTGGGCCCACGTAGCCGGTTTCAGAAGTGCGGGCTGGCGGTGACAGTTGGTGTTGTCTTCACCATGGGAGCATCAATATTGACCCCCATTCAATAGGTCTACCAGACGTTGGATGGCCAGCCCGACCTCACTTTCGTCTTGGACTTTTAGTTCTTCCGCAATCGATTGTGCATGTTTTAGCGATGAACGTGCGCCTTTGATGTCTCCACCGANAAGACGAATCTGGCCCTTCTTGACCAAATACTTGGCGTGTTCTTCTGCGTATGGCGTGACCTGATCTTTGCCTTCGTTTAGTAGAATATGGGCTTCACCCAGACGACCTTGCGTTGCCAAAAGCAGGGCCAAAGACCCTCGGAAAACCCCACTAAACATCACGGAGGAGTCGTCCCCCATCTTGATTGCCAGCCGAAAGGATTTCTCGGCTTCTTCAAAACGTTTCATTCCAAATAGAGCATCGCCGATATTGCCGTGGTTGATCCCTTCATTGGCCGCATCACCATAGTTTTGGGAGATGGCCAAGGCTTGAGAATGCATGTCTTTGGCGCGTTCATACTCTCCTTGGGCCTGGTAGACGCAGCCAAGATTGCCAAAGTTGATTCCTTCTGTGTGTACGTTTCCAATCAGTCTGGAAATATCCAGGGCTTCTTGAAACAAACGAAGGGCGCGTTCATGATCGCCTTTTGCTCGGTAGATGTTGCCGAAAATACCCAACAAAGCCCCTTCGCCACGTTTGTCTCCAGCCTCGCGAACAAGGTCAAGTCCTTCGTTTAGAACCTCGGTGGCCTGCGAGAACAGACCCTGCTCGCGATAGACGCTACCGATGTTGCCCAAGGCCAGACCTACTCCGGCAGGTGCGTTGTACTTTCGAAAAATCTGAAGCGAGTCTTGAAGGCATCGCAATGCTTGATCATACCTGGACTGTGTGCGCTCGATACTGGCCAATTCCAGAAGGTGTTGCGCTTCCAGAAGAGCCAGTTCTCGTTCCTCGCCCACGCTTTCTTCTGTGGTTGCGGAATGGTTTGCAGGATCTCTAGTCATAGAAGACATGCATAAGACTTAACAGAAAATGGGAAACTACTCTTCCTCACAATATGCACCTGGTGGATTTACCCATATGCATCCTTGATCGGGGTCAGGTCCATCNTCCCAGCAGGCTCGAATCGCGTTGTAATCTGTGGTTTTAGAGCCGGGATCGTAGGGTGGCATGAGTGAATCAACGTCGATAGCGCCATAGGCCTCAAAAACTTCGGCTGAGCCCATACCCATCCGGTGGCATTCCACGCAGGAGTTGCCTTCAATATGAGGTGTTCGCAGGTCCCAATCTGGTCCACCGACCACCCAGTATGGAGAGTTGGGAGCTGCCAGTTCTGGCAGGACAGGTTGCGATGGGTCATCCGGTAGGCGCGCACCGTCAATCCATGGATTGTGGATGAAGGGATCATTGTGATGGCATTCGCTGCACGGGCTGGGTGGGGGCGTGTAGGCTCGGTCGAAATCGGGGTGTCCGGGGCCTGGTAGTTCTCCATCCAATACCCCAGCCTCGTTCATGGCCACCCATTCTCCTTGGGCTGCCACACCAAGTGCATCCGGCGACTCGAAAAAGCAGGTAGCGCCTGAGTCCATGTCATGTCCGATCATTTGCACAGAGCCAAACCCATTGGTTCCCCACATGGGGTGGGTGGAGCGGCAAAAGGTCACCCAAACGACTTCAGGTCGGGGCGTTCCATTGAGGGCAGTTCCTTCCTGCCTTCGAATGGTGCTGCCTACGTCACACGTTCCTTTGAAGCCGACGTTGTCGCAAACGTTGTCTGCANGGGTTTCAAAGACCTCCACTCCATCTACGTGGATGGGAATCCGGACACCTTCTCCACAGTCGGCTGTTGGAACCTCTCCAAGCAATCGGCTGCATAGTTCCGCATAGGCCGTTGCAGTGGAGGGCATGCGTGGGGCAAGGTCTCGCGGGACACACTCCTCTTCAGTGGTCGCACTCTTGGTTTCGGTTTCGCTGCCACATGAGGTGGAGAAGACCAAAAACGGAAGGAGTGCAATCGTGAAACGTGCGGCTTCAAACACCTGCCCGGATTGCTTCATTCCGGCTTGTCGTCTTCGTTCATCCATGTGCCATCTTCGCACCACCAAAGCATTCCATCGTGAAAGCACAGGGTAGTCGTCCAATCCCCTTCACATGTGTCGGTTGGATCAAAATCGTCCGGGCAATCATCGGCATCAGAATAAATACCAGAGTCGTCNGGTTTGTCACCAGAGTCGTCTGGTTTGTCATCGGAGTCGTCCGGTTTGTCGTCGGAGTCGTCATCCGAGTCGTCCGGTTTGTCTCCGGAGTCATCGGAATCGTCGTTTGTGCCGTCATCGGAACCATCCACACCTTCTTCCCACCATGCTGTCGCAGTGTCTTCGGCAGCTTGAGGCTCACTTTTCCCGGTGGCACAGCCAAAGGCGAGGAGCAATAGAGCAGTGTAGCGGTAGTGTGGTCGCATATGAAGTGTCCTTTGTATAGTACGACTATAGCTGAGGTTGACGGCAGTGCTGGTAATTTCACACGGCTACATGGAAAGCCGTGACATAAAAAAGTGGGTCCTCAACCTTCCTGGCGAGGACCCACCAAATGAACGTTGGTCGATTAGAAGTTGTATGCGAAGGTCAACTGAAGGTTCGGAAGTACGTTTCCGAAGCCAAATGTGTCTCCAATTGCTTCACTTGCGTCTTCTCCATCACCAGCCGTTTGGGTGATTTCTGGTCCCGACGACTGCAGCCAGCCCAAGTCAAAACCTACAGTGAAGCCCTCTTTGGTGCTAGAGCCGAACCCAATACCGATGTATCCAACTGGGTTTTCGTTGTATTCAACCTTGTAGACGTTGCCGTCTGCATCTTCCAGTTCACTTTCGATAGAGCCGATTCCGATGCCTGTATTGAAGCGGAACCAGTCTGCATCTTTGAATGGACGGTGGTTTAGAAATGCACCAACCCAGGTACTCTCTCCTGTTTGGGTGTACTCGGTGTCTTCAATGGTGGGCTTCATGGGACCTTCCATGCTGGGGGCGCCACCAAGAGCGATGTTCAAGCTTGTTTTCTTGGAGTGGTGGTATGAGGCATTGAGAGAGCCGCCAAAAGGGCTAATACCGATTCCAAGACCGTATTGGGCGGTGTTGCCGGCGAATGCAGGTTGAGAAAATGCCGCGATGGCCACAAGGGGAGTCAAAATACGAATCATGAGAAGTTCTATTCCATAGATTTAAGAGTGTTTAAAATAGGCTCAAATTGGGTCAATTTAGCGCTATGCTCCTGTCACCATCTTGAGGTGCATCAGACGTAATTTGATCACATTCTCCTCTCAAGACTATATGCATGCATAAATGCTGTATAGGTCTCCATTTGGGGGGGGGTATTAATTGAAGAAGTTACCCGCAAATCCGGGCTTTTTAGAATTTTCAATTGGTTGAATTTTTTTCGCAATTTATAGCGCCAAAAATAGCGACACTTTTAGTGGCACTGGTTCCCAGATGTTTATTCAATAGGTTCCGGGTGACTTTATGCTCAAATGGTCAGGATTTTTCCATATGAGCCACAGTTCCTGTGCTGCGAAAGTACTCTACACCCCGTGTCATGGGGAAAAGTTCAAGCCCCTGGGCGCGCAGTCGGGGTGCGTGGGTTTCTTCATATCGTTCAAAAATCGCACGATCAGGGAAGTCGTAGCGGACTTCAAAGCTTGTGGGGCTACCTTCAAGTGCCACGACTTCAGCTTTTGTGGCACCACCATCAAGGACCTCTGAACAGTGTCCATTCCGCAGCCAGTCGACCCATTCTTGAGCCACCTTTGCATCAAGAAAAGTCGCTCTCACCGTGTATCGGTACGACATTTTTTACTCCGTAAGCTCAATCAGGTTTTGAACTTGTTTCGCTTACTTCGCAGCGTTCCGAAACTCTGTGGTCAGTTGTTCTTCCAATAGGTCTGCCCAAGTCTCAAAATAAGCAATGGCATTGGTTCGAGCAAAATGGGTCACGTTCTCTTCTTCGGCAATCATCCGGCGGCGCACTGCGGGGTTGCTAAGCCGCTCAATCTCTTGAATATCAGATCGCTCAAGACCCAGCGCCAATAGCGCTTCGATAATGGTGTCGATTTCGAGTCCTGTTTGACCACAATATTCAAGGGCTTGTTGTCCCCAATCGCCCGCTCTTTCTAATGCGGCCTCGTGGATTTCTTTGGGGCTGCGGTTCGTTACCGTCTGGGCCAGGTGGCCACAGTTGCACATACCAAAATTGGCCCATTTGTATTCGCTGCCCTGTTTGAGTCGGTCGGCGGTTTCTCTCAGAACTTCGATCAATCGTGGGTGTGGTGCAGTCATGGTTTGTAGCGTAGCGCAACGTTGTCATGACGATCAAGAAATCTACCACTGTATTGATTGACCTTACCCACTGTGGAACGGGGTTCGATTTAGGATATCGGTACATGTGACTTTACTTCTCTGTCTTCTCAACAACCCTGCAATGGCCAATGGTCAGACCACCCATTTGTGGATTTCGCAGCAGGCTATTGGTCATGTAGAGATTCCCGAATTGGTCGCCATTTTGAATGATGAATCTGACCAGCTTGCACTCGGAACCATGTTCCCAGACGGCGGTTATGCGATCGATCATCCCTATGCAGAAACTGCTCATTGGGAACCATTCCAAGATGAATTTAGAACGTGGATCCTCTCTACATTTGATGGCGGAGACGACCCGCTTGCAGCCCCGTACATCGCATTCTATTTGGGACTCGCAAGTCATGGCATGGCGGATCAGGTGTTTGATGCCATGTATATGGAACGGTCCCGTGTGTATGACGCTGATTTTGGCTGGTCGGACCCTTCAGCATCTTTGGACACATCACAAGACATCGTGTTCGCCAACCTGACTTATGCTCACGAACCCCCAGAGCCAGTTCTGCCAGAAATTCTGCCCACGTTGTTTGGCAATATGGGAGTCGAGGTCGATATGGAAACACTACAGACTGGCCAGGAATGGCTCGACGTGGCGGTGTTGGGTGTCGCGGGCATGAGTGAGGTATCAAGTCTTGTAGAGATGCATACAGCCTCGTTTCCGTGGGGGTGCAGTCATCTGTTGGATGAGAATATGCCTGGCGCCCCCCCGTTTGAGGCAAGAATGGTCGCTCGGTATTGGGAAAGTCTATGGGGCGATTTAACGGACAATCCAAGAAGTCTTGAAGTGATTGGTTCGTGGCCACCCAACGGTAGTGCTGGACATCCGAAAGCGTCGGAGGACGTAGAGGCACGCCTGTCGCTGGTCTTCAACAGAGGGTTGTATACAGATGCCATAAACTCCGATCATTTTGGGGTCACAGATTCTGCGGGTTCGGTAGACCTAAGCCTTGATCTTTTTTACCGAGACCACTCTCATGTGGTGAATGTGAGTCCAGTGGAAGCGTGGAGCGACAGCGATGATCATCGCTTGCTGATCACTGCATTGAGCGGTACCGACGGGCGGATAATGACGTCCGACTTCACACTTGATTTTAGTACCCGTCCCGTTGAGGTCGACTCGCCATCTTCAGGGAACTCCAGTGGGGCAAAGAGCAGTGGCTGCGCACACCACGATGTCGGTTCGTGGGCTTGGTGGATGTGTCTGCCCGCACTCGTTGTCCGGCGTCGGAACATCATCGCTGAGTAGGTTCGATATGGACGTGCAGCGCTCCAGCGTGTCTGGTCGAGTCAGTTGCTTCACCATTGACGGGTAATGCTGTCCATCAGATGAAACTTTGGGCTGAACTTATGCTTCAATGCGCAGTTCATATCCGTTGTGTTTACGAATATTGAGAACGCGATTTTCGTCCAACAATAGGTATTGTCCTTTGATGCCCATGAGTCGGCCAGCGATGATGGGTTCTTTGTCGAACGATAGGCTTTTTACTTTCGTGGGGTAGGCCTGTACCGGGTAGGCAAGCGACACAGTTTCGGCATCCTCAACTAGGTATTGTGCATGACTCTCGGGAACCGTCTCTTTGGCAAGGGCCAACGCGGCAGTCCAGTCTGGTGTTTCCAAGACATCATTTTTGAGCATTTTTTGCCAGCTGGTTCGGTCAGTAAAAGACGCTTTGAGTGCGACTTCAAGCTCCCCTGCAGCGCAGCGGTGTGGGGTCCGAGCCAGTACACGCGCCTGACTGGCGCCTTGGTCGATCCATCGTGTAGGCAGCTGATCTCCGCGGGTAACACCCACTTTGATGTCCGATGATACCGCCAAGTAAACGATGTGTTCGCGAACGTGATGTTCTTGCTCCCATTCAAGATCACGCCCTTCTCCCAAGTGCCCTCGGCAAAGTTCGGGTCGAATGATGCATTCCGAATTTTGAGGAGAATTGCGCATGCATGGAAAACAAAAGCCCTGTGCAAAGGACTTCTTTGTGATTCGTCCACAGGCTACGCAGGTGATTTTGTTCAAGAAGCTCATCTGAATTTCTTGACCAATAAAGGGATTCATTTCGACGGAGTCGGTTCCCAGCTGAAGCGTGTATCGAATCGGATCCCCGAGTTCGGTTTTCATTTTTCGGCTTGGTCCTTCCGCGATCATGGATGATTCCTCAGGGTGGTGAATGGTTGTGAAGACCTTGTACTCATCACGTCACTGAAGAACAAGAAGTTCTTTTGAACAGGGGTGAGGGGATCAGTGGTGAGCATGTTTACAGGGAACCCAGTTGTCTCGACGTTAGACGGCTCATTTTCTTTGGTCCTTGTTTGGTCTGCGGTTCCAATTCGTTGAAAATAGCGGTACCATGGTCGTAGATGCCGGTGTGGCGGGAGGTATGGGTTTATGCGGTTTTTGTTTTCGGTTGGTATTCTCGGTGTGATTGGCTGTGCGCAAGATGCTCAGGTGGATCCCATTGATGACCCCGGTACGGATGAGATTTCGCTTACAGGAGATAAAGATCCTGTTGATGTTTCNCGTGACGATGAACCAAAGCCTTTTGAGCAGTTGGGCGTGGTCGACGGATTNTTTGAAGTGGTGATTGAGCCGTCGGAAATGGTGATGGGAATGGACCCNTCAGATCAGGATTACGANACNTTCCACCAAATGCATACAGTCGANCTCACCAACGAGTGGGCCATTTCTGATACTGAGGTCACCCACGCTCAATTTAATGAGTTGATGGGCTACGACCCCGCCATTCTGTGGCTGCCTCCAGGTGCGGATGGTGCTTGCGCAGACTGTCCTGTACAGTCAGTGACTTGGCATGAAGCCCAAGCGTATGGCAACGCGCTCTCCCGTGCGGCTGGTTTGGAAGAATGCTTTAGTTGTGAAGGCGACACTGTGGATGTTCGTTGTGAACCCATCGTGGACCCATACGAATGTTCTGGATTCCGGCTTCCTACCGAGGCTGAGTGGGAGCATGCGGCTCGAGGTGGAGAAGAGTTCACCTACCCAGGTTCTGAAGATATCGATGAAATTGCCTATTGGCGTGAAAACTCGGGTGACCGTGCCTATCCTGTGGCGACGTTGGTTCCGAACGGGTTCGGCCTCTACGACATGGGCGGAAACATTCGTGAGCGTGTGTATGACGCATACTATGCCTATGAAAGTGGTGTACATGTGAACCCTGTAGTGATGCCATCCAACAATGAAGATGAACTGTATGCGGAACGCGGTGGTTCATTTGCATGTGAACGTGCGGAGATTCGTTGGAATCGACGCAACTTGGTGTGGGATTACGATCGTGACATCCACACCGGCTTCCGTGTCGTTCGGATCTTGAAGTAGACGGACACAATAAAGAAACGGGCTGTACGATCAGGCGAATACCGGATTGATTCAAACTTTTAGTTTGTATGGCGGCGTTTGTGTGAACGATAGTTCACTGGTACGGTCGTACGAATGACCCCTTACTTACTTGCGATACCCTTGGTCAGTGGCTTGATTGGCTGGGGTACAAATGCGGTGGCCATCCGGATGTTGTTCAAGCCACTCGCATGGGTGGGGGTATGGCGTGTGGGTTGGCAGGGCGTGCTTCCAGCCAATGCGGAGCGGATGGCGAGCATATGCGTACAGTTAATGACCGCACATTTGTTGGATGTGAAGTCCATATTTGCCCGAATCGATCCGGAGAAAGTTTCATCTTTGCTGAGTCCCGCTCTTGAAAAGCATGCAGTCGAGATAGTCGATGAAACACTTTCGTTGCGGTATCCAAAACTATGGGAGTCTTTGCCCGATAGGCTGCGGCAGAATGCGCGTGAAAGGCTCCGTTCAGAGGTTCCGAATGTAGTGCAGAAGCTGATGTCCGAGCTTCGTGAAGACCTGGACCGGTATTTGGCGGTCGAGGCTTTGGTTGTGAACGCATTCGTTGGAAACCGAGCGCTTCTTAACGAGCTNTTTTGGCGTTGTGGTCGTGCNGAATTTCTTTTTATCGCNCGAAGNGGNTTNTTTTTNGGGGTTTTGTTTGGCTGTTTACAAGCTGTGGTCTGGACGTATGTTCAACCCGCTTGGTTTCTGCCCGTCACCGGTTTGTTCATTGGATGGCTTACCAATTGGGTGGCCCTAAAAATGGTATTTGAGCCACAGGACGCAAAAGTGTTGGGTCCCATCCGGTGGCAGGGTCTTTTCTTGATGCGGCAAGATGAAGTGAGTGACGCCTACGCCAGCTTTTTTGCAGATCGCATCCTTCACCCCGAAGCGTTGGTAGATGCGGTTTTGCGTGGACCTGCAACCGACAGACTGATGCAGCTATTGCAAGGATATGTGGCGGATAGTGTTGATCATGCTTCAGGCTCTGCACGTCCTCTTCTGCGGTTGGCTGTTGGGACAGATGAATGGCGGCTGTTGAAGCGAGAGATCAGCGAACGTTTGGTCGCCAAGGTTCCAGGGGAGCTTGCTNGGATACACGAATATACAGAAGAGGCGCTCGATTTGAAGCAAGAGTTGGCCACGAATCTGAAGAAGCTCTCCTCCGCTCAGTTTGAGCAGGTATTGCGCCCGCTGTTTCAACAGGATGAACGCACATTGATTGCTGTTGGCGCTGTTTTGGGTGCAGTGGCTGGTTGTATCCAGTGGCTGATGGTGAGTGGTTTTTGAGTTGATGCTTTGATCGCTGTGCTGAGTACAGTCAGTGGGGGTGTTTGAAATGCTGGTGAGACTGGTATTTGGGCATGGACAACCTTCTGTCTGTGCATAGAATAGATGGCAAGGATTCCGCCGTTGCTTGAGGTGGCGTGTGGATGGAGGTCTGGTGTTCGAGAAAGAAATCAAAGAACAGCCGTCACGTGTAAGTCCAAAACGCGATGACCTGCAGCAGGGTGACTTTGTTGGCATCCAAGATATTGGGCCGTCTTCTGGAGAACACGCGACGGCGGAAGCCGATGTAACTGCGGAACTTCAAGGACTGGTGGGAAACAGCCTGATTACTTCCGCGCTGCAGTCCGGTTCGCAGGGTGGTTTTGACACAGTGGTTGCGGGCCATCTGGGCGCAGCGGTGGCGGGGATCGACAACCAAGGTGGTCTTGGTTCCAACCAAGCCATGTTGCGAGCCATGAGACGAGAAAAGCGTGCTGATGCTCCGACCATGCCCAGTTTGAACCTGGTCGGGGGTAAGCGCTTTGACCCTGAAATTCAGGCTCGGTTTGAAGCTGCAATGGGACACGACTTTTCGGGCGTTCGCATTCACACTGATGGAATGGCTCACTCGAAGGCGAGAGAAGTCAACGCGCACGCATTTGCGGTGGGTCGACACATCTTTTTTGGTCCTGGCGAATACCAGCCAGGTACACCCGATGGTGACAGGCTGATCGCGCATGAATTGACCCACGTAGTTCAGTATGACGAAAATCGTTTGGGTCAGTTGCCGGGTGATCGCGATGTGTCTCTTCCCACCGATCGCACCGAGGTAGAAGCCTACGCTACTGAAAGAAAGATCGGTTCAGAGCTAAACAAAGTGGATGCGGCCATTGCTGAGCAAGAGTTGCCTGCATCTGAAGCCAGTCTTCCTGCACAAGGAATCATTGATCTTGTCGGGCAGAATACCCAAGGAACAGTACCGCAAGCCGTNGGTGAGCGGATGCAAACCACTTTGGGAGTAGGGGGCGGGTCATCACAGGATTCCAGTACGCAATCATCGAGTGCTGAAGTTTCGTTGCATCGTTCTCCAGATGCCGGGGCTTCAGCGGATTCGGACTCTGCTGCTGAGGGTCAGGAACGCAGCTTGTATTTGGAAGTCGAGGAGCTTGAAGGTCTACGGACACAGTTTTTGTCCGATGCCATGGATACACTCAACTCTCTTCCCGACCTATCAGAAGACACGCAGGAATACCTTAGAGAGCAGATCACCATCATGGTCACGGATGCCATCGAAGCCGTTGTGGCCACAGTCGAAGGCAATATCGAAGGTACAGAGGATCCGGGTTCGACAGCAGAGGCTGTACAAATCGAGTACTTTGACTACGTGTCACCGGTTGTGTGGTCGCTGCCATCGTTGTTCTGGCAAGAACACGCCAACGCTGAACAGTTGCGTGAAGCCTGGCCCGATCAAGAAATGTCTATCAATGACCACATCGCCCAGATTGCATTCCAAAAGTACGTGTCGAATGTGATTCGGGCGTATCAAGCGTACCAAGTATTGAATAGTCCAGACATTCAGCTTCAGTCGACACACACCAGCGGGAATGTGGACAATGCCGCTCCTGAGCAAGAAGTGCAGGATACCGCACAGGGCAGGCAAGCGGAAAGAAGCGCCTATCAAACGGCGCCGGGTGGAGAAGTGAACTTGTCGACCACCCTACTGTCGGCGCTGATTCAGCTTACGCAAGCNCCCTATAATTACACCTTCCGAATCACCGAACTTGCGGGTGGAGCGCACTCCACCACCTCTCGACATTATGCCGGTATTGCTGTGGATGTGGATTACATCAACGGAACACATGTCAGCGCCAGTCACCCGGATCTGGCTGCATTCATGAGGGATTGTAAAGCGCTGGGCGCCACTGAAGTGTTGGGTCCTGGCTACATCAATCACGACCATCATGTCCATGCTGCTTGGCCTAGATCAGAGTCTGAATGATTGTTTGGTGGATCGCGCTGGCATGTAGTGGCGGCGTCTCAGACCTTGAGGTTCAGACACCGTCGGTGGTGACGCAAGCTGCACCGCTGAACGATGGTGAACAAAGAACAGATTGCGTCACANCCGACGTTCTTCCTGCGCTGTCTGGAGAATGGCGTTGGGCGACAGCAAGTGATTTTCATCCCAATGTCTCCAAGCTTGAATCCGAAATTCGTGTGTTGCGTGGAGAGGGGAAGGCTACACCTTCGATGACTTGTGTCTATGGTCAGGCGGACTTCAATGATGACCAAGCCGAAGACGTTGTGGGGTTGGTTGTTCATCATACGACGGGCGATGGCAGGCTCGTTGTTGGATTGTCGGGAGAGGCGACGGTGAGGGTGTTGGCTGAGTTCAGTGCCTTGGAAACGGGCGGTATGTACACATCGTTTCAGATCAAAGCTGCGGGAAAAGAC
>PALY01000094.1 GCA_002707085.1 Deltaproteobacteria bacterium
TAGGTGATGCACCCGATGTGCCAGACTCTGTTGTGTCGGCACCGCTCTGCGATGAGACAGGCCAGATTGCTCTGGCCGATTGCACGTCCTCACGCGTAGGGTGGTTTAGCGAAGGCTCTCAAGAGGGGGGATCTTGTGAGCTACACACTTCTGATTCCGTTTTTGGTACCGCTGGTATTATCGAGTCGATTCGCGCCAAACTGAACAAACAGACCAGTGAGACCAAGCAAGAACCAACAGAACTTCCGGAGTCTGAGGACAAGCGGCGTCGGTGGCGACGGAAGCGTCGCGATTGATTTACTCGCGTCTACGCAGACCAAGCATCAAGCCCGCCAAGAGGACCATGATTCCTTTGGGTGGGCCATTCATGTGACTGCAGCCGCCACCCTTATAGGTGACCGTTGAATCAACGATTGGTTCGCAGCCGGAAAAGCCTTCGGCATTTGGGTAGAATTCGGGGTCCGCGTCATCGCAATCATCATCGACGGTGTAACTGTCGCCATCCGCATCATTGTCGTGCGCACCATCACAATCACTATCGATGCCGTCATACCAGGTCTCGTCTACACCTGGGTTGATGTTGGCATCGGCATCGTCACAATCGTCTCCACCGAACTGAATGACGTCATAGCCATCACCATCTTGATCGTAATCGGATGCACCATCGCAATTCTGGTCAACACCGTCGTACCAGATCTCGGCTACACCCGGATGAATCAGATCGTTTAGATCGTCGCAATCCTCTCCACCGCTATCGACGGTGTCGTACCCGTCACCGTCTTGATCGTAGTCGGATGCACCATCGCAGTCTTGGTCGATCCCGTCGTACCAGATTTCTTCGGCATCAGGGTTGATCGTGCCGTCCGCATCGTCACAGTCCGTACCGCCGTACTCAACAGAGTCGAATCCGTCACCGTCAATATCGGCGTCGTTACCGTCGCAGTCTTGGTCGATTTCGTCGTACCAGATTTCTTCGGCATCAGGGTTGATTGTGGCGTCGAGATCGTCGCAATCGGTTCCACCGGCATCTTCGCCATCGAACCCGTCACCATCTTGATCGGTGTCGTTGCCGTCACAATCTTGATCAGTACCGTCGTACCAAACCTCAATTTCACCCGGCAGCGCGCTCGGATCTTCGTCGTCGCAATCGCCCCCAGTGATGGTGATTTCAGTCGAACCAGAGTCGCCTGTGTCGTCCTCGGAACCATCCCCAGTATCGGCGGAAGGACTCCCTGTGTCTTCTGAATCACCGGTGTCCGCTTCGTCGCTGCCAGTATCTGTGGCGTCACCGCCAGTGTCCGGATCCTCAGCGCCAGTGTCCGGATCCTCACCGCCAGTGTCCGGTTCCTCACCGCCGCTCAAAGTGAAGCAGCTCGTATCGCAAACGGGACTGGCGAAGGCTTCGTCGTAATGGTCTTCATGGGGGCATGTGTCTGCATCGGCATCAAAATCACATGCGCCATCACAGTTTTGGTCCACGCCGTCATACCAAGATTCAGATGCACTGGGATTGATCGTCCCGTCGGTGTCGTCACAGTCCGTACCACCGAATGCGTCTGAGTCGACCCCATCCCCGTCTTGATCGTAGTCGGATGCGCCATCGCAGTTTTGGTCGATTCCGTCGTACCAAATCTCTGTGGCACCTGGGTAGACCGAAGGATCGGTGTCATCGCAGTCCGCGTCCGGGCACGTGGATGTTGCGCCCGTAGGGATGCCATACCCGTCGTCATCCTCGTCCGTACATTCGTCGCAGGCGTCGCCAATTCCGTCGCCATCTGTGTCGAGTTGATCTGGATTGTAGACTTCAGGACAGTTGTCGAGAGAGTCTTCGATTCCGTCGCCGTCTTGGTCCAGTTCAATAACGACGACAATAGAAGTGAGCCGTGAATCTTCACCGGAGTCGATGTAGCCAACTGAAAGATCGCCGGAGCGGCTGTAACTGACTCGAAACAGTTCATCGGAGAGCCGAGAGTTCGTTGCACTGCCGTCTAATGGCTCAAAGTCGGGGTCGTCTCCGTTGATTCCGACAGCGTCGTCCGTGTCGTCATACCCGAAGGAGCCTTGGGTGATCAGGCTGTTCCAGTCTTGACTTCCACAGTAGCCGTCGTGTGTCGGGCCATCGTCTCGTCCCCCTACGTTTGTACTGACAAAACTACCGTCGATTACGGCGATACTGCTCTGGTCATTTGAGCATTCGTAGGTGATTCCATATGAAATTATGGCTTCGTTGACCGCTTCGTCCGCCGGAAGGTCGGTAAAGACAGCCGCTCCCGACGACACATCGTCGGCGGCAATCACAACATGTCGGTGGCCCAGCAAACTTAGGTCTTCATATACGACTGCCAATGTTGCGCCGCTCACGCCTCGGCCCGCATGGAACCCATCTTCGACGGCACCGCTTTCTTGGTAGTCAACGACGATAGAACCATCGCCAGAAACAGACTCGATCTCAAAGACATCTGGGTCGAGTTCGTATGTTTCAGTTCGTGGTGATGCAGTGAGCAGGGTAGCAACGCTCAGTGGATAGCCATTGATTTGTACACCATCAAGCGTAGTGGACGGCATGGCAAAGCCATCCAGTTTGGCTTGAAGGATCAAATACGCGTTGGTGACTGTGGCAGTTGTAGGAATCTGCAGATTGAAAGGTGACCCATCCACAAATGATGTAGATCCCGACAATGATGCATCTGCCGCCGTTGCGTCAACGGACACTCCACCGCGCACATCCTCTTGGAAGAGAACCTCCTGAGCCTGAAGGGTAGGAGCGAGCGCTATGAGTGTCAGTAAGTTCACGGGCTAGACAAGACCTCCAACAATTCGATATCGAATACAAGCATACCCTGAGGACGACCTCTCTTGCCGGCATAAGCTGATTCTTCTGGGATCCAGAAGCGGGTCTGGTCCCCTTTGACCATCAGTTGCACACCTTCCGTCCACCCTGGAATTACGGCGCGTAGGGGGAATGTGGCGGGTCGCCCTTTCTTATAAGACGAATCAAAGGCCTTTCCGTCGGTCGTCCATCCTGTGTAGTGAACTTGTACTCGGTCTTCGGCTGTTGGATGGGTCGAACCGGTCCCGGTTTTTAGTGTTTTGTAGGCCAATCCACTGGATGTGAACTTGGCGTCTGATGGCGGCGCCGCGACATCATCGGGTGCCGGAAAACGATCACTAAGTGAGGGGACGATTTTTACCAGGTCAATGTCGAACACCAACATTCCAGACGGGGCGCCGGGTCTTCCTTTGTAGGCGAGAGCCTCAGGAATCCAGAACCTGGCCTTCTCACCTTCGACCATCAGTTGCACACCTTCAGTCCAACCAGCGATTACTCGCGTAAGTTGAAATTGGATGGTCTTCCCACGCTTGTGGGAACTGTCGAACATGGTGCCATCGGTTTGCCATCCGGTGTAATGAACCTCGACTTCGCTCTTTGAATCCGGATGTTTCTTACCGGTACCGGCCTTGAGGACTTTGTATGCCAGGCCCGATGGGGTGACGATGGCATCGGCGGGTGGTGCTGCTACATCAGAGGGAGGTTTGAAACTCACTTTTTCCTCAGGGCTTGATTGGGTTGTAGGGGACTCTTGTGGTTCTGTTTCCTCGGTAGAGGAAGTTCCACAAGCGGCGAGCATGAGAGTAAACAAGACAATACGCATGCCGAACGCGTAACGCACCAGATAGGACCCGTCTTGGAAGGAAGTGTGCCCATGGCTCCAGCAATCGAACGCGCAATTCGTCAAATCGATGGACGGCAGTACCCGCATTACCGGTCGCTGCTGGGCCGGTGGGATCTGGACGGCTTTATTTTCCATGTCGATCATGTACAGGGCGATCCCTATGCCGCTCCAAGTCGCGTGCGAATTTCTATCCAAAGTGGTTTAGGTCGGGACATTACTGAGCATGCAGACAAACGAATTGCCGCAGAGGATTGGTATCTTCGCAAGTTTGTGGCCAGTCTGAAGGCAAAGCGGCGTGGTAGTGGGCGGTCTGGTGAGATGAGTGTCTTGCTGCCCGGGCCAGAAATCGTCGAACGGTCCGCGGTTCGGATCTTTCCAGATGGAATCATCGAGGTTCGGTTTCGTTTGGGCTTGCCAGCAAAAGGACGAAGAATCTTGGGTCCTGCTGCTTGGGATTTAATTGATCTCGATGTGCGTAAAGCATGCCAATCCCTGGAGATCGACCCGACTTTTCATGTACATATCGAAAGTGTGGTTCGCCAACGTTGTTTACGACGCTCTTTAAGAAACCAGGGCTTGGTGGCATTTATTGCAGACGGCTCCTTGTTGCCGCGTCGTTCCGGTGTGGATCAAAGGCCCCTAGATGGAGGAGTTCCATTTACATCGCCCACAACCATGAGGGTCCAACTAGACGCTGGGGATGGAATCGTGTCGGGCATGGGGGTTCGAGCGGGTGTCACGGTCATTGTCGGTGGGGGCTTTCATGGGAAGTCCACGGTTCTCCAGGCCATTGAACGGGGGCATTTAGATCATATTCCTGGAGATGGGCGGGAACTGGTCGTATCCGACCCAGATACGGTCAAGGTGCGTGCGGAGGATGGACGCAGAGTCTGTGAAGTTGACATTTCAATGTTTCTCCGAGACCTGCCAGAAGGGAAAAACACCCGGCCATTTTCAACCAACGATGCGTCTGGTTCCACTTCGCAAGCGGCATCCATCATTGAGGCGGTAGAGTCCGGTGCGAAAGTTCTGTTGCTTGATGAAGATACTTCGGCGACAAACCTGTTGGTCCGAGATGAGCGGATGCGACTTCTCGTTCCGTCAGAGCAGGAACCGATTACCCCGTTCGTTGAACGCGTCCGACAGCTTCATGAAGAACGTGGCGTGTCCACCATTCTCGTGATTGGTGGAGTGGGCGATTATCTTTCTGTGGCCCAGTGTGTTGTGGGAATGGTGTCCTATGAAGCGCATGATCTTTCGGAGAAGGCGTCCCGATTGGCTGGTCCAGAGCCTATACCCCCGTCTGATTGGCAAGATCCCCTACCGAGAATGCCTTTGCGGCATGGTCTCCAGAGTGAAAAAGTCCGCGCCCGGAACGGACGATCCGTGAAGGTGGACTCTACTGAAATCGACCTGGTCGGCGTCAGTGGGGTGTTGGATGGGTATCATGCTTCGACCTTGGGCCATGCGTTGAATGCGGTAGCCGTGCAGGCGGATGGTAAGCGGTCGGTAGCGGCCCTACTCGATGGACTCGATGCAGCATTGGGTGCGGAAGGTATCGATATATTGTCACCCCGTTCAACACCTGTTGGAGATCTTATTTTGCCCCGCCGGCACGAGGTGGCTGCGGCACTAAATCGCTCCAGAAGCTTGAAGGTCAGCGGTTCGGACAAAAACTGACCGTTTTAGGCCTTGATAAGGGCGCGCTAAAGTGTTCCTTTGTTGGTGTGAATCAGTATTTTTCCAATGGTGTATTCCTGGCGAAGGATCCCTTTGAACTTCAGCGGGAACTTTGTGCAGCCATTCCTCGCTGGAAACCTGGAATGGCACCGATTCGTCTGGTTGTGCCTTCCGCCAGCATGCGCAAGCACTGGCAGCGCGTGTTGGTGCAGCAGCGCGGTGCGGTCCTTGGTGTGGTCATTCACACCCATGCAGAGTTGGCACGCGATATTCTTGGCCGTAGTGGGACGGTTGCGGTTGTGGGTTCTGCGTGGCCTGACGAATTGGTGCGGCATTTTGGCGCTCAAGAACCGGTGTTTGAGCGTGCGCTGGGTGGTCTGGATGACGGCTATAGGGTCCTTACTGGACCCGTCTATGAATTGATTGATGCAGGGTTGGAACCTGCCATCAAAGAAGGCGTATTGGAATCGGTTTTTGATTGGCCGCAAAATCGTTCGGTGAAAGTTGGAAGTGGCGTCGCTCCTCGGGTTGCGGCCCTGGTTCGAGTGGCCTCAAATGTGGCGGAAGCGCTGGGTGATGGGCCGTATATGACGCCGGGCCAGGCGGCCCGTCGTGCGGCAGAAGTCATCAAACAGAAAGGATCCGATGCATTGCCTTCGCATCACATCTGTGTGCTTGGGTTCTCCGATGCGACCGGTGCTGTGGCGGAGTTGATCGGAGCGTTGCATGACCACTTGAGTGCTACGATTGCTGTGGATGTGGCACCGGACCCCGCGACTCCCGGTCAGCTGGATCCTGGAGTCGCCTATGCTGCGGCATTTCATCGTCGATTCAAAGGGCAGTTGACCAAATCAGAGTCTGTATTCAAGGTCCAGAACAATTGGAGTTTTCGGTATGGTCGGGACCCAGTCGATGAAATGGGTCAAGTGGCGGACTCGATAGCGAAGCTATTGGACCAGGGTGCCGTGCCGGAAGACATCGCAGTTATCGTTCGGACTTTGCCTGGCTACGACTTTGCAATCAAGAATGCATTGATTGATAGGGGTATTGCTTTTTCAGGTGTAGGGGCGACCATGGGAGGGGCAGCCCTGTTTCGTCGCTCTTCTGCGATAGCAGCGGTCTTGCTTGCTGGCGGTTTGGTGGAGGCAGCGCGCTGGGTTGATGCCCGTGGTGGAGATAAAGGTGGTCGTCTGGGGCTTGCGTTTGATGCTTGTGGTATCCGTCGCGCCCAAGACATCTTGGAACGTTTTGCCGACCCTTCCATCCATGTGCGTCTACCATCACGAACCGGACTTGTTCAAGGAGAGTTGGGTCCACGCAGCCAACGGTTTTTACTGCACAGTGATCGGGTAAAACAAATAAAAGATGCCACCACTGTCTGGCTGGAATGCATGGCCTCCTGGCCAGAAAGCGCTGAGGCTTCGGTCCATTGGGAAATTGCGAAGCGCAGCTTACTGCGTGATTTCCGGATTGGCACAGACAGTGAAATCTTACGCGCCGTAAAGGGTCTTTCCTATTCTCTGCCTGAAGATGCAAGATTGACCAAGGACGCAGCACTGCGCATCTTGGCCAATGTCATCCTTGGGGTCGGCGCCACCCCAATCGGGGGCAGTGGGGGTGGGGTACAGGTTTTGGATGGAGTCGAAGCCCGTGGCAGAACCTTTGCTCATGTTTTTATTGCTGGACTAAATCGTGGTGTTTTTCCTCGGGTCGTTAGCGAAGAAGCAGTTCTGCCAGACTCCGCCCGTTGGGCGCTGCAAAGAGTGCTACCGGATGTTCGAGAAAAAAGACTGGGAGTGGATGAAGAACGGTTTCTGTTTGCTCGCCTGTGTCGCGCCAGCGAAAGGGTCCATCTTTCGTATTCCCAAGTGGATTTGAGCGGTACCGTACTGCATCCATCTTCTTTGGTGATTGGTTTACAGCTATCGAAGATTATCGGAGATCCAGAGCTTCCGAAATTGATTCCACAAGGGCGCCGTGGCCGGGCGACCGCCATTGCTCTACAGGGTCAGCGTTGCGCGGATGCGATGGTTGCCGGAGGCGCTACGGAATCGTTTGCCACAATGATTGAGCATGTGCGGGCATGGAACTCTCCGCTGGATCCGTATGCGGGATCCGTTGGCGTTGTGCGGCACGATTCTGATCTTCGGCATCGGCGAATCTATGTGACGCAGGTGGAAGCCACTGCACGCTGCCCTTGGCGTTCGTTCTTACAGAAGGAGCTTGGTCTTGAGCGTCGTCCGAACCCTTGGGGTGCATTGCCATCGGTATCTACGCATCTTGTGGGCCGCGTGGTGCATGCGGTGGCAGAAAGAGTGGCTAAGGCGGGTCTTGGAACGTCTTCCGACCCTTCCGGTCAGGCTGTGGTTCCAGTGGTTTGGCCGTCGGAGTCGACGCTCAAACAATGGATCATCGAGGAATCTGAACGCTGTTTGGCGGATGATGGCATTGGCTGGTTGAATTTTTCGGTTGCAGTTGTGCCGCCAGCGTTGGCGGCGTTGTCCTTATTGCGTGCCGAGGACGGTTTGACCGATGGAGTGTCGGGCGTTGAAGTGGAGGGTCATTGGGATGCCACGGAGTCTCTATCCATTGGATTTCGAGCGGATCGCATGGAGGTTCAAGACGGTAGTTTGCATGTCACCGATCTTAAACTTGGAAAGCCACCGAGCACGTTGAAGACTGAAAGTAAACGAGACGCGGCTGTCCTGAAAGCGGTACGCGAGGGGGTATTGCTGCAGGGAGCGGTATATGCGCACGCGATAGAAGGCTCTGTCGGGAAGTATTTGTACCTGCATCCAGACCCAGAGATCCCCGAGCGTCGGTTTACCTTTTCGGCGGATGATTCCACCGTTTCTGAAGCGCTTCATTCCATATTGGATGAGGTCATGGCAGCGCGTACTGCGGGCGCTTGGTTTCCGCGAGTATCGGCTTTTTCAGCGGATAAAGTGCCGGCCGCATGTGGCTACTGTGACGTAAAGGAGGCCTGCTCAGTGGGTGATAGTACTTTTCGTCGCAGAATGATCGAACTCGCGAATGAACGTGGCTCAGACACGATTTCCGCGGCACGGTATCGTCTATGGTCGCGTGGCGAACGTGAGGAAGAAGCATGAGTACTGGTGCATTACAGCAGGATGCTCTCGCCAGAGAGATCTCCCGTACTGAGTTCGGACATCCAGTGGTTCTTCGGGCTGGGGCAGGAACGGGTAAAACCGCGGCTTTGGTTGCTCGTGTGGTTTCCTGGGCAGTCGGGCCTGGCTGGGTGGCGTCTCGATTGGCTTTAGGGAACGATGCTTCTGAAGAGCGGGTGGCGCGAAGGGTTCTTTCAAGGGTGGTGGCCATCACTTTTACGGAAGCTGCAGCTGCGGAAATGGCTGAGAGGATTGCGGAAGCATTTGATGCGTTGAAAAGTTTTGCNTCCGTCACTGGAATNCCGATGGATGCATTGGGCGAAGAGGCGCCTCATAGAGCAAAGGTCTTGTTGGGTGCGGTNGACCAGATGGAGGTGCGCACATTCCACTCTTGGTGCCGGAACCTACTTGCCCAATTTCCACTGGAAGCGCAGTTGCATCCTGACTTTGAGGTTGATGCGGATGGTGAAACGACACAGCGCTCAGTTCGGACCATTGTTGAGGCAGGATTGGAACGCATACTTGTGGGCGAACGTGCCCCGCTGTTGCTGACCCTGATCGAGAATGAAATTGGGCCTTCGGCGATCGAAGCGGCGGTGATCACCTTGGTTCAAGCCGATGTGGATCTGTCAGTCGTATCCAAAAATGTCTTCAATAACGAAGATATAGAGCAAATGGTGCGAAGACTCTGGCGTTCGATTGACGATGTATTGCACTGCGTCGGCGACCGCCTTGGTGATGTAGGCGGGGCGAAGAATGGTCGCCTTCTTGTCGAGAGACTCAGTACCTTGCGAGAGCTTATCCAGGAGAACACGACTCTCTCTATCGAAGAACTCCAGGGTCATATCGAACACGAGCTGCCCGCCAATCTTCGGAAGCATTTGTTGGAAAAATGGGGCAAATCGAATTGCGGAAAAGCTGAGGGTGCCGCTTTGGCAGATGTCGAAGACACACTTGCGGTTTCTGCGACGGGACTGGGCCTCCAAATCGATTGTGTGGGACTCTTGCAACCAGAACTGTATTTTGCGATGCAGATCATCGTTTCTGAGATGCTCGCGGAGGTTCAAGAAGAACAACGAAAAAACGGAGTCATTGGCTTTACGGGTTTGTTGACACGAGCGGCAGCATTGCTCGCTCGCCCTGCGATTGCGGAGCAGGTTCAACGGGGCCTCGACCAACTATTGGTGGATGAATTCCAGGACACAGACCCAAGACAGTGTGACATCATTCGCGCGGTCGGGCTGAACGGACCTGCAGAACGACGACCCGGCTTGTTCATTGTGGGGGATCCGAAGCAATCCATCTATGGATGGCGAAACGCTGATTTAAGAGCGTATGAGGCGTTTACTGAGGAAATGCGTGATGCGGGTGCGGTCGAGCATGGCTTGGTTCAAAATTTCCGGTCCGTAGCGCCCATATTGTCCGAAGTAGACAGATGTATGGCAAGCCTGATGGTGGCGGAAGTGGGTGTTCAGCCACAATATGAACAATTGGTGGCGGCGCGAGGTGGTGACTCATTGCGGCCCGCTGTCGAATATTGGGTTTCGTGGGAGTGGGAGGAAGGTGCCCCAAACCAAAGCACCAAGGCAGTTCAGGCGCGAACTTTAGAAGCGCGCGCTTTGGCCGCCGATTTGGTCCGCCTGCAAGAACAGGGTGTACCAATGGATTCAGTAGGCGTTCTTTTTCGTTCGACCAGTGATTTGGACACCTATCAGTCCGCGCTTCGAGATGTTGGTGTTCCTTATGAGGTCACACGAGATAAAAGCTATTTCCGCAGAAGGGAAATCGTTGACTCCGCTGCATTATTGCGTGGTCTGATCGATCCAATGGATTCATTGGCATTGGTGACATTTTTGAGGTCACCAATGGCTTGTGTTCCTGATGCTTCATTTGTTCCCCTTTGGGGCGAAGGTTTCCCTGAGGTTTGGTCCAAATTGGGGTTCTCGGAACAGGCCGCTGAAGCTTGTAACGAAACAATTGATCGTGCATCTTCGTATGTTGTGGCGGCGGAAGAAGACGTGAATGGTCTTTCTGACTTGCGGGCTTGGGTGCCGCGATTGGAAGAGATTGTTGGGCACGTTGACCGATTACGGCGTTCATTACATGAAGTGCCGTTTGACGAGTGGATTACCGATGTCCGTGATTTCTTTCTTCCCGATGTGGTTGGGGCCACTGCTTACCAGGGGGCCTATCGAGTTGCGAACCTGGAACAGTTTTTTCGGCAAGTAGTTGCCCGCATGGAGACCTCATCGGGTGATTTTTCAGACCTACTTCGTTTTTTGCGGGATGCGATTTCTACACAGCGGGATGCGGAAGAAGCTCGCCCATCCGATGCAGGGCCGGCAGTCCAGTTGTTGACGATTCACAAATCGAAGGGACTGGCATTTTCTCATACATATGTGGTCGATTTGCATCATCAGTTTCCACACGCCAAGCGTACACAAGGAACCCTTGTAAGTGCCGATGGAGGCATCCAATTGGCCGGTTTGGTTCCACCTATGTTTGACCGAGTATGGACTCGTAAACGAGAAGTGGAGCGAGCAGAGCGAATTCGTCTTTTGTATGTGGCCATGACTCGGGCGAGGGATCGGCTGGTACTAACGGGTGCTTGGCCGTCAGCCTTGCGTGGAAATGTTCGACCACGCACGATGTTGGACCTGTGGGGGTGCAAAGAAGAGCCATCCAGTCATCCTTCAGATGTTGCCTCTCGATTGGCTCCAGATGGGGTTGTGCGTGATGAGGGAGGAGTCCGGTGGGTGTTCCCGGGGCGTTTTCCGATAGAAGGCCACGAAGCCCTTAATTATGGTGTGTTGAATGGTCCCACCCCAGCTTCTGTGCCCGTCGAGCGCGCGCAGGAGGCAAGACGAAGGCAGCTGCAACCATGGAGCTGTGGGCCGTCCAGTGCGACTGATGATCAAGAGACATCGGTAAGTGGTGGCGGTGTGGGTCGAGAAAATGCTTTGCTGGCCGGCACGGCGATCCATCTATTGATGGAGGAGTTGCCTGATCAAGGATGCACCAAGGCGGCCGTGACCTCAGATAAACTGGAAACTGCTTTGCAAAGGGCTGCCGATGGCAGAGCGATACCAGATGGTGCCCGGGATCGCGCAAACGTGCTTTTGGATGCGATAGTAAATGGCGTGCTTCTCAAGAAGTATGAAAGCCTTGAGATTATCGGCAAAGAGTTGCCCATGCTTTTGGGTGGTGACAATGATGGTCCAGTGGGTGCGTGGGTTGGTTCAATCGATATGCTGTACCGTGACCCTGGGACCGGTATGCCGGTAATTGTCGACTACAAAACCGACTTTGTAGGCGGCCGAAACATTGATGAAGTGGCCGCGCATCATGCGGAACAAGGGCGTCTATATGTCCAAGCTGTTCAGACTGCGTGGGGCCTACAAGAACCCCCACGGTTTGAAATATGGATGTTGGAACAAGATGAACAAGTTGTGGTCACATGACCTTATTCGACAACGCTACACCAAGAACCCAAAGCGTCGATGCCATCTTCAATAAACGGTGATGTTTCACCGAACTGATGGGCTTCTACCCATTCCCAACTTGCTTGAACTGCTTCCATCGGCACGGCGTGTCCACGGTCATGTTCACAACGGACAACGTAATGTCCATCGCCATAGAGTTGTTCGGCAAGATTGTCTGTTGCGCCAGAAAAATCGACGAGATCCATGCCGCCACCCGGCCATGTGTCAGTGGGTCCACCAGAGATGAGCAATGCAGGCATGGCATAGGCTGGAGTCTTGTATTCGGAGAGAAGGCCGTCGAAGGTCAACATGGAAATGTCCGAACCACCAGACATTTCGATCATGGTTGCCAGCGTGTCACCGCGTTCCCGGGCTACGACTGTCGTGAACAGAGCGCCGCCGCTCATGCCCATCGCATGGACTTTCGTTAGGTCGATGTCGCGCTCAAGGGCAGCACAGGTGCGGAGATCATCGAACAAGACCATATCGTTGCTTTCTCCCGTTTCGACTTCCCACATAAAAAACTCGAAACCAAGTCGCTCAAACAGCCCTGATTGGGGCAACACGAAGGTCACGCCAGTCTCGTCTGCAATTGACTGAAGCTGTAATGCTGACGCCATATATTCAGTAGGCGTTGGTGTGGAACTCGGATCCAATAGTCCATGAAAAAAGTAGACTAAGGGGCCGTCAGGCTCCACCTCACCAGATGGAACTACGACCGTCACGGTTCGGGACTCGCCACTCGATGAAAAGGTCCCAGTGTTGGACTCCATCATTTTTGGGCAGTCATCATCTGAGAGATCAGCAAGTGGAGCAAGTCCTTCAACCCCGCCATCTCCAGAGGTGTCATCGGATGCAACAAAAGAGTTGCTACCAGTATCACTGTCGGACTTCTCGTCTGCGCAACCCACCAAAGCAAATACAAAAAGTAACGACCGCATGTTGCCTCCAAGTGAGGTGATCATACAGGCTTTGGAACTGAATTAGGTCAAAGAGCCGTCAATCGCATTGCTAAAAAGGTCGGAGAATTCGGCCGCTCCAAAGGGTAGGGGGTTTGTACCTGTACTCGGATCTAAAACGGCGGCTGGAGCAAAGTCTGCGATATGTTCAGGTTGGACGCCCAGTGCATCGAGCGTGTGTGGAATCCCAAGTTCGTTGCGGAGTGCCAGAACCCAGTCGAGAAAGGCCATAAAACTTGGATCAGGAAGGTCTAGATAGCGGGAAAGACGAGTCAGTTTTTCTGCAACGGCTGTACGATTCGCGCAGAGTACATAGGGCATCACAACCGCATTTATCAGCCCATGATGCGCATGAAGTTGTGCGCCAATGACATGGGCCATACTGTGCATCGCGCCGAGGCCCTTTTGAAACGCGGTGGCCCCCATTAGCGATGCACTCATCATTGCGCTCCGGGCTTCGATATCATCGGGGTAACGGACGGCCCGTACCAAAAACTCGCTAACGAGGCGGATACCTTCAGCTGCAATCCCATCGGCCATGGGGTGGTTTCCTGGGGCGCATATTGCTTCCAAGTTGTGAGACAGGGCGTCCATACCAACGGCTGCTGTGATGTGTGCTGGAAGACCTACAGTGAGTTCCGGGTCACATATGACCCGACTGGGAAGCATGGTGGGGTGAAAAATGATTCGTTTGACTCCCGCCGCTTCATCTAAAATCACAGAAGCTCTTCCCACCTCGGAGCCTGTTCCGGAAGTTGTGGGTACACCGATGATGGGCGCGACGCCCTTCGCGTTCACTCGTTTCCAATTGCTTCCAACATCCTCAAAATCCCACAAGGGCCTGTCCTGACCGACCATGAGGGCGATCGCTTTAGCCGCATCAATTCCGCTTCCTCCACCAAATGCAATCACTCCGTCGTGCTGTCCTGCACGATACGCAGCAACGCCTTGTTCGACGTTCTGCCCGTTGGGGTTTGCTTGGACGTCGCTGAACACGCCTGTAGGTATGTTTGCAAGTTGGTTGGCTTCCAGTGCCGCTTCGAGGATGGGCAATTGCGCAATGCCGGGATCGGTCACGAGTAGCGGGTTGCCCATTCCCAGCTCCTTACAGGCATCCGGAAGTTCTCGGATTCGGCCTGGTCCAAAATGAACCGGAGTGGGGTAGTTCCAGGAGGCTTGTAAATTGGCTGACATTAGAGAACCTCGGTTCGGAGGTGGAAGGATTTCGGGCGGGTCATTTGTTCGAAACCAAGAGAGGATAAGGTCACACCTCGTCCGGAATTCTTGATACCAGTCCAGGCGAGTGCAGGATCTAAATAGTCGCAACGATTCAAGAAAACAGTGCCCGTTTCCAGCTGGCCCGCGATTTCCGTTCCAGCCTCCACGTCGCGGCTCCATATGGATGCGGTGAGTCCGTACCAGGAATCGTTCATCATTTGAATGGCTTGTTGGTCGCTGGATACCCGCATCACCCCCACACATGGGCCGAAAGTTTCCTCGGTCACAAAAGCCATGGAATGGTCGACATTCGTGAGAATCTGTGGCGCCACATAGGCGGTATCTGCACGGTCGGCTGGAAAGCGGGCGACATCGATCAACGGGTGCGCTCCCGCTTCAATCGCCTGAGTGACTGAAACTCGAATCGCATCTGCATTGCGTTGGCGTGCGACGGGTCCAAGGGTGGTGGCAGGATCGGTGGGGTCGCCCAAGCGATATGTCAGGGTCTCTTCAACCATCTTCTCGATAAAGGAGTCCCAAATTGCATCATGTACATACACTCTTTCAATGCCACAACAGGACTGTCCAGAGTTGAATAGCGCACCTTCAACGATGTTGATTGCGGCATGATCTAAGTTCGCGTCGCTGCGTACGTATGCTGGGTCGTTTCCACCCAATTCAAGCCCCAGTCCAATGAATCTGTTTCTACCCACACGGTTGGCGACCGTCTTCTGGACGGCCACCCCTCCCGAGACAGAGCCGGTGAAGGCCACATGATCAATGACATCATCTGCTAGTACTTGGGCAGTGGTGTCATGGTTCATATGAAGGACGTTGAAGACGCCGTCGGGAAGGCCCGCAACCTCAAACGCTTCTCGAAAATGTTCAGCCGCGAAAGGTGTTTGATCGCTATGTTTCAACACCACGCTATTGCCTGCCAACAGGGCTGGTACGATGGCGTTCACAGCTGTAAGGTAAGGGTAGTTCCAGGGGGCCAAGACCAACACAACACCCAGTGGCTCCCTGCGGATATACCGAGTAAAACCACGTTTCGGACTGGGTATTATGTCTTGCAGTGATTCTTCAGCGATGCTTGCCATGTATCGCGCTCGATCGGCCATTCCAGCCACTTCACCTGGAGTAAAACGAATGGGTCTGCCCATACATTGGGTGATGGAAGATGCGATTTCATCACTGCGTGCTTCCATCGCCTGAACGAAGCCCTCAATGATGGAAATCCGATCACTGATAGAAGTGTTCCGCCACTCACGTTGGGACTTGCGGGCCTTGTCGAGTGTTCGGGCGATGAGACCCGGTGACGCCTCTTCAATGGTGGCTACTACGTTTCCGTCTATGGGTGAGATAACGTCGAATGTTCGCTTCATTCCGGCTCCTTTGCGGGCTGATTCTGCCTAAGTTGATTCAACCATTTTCGCTTTTGGAACCTAGCGTTTTCAGCTCTCTATTTCGACTTCGCTTTCACCTTCTTCGTTTTCATCATCATCTGCCAATGCGGTGCGCTGCATGGTCATGACGGCTTTATGAAGAATATCCTCCTGTGCCATGGTGAGCTCACGAAATTCCAGGCCATATCGAAAGGTGCCATTGGAGGGATCTTCACCGCCGATTCTGACGGTCGTAGCTCGAATATCGACCCATTCATCCAGGAGCGGAAGATTCAGGCTTACGCGGTCACCTTCGTTCAATTCGTACGCGGTTTCTAAACCGCACCCTCCGATGGAGAGGTCGAGTACGTGGGATGCAAAATGTTGATTGGTGGACATCCAGCTCCCCCCATCGGCCATTTCGGTCATGAGGCTGCCCTGAACATCCATCTCCAATCCGACTCGATAGCTGTCCCGTTGGTTGTATAGACGCAGTTCATTTGGGAAACGGGTAATCAATAAGTGGGTGCCGAGGGGGTTCGGGATTACACCTTCCAGTGGGGTGGGGATGGATCGGATCACCTTAGAATCGTATTGATAGATGCCCTCAATTTGGCCGATTTCGACCGTTACCACGGTCCCGGTTGGAACTGAACTGCCAGGTTCCCCAGGTAAAACTGCTGCAACGCCCGCTTCGTGAGTCACGGTCATTCCTGGAGTCATATCGACCAAAGTGTCGCCCAAGCAGATGATTCGAACGAAACGACACTGACCCAGAATGCGTGCCATGGATTTGGGGCCGAGGGTGTCCCATGCGATGATTCGAGAGGGAGATCGGCATTGAGACCAGAATTCGTCGACGATACCTTCGCGGTCCGACACTAAAAAGCGAGCGGTTTTATCGTCGATGGAAAGTGAAATTTGGTCCTGTCTGGAGCGGGGTCCGCCGTCGAGCCGAAAAATCTGTTCCAGGGGTGCATCCATGTGCCGTTCTTGAGAGGCGGGTCCTCCGATGGGCAGAAACAGAACACGCGAGCGTGACAGAATGAGCCAGCCAAAACGAATTTCGGCCTTACCTTGGCGTTCGCAAGCGTATGTTTTGAGGACGATGTATTCGTCTTCGTCAAACTCAATGGTAGATGTCCATCTATCCAGGCAACGCTGGTGGAGATGTTCGTGGTCGGGTGTTTGACGGCGTGCAAGTTGGTATTGACGGTCCCGAATCAACTGTTCGATGGCAGCCAGTTTTTCGGAAGGATCGGGTAGAGCGAAGTTGTGAATCTCGTGCCCAACCCTGATCATCAGTTTTCGGTCAGGCCAGCCCCGTAGGGCGATGCGGCTAATATCCTCAATCGCAAAACTGAACCCTTTGACTCCAACCATTGCATCAAGCAGGCCCGTGGGTGTGTAGCTGATGGTGGTGGGGGTGAAGGAGAGATCACCATTGTGTGCCACCGGCCCACGGCGAAGTTGCACCTTCCATGTGTCGAGGACCACCTCGTTGGTTCCCTGTTGGGTTGTATCGCCCGTACCGATCAGGCGTTCGATATGGTTGTACAGTTCAGGCGTAAGGGAACCCCCAAAAACATGCTCTTCGCCATCTATGGTCATACGCAAGAGCCGCCGGAGGTCTGTGAGCCTCCAATCTTCAAGGGTGTCCAGGCGTGCATCGATTTGCCCGGTTTCCCAAAACATTCTGTCGATTCCAGACCCTGGAGTGAACCGAAAACGTCGGTCCGTCAAGGTGAGTTCACCCCGTACAGCCATGAAATCGTTTACGAACAATTCAATACGGCCCTGCTGCAAGACACGTTCATCGGGCTCAAACAAAAGGCGGATGCTGTCTTCGGCATCTTCATCACCCTGTGCAAGGAGAGAACTGAGCCGGCTGTTGACTCTAAGCGCTCCACGACCTGAAAAACGAAATGTTTCGTCCTCTGTATAGATGTCTACGTTGTCATTGATGCCGCCAGCCGAGTATTGGGTGATGTCCTTGGTTGGGATGACCACATCTTTTGCGCCCGCAATTCTGTCCAGGGTCCGTGTTGGCCTGAATGTTAGATAGTCGTTGGTCAGACTCAGCACACCCGGGTGAGCAAGTGGACCCCGATGAAACAGGCAGTGTGCTTCACTGAGGGTGGGCTGTTGAACGCTATTTGAGGGTTGCGATGTCATTGTCAGAAATGATGAGTGGGGAAGGTGGGCTATTCTTAGTGGCAGGATTGCCTATCTAATTTGGAGTCCCAATTGGAACCACAAGTTGCCAGATATCTTCCGGGCTTGGATAGAAAACTTTCACAACACCTAAATTCGGACATTTTTGGTGAACCTTGAGGCGCATTACAGATGAGGTGGAATATGGAAGGCGGTAATGATTCGAGCGCAATCGGCGGGAGAACTATCCCCATTTAACCTGCCGATTTTTAAGATCCATTCGGTATTTTCGCCTGGGAGTGTCTTCACATTAAAGGTGCGTGGCAGCTTTAGCAGGAGCGGGTGGCGCCCAAAAACTGCGTCCCATACATCCATTTGCGTCCCAAACAGCCTAGCGAAGTTCATGCCCAGTCGGTTCCAGTCAACCCCGCCCCATGGCGGATCAAGA
>PALY01000095.1 GCA_002707085.1 Deltaproteobacteria bacterium
CAGCTCCTAAAACCCACCCGCCGATTTTATTTGTCCATCCCACAAAGTATGCTAGCATACTACATAGGACTACAGGAGGGTCATACGTGAAAGAGCGACGAACTCAACGAAGTAACGATCCATTGGAAGCCGCAGAAATCCATTCGGTATCCCCGGCTGTGGACGCAACCAATCTGTCCAACCTTGAGTTCGGACAGCCCACACATTGTTTCGATGCGGATACCATTTCAGGATCCATCACCATTCGTCTTGCGCGGCCAGGAGAGACAGCGTGGCCGCTATTTGCTGAAGAAAAGGTGGTGGTACCCGAAGGTTCCATCGTTATCGCCGATGACGAGAAGATCCTCGCCATCGCTGGTGTCATTGGATGCGAAGAATCAAAAACCACTGAGAACACCAAACGTATTTTGGTAGAAAGTGCAGCATTTGATCCTGTTAGTGTCAGAAAAGCCAGCCGAGCGTTGGGCATCCACACCGACTCGTCGGCCAGATTTGAACGCGGTTCTGACCCGAGTGCCGTACTCGTCGGCGCTGGTCGAGTGGTTCACCTGTTGGAAGAAATCGGATGGCAGCGCCAAGGCGAAACCGGTCAAGTTGGAACATGGAGCGACCCGAAAAATACGATTCAACTTGATGTGAAAGCCGCTTCTGCTTTTCTGGACCGAGAACTTTCAGATGAAGAAACGATCAATAGATTGAGCCGATACGGCTTCACCCTTTCAGGCGAGAGCGGACGTTACACTGTGACTATTCCCACACACAGGATTTGGGATGTCGAATATGTCGCGGACCTATATGAAGAACTAGCGAAATCCATTGGCTACAACGACACACCCCAAAATCTACCCAAGGTGGATATGGGCGCCCTTCCCTTACATCGCGATTCAGTCAAACAAGAAGTGGAAGAAATCCTTCTGGGTTCCGGTTTCTATGAGGTCTTTACGAATGGCTTCCATGGAACGAACCTACGAGACCGGTTGGGTGTCAGCGAGGACCACGTACTGTGGTCCCATGTCGAAACCACCAATGCTTTAGATCGAGGCTACGGCCTGGTGAAGAACAATTGTCTGGCCCAAGCGGTTGAGGCCATCACCAGCAATGTACGGGCCGGCACTCGCCCCATCCAGATGTATGAATGGACCCGCACCTTTCATCCAAGTTCTACCGCAGAAAATAAAGTCTGTACCGAACGCCAACTCCTCTGGGCCATCGCCACGGATAGCCTGGAAACTCATCGCTGGTCTGGGCGTCCCCAACATGCCGATGTATGGTTCTTCAAAGGCCTGGTCGATGAAATCGCCACCACACTAAAAATTCCATTGTCCATTGGCCCTGCAGACACAAGCCAACCGCTCTCTGATTGCCTCCATCCCGGACGTCAAGCGACCATTCGTTTGAACAACGAAGTCGTCGGCATTCTCGGGGAAGTTCACCCCAGAATCACTGCATCGTTCAAACTGAAAAGAAAACGCCCCATTTATTTTGAGGTTTCTCGATCCGCATTGGAAGGCCCCAAGTACATCACGCGGTACCAGGAACGTTCGGTTCAACAGCCCATCGTGCGCTCTCTTGCGTTCTCACTCCCCCCTAAAGTACAAGCCGGAGACATTGTTTCGTCTATCCAAAGCAATGGTCCGAACTGGATTAATTCAGTTCAAATCGTCGACCTTTTTGAACATGAAGAGGACGGTATCGCCAAACGAGCGGTGACCTTTTCAATCGTTTATGGAAACGAAGAAGGCAACCGATCAGCTGACGAAGTGAATCAGGTCTCGACAGACTTAATCACATCAATCGAACAAGAATTCGGGCCGCGCGGAGTCACTCTGCGCGCATAGAAACAGTCATTCCACCAACGGTTTAGGAATGGCCAGTAAATCAATGTGACCGACCCGCAACCCGCAGGTCCCCAACGACGACTTTCGGTCGCGGTACCAACCTGAGACCATGTTCGTCGATACGTCAGCATGCGAGGCCGCTTCCGATGCAGCCCAAGCAATACCGTCAAGCATGGCCCCTACCATACGCACGTCCTCTGGAGGAATGATCCAGTCGCTCTCTTCAACAACAACATCAAAGCCTCGATCGAGTAGCAATTGCTGCATTCGCTGTGCAGCCAACGGTCCTGGTGAAGCACCAAACCCACGATCAAATGTCTGATGGGTCCTGAACGCATGCTGGACTTCCGCATCTCGCGAATCTGACGGAGTCCACTCCACTCTCCCATCCACAGTCAAACTGGCTAAAAAAGGCATCCTCTGTTGGGTGAGCCAGTCAGCCAAGGACACCAACCATTCGTCGGAGGCCAAGTCAAGCAGGGCCTGAGTCAACACTGCATCGATTGAATGCCCCTTCAAACCTTGTAGATTTCGAATGTCGTGTTCCAGCACCTGATACTCTAGGTCCGGCAACCGAACATCCATTTCTTGGCTGAGGCGGGCCAATAGCCGAGGGTCATGATCAACAAGTGTCCAGTGCTGCTGGTTCATTAATCGCGGACTCACAAAACGAGTACCAGACCCCAACCCTGTAGCCAACTCCATCAGCCGTACTGGCTTGGGACCCAGAACCTGCCCAAGGCGACGAACCAACGTTTCTGAACGTGCCGTATGATCATATGGCTCTCTTTGGCGCAGCCAATCAATAGAAAAACCTTCTGACTCTATGCCCAAAACCTGAACCAAGTGCTCAGCCTGTTCGGGCCAGTCTGGGAACGACAACGATTGAGCAGCCACGGTTCGCCTTTTCAGTTCGTCGCGATCGGCAAGAACGGTTCGCAATGAACAAACCAATGCATCCAGATCTTCAGAAGGAACAATGTCTACCGCCGAAGATTCGAGTCCATCCAAAGCTCCAGCGGGCGTGGAAATCACAGGCAAGCCACGAACAAGCGCTTCGGTAAGCCCCATACCGAAAGCCTCAAAGCTGGCTGTATGGACCAGTAAATCTGCAGAAGCAAAAGCACCGTCTATGCCTGATTCATCCAACTCCCCTATCAATCGAATTCGCTCGGTCAGCCCTCGCTTTTCAATCCGTTCTCTCACGCGTTGTACGCACTCCACATCGCGATCAAGAGCCCCCACAACATCCAAGGTCCAATCCAAGTCCGAAATCTGAGCAAGGGCGTCCACAAGCAAAATGTGACCTTTTCTTTCGGTCACTGTAGCCACATTCAGAATGTGATTCCTTTGTGGGCCTTCGTGGTGGCGCGATGGAAATGTACCGGGAATCACATACTGACCCGATTCCACACCCAATCGTTCGCACACGAGATTCGCTGTCCTCTCACTCGTCGCGAACCAACCGTGTGCTTGCGACAAGGCTTCCATTTCTATGGCAGCCACTGAAGATGGAGACCCAGGCGTCATTTCCATGTCCAACAAACTGTGTACAACAACCCAAACAGAACACCGTTGGCAGAGAAATGACCGGTCAGACTCGGAGAGTCCAGGCCACAACAACCCGTCCGCGATCACTACAGAACCATCGGGGATGTCTTGAAGAACCTTCCCATGACCTGGGTTTACACCCGGCCATGGCCACGGACCCTCTAGGCTATGCATGACCACCCCGACCCCACGTGACTGCAATGCTTCGACCATCCTTGCGTTATACAGATAGCCGCCTGTGCGCTGTTCGGGATCACCAGGACTTAGCCAATGTACAGTATTCACTTCTTGACTCTAGCCGAAGGAGTATCTGGATCGAGGGTGGCGCCGCGGCGATAATACTTGGGCTTTTTCTTCTTATCCGCATCTGCCAAAGCACGAACCAGCAGGGAAAAGAAGCCTTCGTGAAAAATATGGTCTTTGATGCTGCCCGGTATCATGCCCTTCACAAAACCTTTCTTGCGGAACTCAGACAAGAGCTTTGGTTTACGTGCGAGAACGTGAACGGGAACCGTGAAATCAAGGCTNTTCTTCAACATGGGAGGTTGATGGTCACCCATGACAATAATCAAGTCGGGCGGATCTTCCATTGACTCAATGTGCCGGAACGTCACCTCAAGGCTGTACTGAATCGCTTTCCAATATGCGCCCACATTTTGATTCGTGGGCTTCAGTCGTCGAACGTGTACATTTTCCTTTCGTTTATACCGCTTCAGTTGAAACTTGATTTCCTTCTCATTCAACCCAGCTTGGGCTTGATTCACGACTTTGATGGACGACCCTGAAAGGTCACGCCAATTGTCCGCAATTGGAGGCAAATCGTCCCATGGTAGGTGCGAACTCGCCATGTGGAAAAATAGAAACTCNGGGGCGTCGCCAACATTCGGCAACACCTCTTCCTCAAGGTAGCCAAATGTGTATTGATCGGGGATTTCAGCCCAACCATACTTTTTGCCTGTGTAATGAAGATCGGCAGAAAACACGGTGTGGTCAAATGCGAAGTGATTCACCAATTCCACACCNGGNCGCGCGGTATCTTTCGGNCGAACAAGTACAGTTTCGTAGCCTTGTTTTTTCAAAAAACCGGGCAGGGTTGGCAAGGTGTCCAAACTCGGTGTCAGGTGTTGATACNCCGACTCATATTTGACCAACATACCGCTCAGTAAAGTCGCGTCTGCCAACCATGAGCGCCCCCCACTCACTGGAGCCTCACTCAGCCCTGTGACCATCGACCACCCCAAAGGAGCGAGCCGAGAACGGAAGTCTCGCAATGTATCGTAGTATTCCTTCCGCACTTGCTTGCGCCGAAGCGTTCGACCATAGCTCTCGACCACATAAATATGGATTCGTGGCTTCTCTTGGAGCTTGATCTTGTTCATGCGCTTGTACGCATTTCCAGACACACCTCGGCCAATTTCAGACCATACACTGTAAGACTCTTCCAGGTTTACCAATAGGTCTGCAGCACTATCGTTTCCTTTGATCTTTACCGCACCAGAATCGATCGCAGACTCCACACCGAGAAACAGAGTCCAAAGGATAAGCACATAGATTTTGGCCTCTCGCATCGCACACTTGGAAATGAAACGCAGAGACAAGAATGTGAAACCAAACGTGCCCATCAGCGCCGCAATCAGGCCAATCAACATGTAGGTTGCCGTATTGCCCATCAAATCACGCATCAGGATGAACAGGTGCATGGACAAAAAGATCCCATCATACAACAGAGGGTCTTGACCCATCGCTGCGATTCCAACCGAACGAATCAGCTCAAAAAATAGAATCGAAAACCACGAGATTGTGCCTAACCAAACCGCTATTTTCCGAAACCGAGTATGGGCCAGCAAGACAACCAAACCCACAATAATAAAAAGATCTCGACCGTAAATCAGTTCTAAGCTTGGGTGTTCGTACAACAATGGTAATGCGAGAAAAGCTTGCAAACAGCCAGTCAGGATGACGATGGCCAGCAGGCGAAACAAAGACTTCATGCCACCACCTCTTTCGGTCCATCACTTAGAAAAGCCAGAGCGCCCGGCGCCGCACCCAACAGATTCGCCACCCCATAAGCAGCAGATAGTGCCAAGGCGGATTCCGGCGTCCACCCCAGCGTAGCCAAAACTACTGTGGCAGAAATCTCTCGGAGTCCCCAGCCCCCAACGGAAAATGGAATGATCATAATGAGCATCAGCAATGGTACGGCCGTAACAGCCCCCAACCCCAAAGGAAGCTGTAACGCCTGAGCGCAACACCAAAAGGACACCAGAAAACTACCCACCAATAGCACAGAGACTACCGAGTGAAACAGCCATTGGCGTGCAGAATGTAGGACCACATGCGCATCGTTCATTAGCGAACGAAACCCACGGACTGGAAACCACCACATCCACACGAAAAACAGACACATACACGCAACCAGAAAAAGGCTTCCTGCAGGCGCTTCATTCCCATGAACGTATGGCCACAATAAAACCCCCAACAAGGTGACTACCAAATGTGCCACGTGACCGATTGCTCGTTCCACAACAGCAGCACGAAGTGGCGCTCCCAATTCACCATGACCCCGTTTGTGTCTCCAAACACGAACTGCATCACCAGCGATACCTCCTGGCAACACTTGATTGAGCAGAATGCTTAAACCATATTCATTGACTGCTCGACGACGGGTCAGCGAAAGGTTCAAGTCTGTCGCCACTCGATGCCACCGCAAAGCGCCGAGACACACTTGAAGAGGAACCAACGCCATCGCAATCGCGAGCCAACCCCATTTCGCATTGCCAACCAACGAGACCACTCGATCCATATCAACAGCCCGAACCACAACGACCAATAGAGCCGCTGTGAACGCCACCGATATCAATGCGCGGAGTCCTTTAGTCAATGGACGCTTCGTAGCTTGCCCACGCCACATCGGACTCACGCAAGGTAATGTTCAAACCCGTGACAACATGAGGTCCCAGACGGCCCTCTCGAATCTCTGTCGCAAGTTGAGTCCAAATCCACCGACATAAAAATTCAGTGGTGGTGTTCTCACCCGAGAAAATGTCCAACTCATCGAGATTCTTGTAGTTGATAATCGATAAAGTCTTGTTCAAAGCTTCGTGCGCCAAACAGATGTCGATGACCAAATTGTGTTCATCCATCTCCGCTGCTTGAAACGAGGCATCGACAACAAAGGTCGCCCCATGAACACCTTGAGCAGGCCCAAAAAGCTCTCCTCGAAAACTGTGAGCAATCATCACACGATCACGTACGGTCAATTCAAACATCAGTTTGACTCCTCATAAACAACCCGGTGACACAACACATCACTCGGGCCACTGGTCAATCGAACCATCGTTTTCGGCAAATCCGAAAACAGGCTTTCCTCATTGATTAATTCATCTAAAACAGGGTGTTCTTTAAGCAAGTCGAGCGCCAAAGCCATTCTTCTTTGGTACGACCAATCTTCACGCATTCTTGGGGATATTTGGCCCACCTGACTTGATCGGATGGTCAGCCTTCTTGAATGGAACGCGCCGCCCAATGGAAGCGCAATCTCTGAGTCACCAAACCAACTCATTTCGATGATGCGGCCCTCCGGCGCAGCCAAAGACAACGCCTTTCGTAAACCCTCTGATGAACCACTCGCATGGACGATGAGGTTTTGTTCCCCTTGAGCATTCTCGGGCAGCGAAAAATCAAGGTCGAATAAGCGAGCCAGTTCCGCACGGCGAGCGTTTCGGTCGATCAGTTGAACCGGTGCACCTGTACTCTGACGAATCCGCCATGCGACCAAAGCGCCCACAACCCCAGCACCAATGACCGATATCGATTCACCCGACTGCGGGTTGGCATCCCACACTCCATTGACCGCGGTCTCCATGTTGGCAGCCAGCACGGCGCGGGCCGGATCCAATCCATCTGGCAAACAAACAACGTCTTTCTTGGGTACAACAAGATGTTCTTGATGCGGGTGTAAACAAAATACAGATTTACCTTGTAGTTCGCCTTTGGACTCCACAATTCCCACAGTGATGTACCCATACTTTATGGGAAACGAGAAAGAGCCATCTTGGTGGGGGCAGCGCATGGCCTGTTTCTGAGAAACTGGGACTCGCCCCTGAAACACGAGCGACTCAGTCCCCCTGGACACACCACTAAAAGTCGTTCTTACTTGTACTTCATTGGGTTCAGGCGCACGTAAGGACACCTCTTGCAAACACCCTTGACCTGGCGCGGTGGCCCAAAAGGCACGGGTAATCACCGATGTGTCCGAGTGAAAGCACAATCAAACAGCCAGTCTTCACCCATCGGATAAACGCTCACTTGGGGCCTCGGACAATCGGCCAAAGAAAGTCCCAGGGATCGGCCCAATGTCGCACGACCTTCGCCCACAAGAAGTGGAGCCACAGCGAGGTGCAATCTATCCAATACACCCTCTTCCAGAAAGTGGGAAACCGTGACCCCCCCACCCTCGACAAATAAACGATGCACTCCACGCTCGTTCAGCGCCGATAAGAGTTCGTGGATATCGAAACAGCCCTCGACACAAGGAAGAACCAATACCTCGACATGACCACCTACACCCGATGTGGAACCAGCATCACCACGAATCCACAGTGTGGGTGCAGTCGAATCTTGAAACACTTTTCGGTCTTCTGAGATCCGACCGGAAGGGTCAAGCAAAATCCGGAGAGGTTGCGGCCCTTCACATCGTCGAACGGTGAGTCGGCAATCATCATTGATGACCGTTTCCGCACCAACCAACACTGCGTCGCAAAATGCACGCAAACGATGGGTATGATCCAGATCCATTTCCCCAGAGATCCAATGAGACTCACCATCCATACGCGCAATACGACCATCCAAGCTTTGTGCAAGATGACCCACCACGATCGGACGGTTTGGGTTTCGTAGATTTAATAGGGGTACGAAAAGTGCTGCTAAATCGTGGGCAGAATCTGCAATCGGGTGGGTTGATGACCAAGACTCGCCATCATTCACCACCAAGCCCGACGAATCATGCTCGTCGTGTGCAGCGGCACACAACGCCAGCCACAATGCATCCATGGTCATACTGGTTTGGGAGGGATTAGAAGGGGTCATCATGAAAACTCAGCCACGCACTTATCCAGTATCTGTGAAAGTCGCCCTTCATGGATGTGTGACCTTTTTCGTCACGTTTGGTGTCATTACAGTAATTTCCGCATCTCAAGGGCTTAAATGGTGGGCGCCATTGGGTGCGGGATTGGTTGGAATTGTCGCACTTTTGGCCGCCGAACCTGTCCGCAGAAGCACTTCCCCAAAGCGATTCGGTCCGGCCAATCGAGTCACCATGGCCCGTTCAGTTTTTGTGGGAATTGTAGCCGCATTCCTTGGTGNTGAAGGCACTCAGGAACACTCTAGCTGGGTGACAATTGCTGCAGCAATCGCGCTTATCCTTGATGGGGTTGATGGTGCTGTAGCCCGGAAAACGAGGACGACCTCCGAATATGGTGGTCAACTCGACATGGAACTCGACAGCATCCTCATGATGCTATTGAGCGTTCTTGCGTGGCAATGGGACCGGGCTGGGGCCTGGGTTCTTTTTTGTGGACTCGCACGATATGGNTGGGTTTTCACTCAAATATTCCTGCCTTGGTTTCGGAGAACACTCCCCCCCGCTTTTAGACGAAAAACCGCCTGTGTGATCGGCATCGGATCCCTTACGGGTTCATTGGCGCCATGGCCATGGGCAGGTGTAGACACTGTCCTGGCAGCCATTGCGACCATTTCACTTGCTGCATCATTTGCGATAGACATCGTCTGGCTCATACGGCATCGAAAGGAACCTTTGTCATGATGTTTTTCTTACTGATATTCATCGCCTGTTCCGAAACGCCTGCGGAAAAAACAGTTGAAATCGAAACGGTTGCTGACCACCAACAGGGGTGTACGGCCGAAGCACGGGCCAACCGACCCGATGTATTCATTGTCTCAGTGGATACACTTCGCGCGGACCGTTTCGGCTTTACCGGTCACCAAAATGCACGCACGCCCAACATTGATGCACTCGCAGCACGGGGTCAACATCACAGCCAAGCCACAACGCCTGTACCAAGAACCACTCCCGCACTGGCCAGCCTTCTTACAGGCCTGGAACCACATCACCATGGAGTCAGAGAGGTCGGCGAAGTCATACAAACGGATCAAACCCTCGCCCGCCACTTGCAAAGCAATGGTTGGCGTACGGTTGGCGTCAGCGCAATGCAGGTCGCTGGGCCAGATCAAGGGCTGGACCACGGCTTTGATACATTTGAAGTCCATCACGATTCAGCAGCAGACAAACTCACTGCGCATGCGTTGGAACGCGTCGGGCAGGTCCCCGAACAATGCCCCTTAATGTTGTGGATACACTTTTCAGATCCACACTTTCCTTACCTTCCTCGGAAACGGTGGGCAGACCAACCCCAAGCGCAAGGATGCCGAAGCTTAGGAGAAAAAGCCGCCAAAGGAAAACTCGCCCGATATCGACTGTTCAGTGACCGCAACGGAATGGCGAGCAAAGTTCTCGACGAATGCTCGTCGCTGTACGATGCCGAAATCGCCTTTACCGATCATGCAATTGGTGACTTACTAAAAGGATTATCGAATGCGGGTAGGGACAATGCCATCGTGGTGTTCACAGCGGACCATGGCGAAAGCATGGGGGAATGGGATCTGTTTTTCGAACACGGCCCCAATGTCCATGACTCGAGTCTACGCATCCCGCTCCTGATGTCAGGCCCCGGCGTACCCGTAGGCCAAACCAATGCTGTGGCGCGATTAGAAGATGTGGTGCCGACCATACTCGATCTACTTCCAACCGAAAAGCCAAGCGCCATGGCCAGCGATGGACGTTCACTAACGGCAGCCTGGGATGGTTCAGATACTGTTCCCTGGGCCCTCGCTGAATCCGGCAGTGCCCTGCATGCCCGTTTGGGCAATTATTTGGTGGAAGGCAGAAAGCATAGGCTGCACTGTATTCATGGTGAACAGTATTCACTCTGCAATCGCCCCAATCAGAAGGCCCAACTCTTCGACCGCAGCATTGATCCAGATCTCCGAAAAAATATTATTGGCCAACACCCAAACGAAGCCAAGCGCCTTCAAATGCTATGGAGCCAATNGCCCGTGGAACGCACACGGCAGCGCATCGTTCGTTCAAGCCAGTTCTCTGTGGTGGCCAAACCGGTTCTAGAAGGCGGCTATGCAGTATCAATGTATGACCATGTCAACGATCCGATGCTCATCCAAGACGTACAGAAAAAACATGCGGAAACATTTACTGCAATGAAAAGTGCACTCGACGAATGGAACACGGAACTAGACTTGGCCAACAAACCTGTAGAAGAGCGCACAGACGAACAGGAGGAAGCCCTGAGATCACTCGGCTATATCGAGTAAGGCCCATGAACCACACGGTTCGTCGACATCATGACTGCGTGTACAGCCGGGCATAAATGTCTCCCGATCCATCTTCAAGAGTCTGCGCCAGAATACTCGCTTCAATGTCTTCAAGAGTCACCCAGTCCTCTTCTACCCAGCGGAAACTCTCCGCGCGGACCGTCCGAAATCGGTAGTCCCCCAACTCCATCAAACGGCGGACACATCGAATCGAACGTTCCTTATCGAGCGGAAACGCTTCAAACGATAGTGCGCGGACAGGTGAACTAAGACCCGCCAACACCTTGTCTTCGAAACCCTCAACATCGATCTTGCAGAACACCGGCATTCCATGAGTTTCAATAAGCTGATCCATTGTGCGCACCTCTACCTGAACAACATCGTCCCAAGGTGCTGCCGGAAGTGCTGTTTCGCCTTCAATGTCTGAAATCCAGTTTTTAGAGAAAGTCGTAAGCGTCGGGTTTCGAGTGTTGATGTGAAGCGTCAACTCACCGGGTTGATCAGACAGACCCACGGCCTCGATGTGTACCTGATCATTTCTTCCATACCACCGCTCCAGAATTTGACGCATTCTCGGTTGAGGTTCGATTGCCACCACCGTGCCACCCAGCCCCAACCACGAACGGACGCGATTCCCAACATGAGCGCCCACGTCAAAACACAGGTCTCCTGGCTGTACAAACTGACCATAGAAACGATTCATACGACCCGTCTTCCATGGTTGCCCGTAGTACATTGCCAGGGAACGCCAGAGGCCCCATGTGGAAGAAAATGACACCCAACTCTCTCCTGTTGCGGTGCATTGGTTAACCCATATTTATGCGAAAACCGGACACCGACCTTGGTCTATTGATTCTACGAGTCGGACTCGGAGGCATGATGCTGACCCATGGTGTCCCCAAATTGCTCAAAGGACCGGAACTCTGGTCCAAACTCGGAGCCGCCATCGAAGTGGTTGGAATCAATGTTGGTCAATCATTTTTTGGAGCGGCTGCAGTCGGTGCTGAGACCTTGGGGGCCTTGTTGGTCATACTCGGATGGAAAACACGGCCTGCTGCGATCACCATCGTTTTAACTATGGCCGTGGCCACAATGGTACACGTCGAAAAAAACGATGGTTGGAGCACCGTCTCCCACCCAATCGAGGTTGGCATTGGCTTTCTGGCCATCGCTATTGCGGGTGCCGGTCGCTACCGATTGGGTAGAAAGTAATCCGGTCCCCGGCCTAGCCTTTCAGTTTCTGACGTGCAGATTTCGCCGCCCGAGACTTCGGCCAAATCCGAATGACTTCACCATAAAATACTTTGGCATTTACTTTCTCGCCCTGCGCATCAAAGCATTCTCCTTGGCGAAGCATCGCCCAAGGCGCGAAGCCACTGTCTTTGAACTGATCGATCACTTCTTGAAACCGAAGCACCGCCTGCTGGTAGTCCTCTGCTTTCATCGCTGTTTCAGCACGCCTGTAGGTGGCTTCATCTGACCGTGCATGATTCGGAAAGGCCTCCAGAAAGCGATTGAGCATGGTCTCTGCGCCGACATAATTCCCCGCCTTCAACTGCTTCTTTGCATTGTCGAGCAACACTTCGGGTTTCAGTTGAGGTTCTGTGACCGGGTCAACCACAGGGGGCGTCGACGCCGCTGGCTTTGTGGGCGCTGCGGGTGGAACGATCTCTTTCGCGACCACGGGGGTTTGTTCGGGAGTGCTGGGAGGTTCAACGGGTGCTGCCGGTGTGACCGTCGGTGCAGACGCCGGTGCTGCCGGTGTGACTGCGGCTTCCGTTTCTCCATTCTCTACTTTGCCCTCCCATGATGAGGGCTGCTCTGCGGGAGGTGCAGGCGTGGGCGTCGGCATGGCTGGAGGGTCTGGAGTTTTCACACCCAAGGACCGTTCCAACTGATCTGCACGACTTTCCAACCAAAGAACGCGAAACTGAGCATCATCAACCCGACCTTGCAGGTCCTTTGCCCCTTCTCCAGTCGCATGCGTCAACACTTCCACTTCACCGCGCATCCGGGCTGTTTCCTGTCGAAGTTCATCAAGCGTTTCCATCTTGAGAATATTTTGTTGTCCGCGGGAACGAGTCAACTCTTCAAGCTGATTGACACGCGCTTCCACTTGGAGAAACTGTTGCTCAACGTTGTACACGCGTACCGCATTGTCTCGAATTTCGCGTTGCATTTGCGCGGTAGAAGATTGACCCGTACGGTCCAGCACACACGCCAAAGACAACATCACCAACCAAGACATCAACGGCCTCCATAAGATTGCAACAACCTAACCGCCTGATACGTATCGTTTCTGCTACGGTTCCCCCACTACGAAGGAAGGGTCTTTCTGTTCGACCCGCAATGAGGTGACATGCTTCCCATTTATCTCGGCTCTCTGACCCTCGGCGGCATCTTGATCGGTGCCAGTATTTTATTTGGTGATGGTGACGTAGATGCAGATGTAGATTTCGATGTCGAGTTGGATGGCGATTTTGGCGGTGGTTTAGATGCAGACAATGACCTCATGTTGGCTGTCAAAGATCCGGCAGATGCAGTGGTCGATGCTGGGACCTGGCTCCCCTTTCTTTCTCTTCGTTTTTGGACCTTCGCTATGGCCACTTTCGGACTATCCGGCACACTGCTAAACCTGCTGGGTGTCGGGGGTATCGTCGCAGTGGTGGTCAGCGCCGTCATGGCCGCAGGCATTGGGACCGGTGCATCATGGATGTTCCGAGCGCTTCAAACCACTCAGGTTTCTGGCAACGTCGGACTCCGGGATGTCCGTGGCAACGAAGCCAAGGTCCTCCTCCCTGTCGGTCCAAATAAAATGGGAAAGGTCAGATTACTGCTGGATGGGCAATATGTTGACCTACCAGCCCGTACACAATGTAAAGATCTGATTAATCGAGATGACAAGGTGCTGGTGGTCGACGTCAGCGATGGAGTGGCGGACATCACTGCCGTTCCTGTGGGCTACCAAAGTATGCGAAAGGAGTAGTGATGGAAGAAATGATGGCCGAAATCACCCAATGGGTGTGTACAAGTGGAGGAATCGGCGTTGGATTGCTGATGCTCTTCGCTCTGTTCAAATCCTTCCTGTTCATCGGAAAGCCGAACGAAGTGCTGGTGTTCTCAGGACGCTCTCGCAAGCTCGCAGATGGCACATCCATCGGCTATCGCGAAGTCTTGGGTGGGGGCTGGACTTGGAGATGGCCAATCATCGAAAAAGTGGACTTCATGAAGCTCACGACGATCCCCATCGAAATCAATACGACCAATGCCTATTCCGCCGGTGGTATCCCGCTAAACGTCCACGCCATCGCGAACGTAAAGGTGTCCAGCAAGCCGGGTCGAGTGAAAAACGCCATCGAGCGATTCATGGGACGTGATCCGCTAGAAATCCAACGGGTAGCAAAAGAAACATTGGAAGGTCACCTCCGTGGTGTCTTGGCCCGCCTCACNCCAGANGAGGTCAATGAAGATCGCCTTAAATTTGCCCAAGANCTCAGCGCTGAAGCNGAAGAAGACTTCGTGAAATTGGGGCTGGACATGGACGTCCTGAAAATCCAGAACGTGAGTGATGATGTCGAATACTTGGACAGCATCGGTCGCACCCGGATCGCTGAAGTCATTCGAGATGCTGAACTGGCNGAATCAGANGCCAAGNCNGCAGCACTTCAAGCCGAAGCCGCTTCNACNGAAACAGGNGATGTTTCTATTCAAGAGTCAGANCTNCTGATCGTAAAAGAACAGAACGCGTTGAGAGAACTTCGCGGGAGGCTCAANGCGGACGTTCAGGCTGAAATCAAGAAAGCNGAACGGGCNGCTGCCCAAGCCCGCGCNGCAGCNGAGGTTGAACTTCAAGAACTTCGTCGCCAAGTAGAAGACTTANGATTGAAAGCAGACATCGTNCTTCCCGCGGAAGCCCAACGTCAGGTCGCTACTTTTGAAGCCCGGGGTACAGCCGCATACACNGAAGAAGAAGGACGAGCGATGGCTGCAGTCCTTCAAATGATGACGGACTCNTGGCATAAAGCCGGTGATGACGCCAAAGATATTTTCCTNATTCAACAATTAGAAACCGTACTTCAAACAGTCGTTGCTCGAGTGAACTCGATGCAGATTGATGAAGTNAATCTGCTCGACGGTGGNGAAGGCTCCGCCCTTCCCCGNCATGTTGCNAGCTTTCCGGCTGTGGTTCGAGAAGTCCTTGAAGAACTTCATGGNTCCACCGGCGTCGACGTCCCTGGAATTTTGGCCGGCTCTACCGCCACCAAAAAGGAGCAATCATAATGGGTTCTCTTGCAGCCATTGCCTTTGTCGGACTTGTACTCATCGTGGGCGGAGCCATCACCGCGATGCTCGTGGCCAAAAAGCTCGTCTATATNGCTGGGCCAAACGAAGTATTGGTATTTTCGGGACGCACTCAAAAGCGACTGACAGGCCCAGGAACTGTGGGCTACCGAACCATCAAAGGGGGACGGGGTTTCCGCATTCCACTGATCGAAGAAGTCGACCGGATCGACTTGACGAACATGATCATCGATGTCGCCGTCACCAACGCATATTCAGCCGGTGGTATCCCACTCAAAGTNCATGGTGTCGCCAACGTCAAAGTGTCTGGACATGANCCNTTANTGAGCAACGCCATCGAACGTTTCATGGGCAAAGACCGNCGAGCGATCATCAAAGTTGCCAANGACACCCTGGAAGGAAACCTGCGTGGGGTTCTGTCCCAACTCACACCGGAACAGGTCAANGAAGACAAGCTGAGTTTTGCNGAAAAGCTTTTGGAAGAGGCTGAACACGACCTCAGTCGTCTTGGACTCGTATTGGATACCCTNAAGATTCAAAATGTTGCAGATGACGTCGGCTATTTGGACTCGATTGGACGCCAACAAACAGCGGAAGTCATCAAATCCGCACGGGTTGCTGAAGCGGAAGCCAAAGCCATCTCTGTTACCCGCGAAGCCACCAACAACAAAATCGCAAAAATCAGAGANATCAAAGCGGAAATGCGAATNTTGGAGGCGGATATCGGACGACAAATCATGGATGCANAAAGTGCAGGGCAAGCCATGATTGCNGAAGAAATCGGTGCCGTAAAAGCACTTATNTTCGAAGCCAGAGAAAACGTAAAAGTGCAGGAAGCCCGTGTGAAACAAGTGGAACTGCGCCTTGGTGCAGATATCATCGCNCCCGCTCAAGCAAACATGGAGAAGCAGCGNGCNGACGCCCAAGGNCGTGCCGCCAAGATTATTGAAGATGGAAAGGCGACNGTCGCAGTCCTCGATGCAATGATCGAAACATGGCAACAAGGTGGAGACTCTGCGAGAGACATTTTCCTGATGCAAAAGCTNCAGACCATGATGGAAAGTTTGGTGGGAACCATCGCAGACATCAAAGTCGACAAGGTCACNGTATTGCCATCNAGTGAAGGTTCTACGGCAAAGAAAGCNGTCACCTTGATCGAAGAATTGAAGGCGGGAACAGGCATTGANATTCCCGCGGTAGTGGAACGCGTGACCACTCCTGCCAAGGAAGGTTAGGAGTCGCTCTGCATTGAGAGGCTTCCATCCGTACCATTCATGGAAATACAGCTGGACTAAAACACAGCGAAAATAAACGACTTCAAGCGTTGTACGAACGTCGGATACCACCCGACCGCTTCATCTCGCCGGAACTCGCTNGACGCATCACGGAATTATCCCGTCTNCTAAGCCGACAAATCGGACTCATGGTCGATAGACGAGGCCGCATCACCCATGTGATTGTGGGCGACGCCCACCAACTCTTCATCCCAGACTTGAAGCGGCACCGAGCAGGTGAAGGACGTCTGAGAGGCCTTCGTCTTCTCCATACCCACCTTCGTGGTGAAGGACTCAGTGAAGACGACCTGACCGACTTGGCGCTACTCCGACTCGATGCCATCGTGGCCGTGCAAGCCCTGCCCAACGGCCTTCCTGGCTTCGCCGAAGTTGGCTCCATTCGGCCCAATGCCACACATGAAGATCGAGAACCATGGACCGTTGAACGGCACAAGCTGTTTCATCACTGGGAAGAAAATTTTCTCGAATTCGTCAGTGAACTCGAAACACAACTTACTACCGCCAAAGCAAGTCGGCGGATCCCAGGAGCAGAAGCCGCCATCGTGATTGGTGTTTCCACAGGAAACCATATTGAAGCGGAAGCATCTTTGGATGAACTGGAACGGTTGGCGGACACTGCTGGCCTTCAAGTAATGGACCGTTTTCTGCAACACAGAAGAAGACCAGATGGAAAATACATCATCGGAAAAGGAAAACTACAACAAGTGTTGGTCCGTGCCATGCAGTTGGATGCCGAAGTACTAATTTTCGATTCCGAACTGATGCCCAGCCAGCTCCGCAACATCGCTACCGACACGGATCTGAAAGTTGTCGACAGAACCCAACTGATTCTGGACATCTTCAGCCAGCGGGCGAAAACACGCGAAGGCAAGCTCCAAGTAGAACTGGCCCAACTCCGGTACAGAAAACCTCGTTTGGCCATCATGCCCACCGCCATGAGTAGACTGACGGGTGGAATCGGCGGGCGAGGACCGGGTGAAACCAAACTTGAGATCAACAAACGTCGAGCGGATGAACGCCAAACCCGTTTAGAAAAACAACTCCGAAAGCTCAGTAAAGATCGATCTTTGAGACGAAGCCGAAGGCGCCGGGTCGGACTGCCTCAGGTGGCCATCGTAGGCTACACGAATGCAGGAAAATCCACCCTACTCAACCGGATGACACACTCTAAGGTTGATGCGGAAGACAAACTCTTCGCAACACTCGATCCAACCAGCCGCCGGATGCGGTTTCCCGAAGCACGAGAAGTGATTTTGACCGATACAGTCGGCTTTATTCGGGAACTACCAAAAGACTTGGTTCACGCCTTCCGGTCGACTTTAGAAGAAGTTTCAGAAGCGGACCTCCTTCTGCACGTACTGGACGGCTCCTCCCCCAATTTAGAAACCCATGTGGCCGAAGTGTGTGACACCATCGAAGCACTGGGTGCCGATGACACCCCAACCATTACAGTGATGAACAAGATCGATGCCGTCGATCCACAATTATGGACGGCATTAAAAGAGCGGTACGAAGCCATGCTCATCAGCGCACACACTGGGGAAGGACTGAAGGAACTGCTGGTACAAGTCGAACGCCACCTGTTTAGAGAGCAAGCCCAGGCTACAGTGAAATGATGTTCCTTTTACTCGCCGCTTGCATCGATTCAGCTTCACTCGAACCGGGCGATCCTCACCCCTACCATGAAGCCCCGCCATCCATTTCCGACGTGGCCTGGTCCTGTGAACCCGAAGAAGGATCGTGGTCTTTCACGGTGAAAACCGAAAACTGGACCGGCGGTGGATGGGTCTGGTTTGGCGTGTCACCATCCAATGTCGAGGGACACAGACTTCGCTCTGTGGATGCTGCAGCCGACGGAAACAGTGACAAACTTAAACTGGAACTAGACATCGAAGAAGACTGGCGAGATGCAAGTCGAAACAGCTCCACACGATGGCTGTGTTCAGACGAGCCGCGTCTCAGCTTCATGGTGACGGTATACGACCCCAGTGGTTCAGGTGTAGAAGATTGTCGGACTTGGGGCCATCAACCCACACTGTGGAACGACATTGATGCCGCTTACGACTGCGATGTAATTCTGGACGTACCAGAAGAAGACACGGGCGCTGGCGAGTAGCTCAGAGCAAATTCCGGCGCTCTACAATTTGTACAGCCAATTGTATCGCCGCTTGCATGCTCTGGTGGTCGGCACGGCCAGTTCCCACCAAATCAAACGCGGTGCCATGATCAACGCTCGTCCGAACAATGGGCAACCCAAGCGTCCAGTTCACACTGCGTCCAAAGTCCACCACCTTGAGCGGTACGAGTCCTTGATCGTGGTACATCGCAACCACGAGATCATACTCTTTTCGGATCGCACTCATAAAGGCCGTTTCCGCTGACACTGGACCATCTACATCCCACCCTTCCGCCCGCAAGGCGGAACAGGCTGGAAGGATCTGCTCCAAGTCTACTGTACCCAGCACACCACTTTCACCGGCATGTGGGTTCACTCCACATACTGCAATCCGAGGAGAGTGAATGCCCAAATCATCGCGCAATGCGGCACCGGCAGTTTGGGTGACATGAATGACCCTTTCCCGAGTGACCAACGAATCGACTTCAAGCAGTGGGACATGGGCTGTGACCAAGGCCACACGCAGTTGACCACCCGCAAATGCCATGACCGAATCCACACCGCAAATATGACCCAGCATGTCTGTGTGACCACGAAAGGAAAAGCCTTGCGCAATCAATTTCTCCTTGTGTATGGGACCGGTAACCATGGCATCTGCAGCCCCTGCCAGACAGGCTTCCGCAGCCACGCGAATGGCGCGAACAGGAGCGGGTTCTGCACCTTGAGTATCCAGTATGGACACCCCAACTGGAGCTGTATCCACTGTGGAACACTGTTGATGTTCCACCCCCTCTGCATCCAAAGCAGCAGCAATGATGGCCCCATCACCCAACAGCACAACCGTTTCAGCAGGCACACTTTCCGACAGTGATCGCGCAGTTACTTCAGGACCAATGCCCATGCCCGGAGTGAGCGCAAGAATCATTTCTTACTGGAAGTCTCAAGCTTGATCTCAACCGANGCCTCTCGANGCGCCTGTTGATACCAAACATCTTTCTCCCGTTCGATCCGACCCTGGTTGACTTGGGCTGCNAGCTCATTCCGTGTTTCTTCGTATGAACGCAAAGGCACTTTTTCCCGTTTGCGAACTTTCAAAAGAAAGATGCCTTGAGCNGTNTCGATGGGTTCACTGAGTTCGCCTTCGGCTGTNGCAAACGCNGGTCCGTTCAAATCATCTACGAGTTCACCCTCAAGGTACGTACCCATCGAGCCACCGTTGGCNCCATAGGGNCCTTCATCNACTTCTGCGGCCACAGCAGCAAATGTCTCGCCTGCCTCAACCCGCATTCGGGCTGANCGGATCTTGGCCATGGTGGCTTTCTTGACTCGCGCATCAGCACCCGCTGGGTACGGTACGAAAATCGCGCCCAANTCCACACGAACGGGCTGGTCAGAACCATTTACAAGTCGACGGTACGCATCTCGAATCTCGTCTTCATTTTCAACAATGCGAGGCCGGATGATCATCTGCGTAAATTTCTGCTCGCGAATCACTTCGCGAATTTCATCGCGGTACTGGCCCCAACTGACCCCACCTTTTTCAACTTCGGCACGCAAAACTTCCCGTTCCACGCCATTGCGGCGCCCAATGTCATCAATGGCCCGATCTACTTCAACNTCAGTTGCATCGATCTGTAATTCCGTCATCACCTGAGCAATCAANCGACGNCGAATCAAAGANTCCAAAACCTCTGCTTCNGCATCACGACGATCTTGCTCTGTACCACCTCGGGACCGTTCATCAATGAACGCTCGTCCNAGCTCGTACACTTCTGACANGGTCACGACTTCGTCGTTCACCAACGCAGCGATACGGTCGACGGTGGCCGCTTGTGCGACACCGCCAAACCATAAACTNGTCAGAACGGCGAAGATTGGCTTCATTTTCTGTTTGGCGGACGAATGCCCTTTGGAGCCTTCGATGCTGGAATGCTGTGACCACTGGTCGGCATGTTGAAACCAGGGTTCTTGGGCTGGGCAGCTGGCTTCACTTNGATGTCGGCCAACTTGGCATCTTCGGTACTCACCTTGGCGCCATCCCGAAGACCACCAACGTAGNTCTCGTACATGTTCTTCAGTTTGTCGTTCTTCACCTTGCGNAGAACCGAACCCTTCATTTGCTGAAANGAACGCTCNACCTTGTCACGCTTGTTGGCAACNGTGATGACGTTGTAGCCTTCGTCCGTCTTGAAGACGTCCGAGATGGCNTCTACATCCAAAGAAAAGGCCTTATCCACGATGGCTTGATCAAGACCGGGCTTGCCGCTCTTGGGAACGAATCCAACATCACCACCACGGCGTTTGTAAGGGTCTTCCGAATGTTCAGANGCGAGCGCCTTGAACTTGCTTGGGTCTTTCTTCAGTTCACCTTGAAGGCGAGTGGCCTCTTTCTTGGCTTCTGCATCTGCACGATCATCAGAAACCTTGATCAGAATGCGCTTGATTTGAACCTTTTCTGGNACGACAAACTCATCAATGTGTTCGTCGAAATACTTCTGNAGGTCTTCATCCGTGAAGTCTGAGTTCTTCACNTTNGCGTATACNGCCTCGCGAAGAAGTGAGTTCACCATCACCTTTTGAACTTTAGGNTCNCGATCAAGGCCTTTTTCCAAAGCGGCTTGGTACAGCAACTTTTCGTCTACCAAACGCTTGAGAACCTCTTGCTTTTCTTCGATGCTGAGCGCCTTTCCGTTCTTTGGAACCTTACGAGTTGCGGCAGCTTCGAAAGCTTTGGAACCGACTTTCATACCGTTCACATCCGCAAGGACATCACCGATATCGGCGTCATCAACTTGAGATTTCTGTGATTTGTTATTGGAAGTAGTTGTGGTTTCGGCAGCGGGNTCGCATGCAGCAAGGCCTGTAGCCAACACCAATGTAGTCAGGATTGAAAATCGCATTGCATCTCTCCTCGGAGTTTCCATTTTGCGGCCGAATACGTAGCATAGCCATGAACTGACAGCCATCGTTTGATGACAAGCTTCATNAAGGAAGCCNANAAAGTCACACCNCTGAACTANGATTTTGTTCGTGAAATGGGTGNATTCCAAGGTTCAACNGCCGCTTGCACAGCATCGATGGCTTCNGGTGTTCCCGTCACCACAAGGCAACTTCGTTCAGGCCTAAACCACGCACGGGACACACGATGGACTTCATCAATGGAGATGGCATCCAAACGCGTTTGGTACCCACTCCAGATGTCTTCAGGAAGTTCATGAAGCCACGCGGCATTCACCAAAGCTGAAACCCCACCAAGACCTGTGGCTCGTTGTGGAAAGGAACCCACAAGAAACCGTTTGGCATGATCTACATCCACCGATGACAAGGTCCCCGCCCCCATGCGACCCAGTTCCGCCATCAATTCCGTCACNGCCTGGGCTGTTTTGCTNGGNGCACACGACAACGAAGCCGACAAATCACCTTCGTAAAGACCACAATCAAGACTTGAATAGGCCCCATAGGTCAACCCTTGGCGNTCCCTCAGTTCCATAAAGAGCCGGGAGGATGCGCCACCGCCAAACACTTGGTTGGCCACGCGAAGAGCGAGAAAATCAGCGTGTTTCCGTGGCACAGCCAACATCCCCAAACCCACTGAACTCTGCTCTGCACCCTCTTTCTCAATCAAACGAATCGACTGGGTCATGGGTGCAGGAGATTCAGGTGTCCGCGGGATGGGTGCGGTACCGGAAGGAGCCGAACCAAAACGTTCCTCTAAATCTTGAATGACACGCTCAGGATCGATGTCTCCTACCACCACCAGCATGGCACGTGCCGGGTCAACTATCGCACCATGCAAAGCGCGTATGTCTGCGATTGTAGTACGTTCCAAACCCAGTTCATCCGTAAGGGGTCGTCCATATGGGTGATTCCCATACATGGCTTCCGCAAGCGCCAAGCTGGTCAGCACATCCGGCTGTGTCCGTTCATGATGGTGAATCTGAATTGTATTGGCCCGTTCTCGTTCCAGGACTGATTCCGGCAGTCGAGGTTCAAGGGCCACTTGTGTGACCAAGTCCAGCGCATGAGGAAGATGTTTGGCCAAAGAAGACACCGCCACCATTGCACTATCAATAGAGACATTGATTCCANGACGGGCGCCCAACCGGTCAAGATGTTCAGCCAATGCAGCGGAATCCAGTTCTTTGGTTCCATGACGCATCAGCGTCTGAAGCAAAACTGCAGAACCCAACCGATCTATCGATTCATGAAGACGCCCAGACTTGAATGCCCAGCGGACTTGCACAATGGGCAAGGAAGGCAAACAAATCGCTGCGATGGTCAACCCATTGGACAGTTCATGGACGGTCGTCGCCGGAAATACCCATGGCTTGGGTTCCAAACCGATGGGAGGGGTGGAAGGAAAGCGACTCATTCAGGCACCACTTCAAGAACCGTACACCGATCCGCACTGAAATCCCGTGCTGCGACTCGCTGTATATCTTCTGGCTGCACACGAAGCAGTCGTTCTATGTAGCGTTCTTNCCAGTGAGCATCGTTGTGGTACAGCACGGCTCGGCCCAAGGACATGGCCCGCTGAACAACACTTTCTTGGCCAAAAATACGAGCGGAATGAAGCTGATTACAAACCTTTTGTATGTCTGCCTCAGAAACAGGCTCTGTGACCAATCGCTGCAACTCTTCCAAATAGGAACGGGTAAACCCTTCAAGGTCCCCATCCCGCGGCAACACTGCAAACACACCAAACAAGCTGGGACCACGGTGCGCTTCGTACCCACCTGAAACCTGTATTGCCGACCCTTCTTCAATCACCATCCGCCGATACAAACGACTCGACGGCCCGCGAAGAAGCAAGGTTTCTATGACCTCGTAAACATAGAAGTCGGGATCCCCATATGGAGGCGCTTGATGATTGATGAATACAGCGGGCAAGTGGGCAAGCCCATCCACCACCCGTTCCCGGGTCCTTTTGTCGCGAACAGGCTCGTCAAGAACGGGACTGGGACGAACCCCACCCGTTTCGATATCACCAAAAAAGTCGTGAATGACATCCAACGCATATTCCAGCTCAAAATCTCCCGAGATCGCCAAAACAGCATTGTCTGGTCGGTACCACAACCGATGAAAGTCCTGTACCTGTTCAAGTTTGGCGTTCTCTAAGTCTTCCCAAGAACCAATCACTGGATGGGAATATGCGAAGTTCTCGTAGGAGATCTCTCCCAATCGAACGAAAGCTGAACCATACGGGCTGTTATCGACCCGTTGCCTTCGCTCTTCCATGACGGTTTCACGCTGGTTTTCAAAATTTTCTTCGTTCACCGCCAACGAACGCATGCGGTCGGCTTCGAGCCACAGCCCCAAACGCAGTTGGTGCGAAGGCAAGGAAAGGTAGTAGTTGGTTCGGTCCTGACTGGTCGTACCGTTCAAACTCCCACCCCAAGCATGCACCAAACGAAAATGTTCGCCTTTGGCCACATGATCAGAACCTTGGAACATCATGTGTTCAAACAAATGAGCAAATCCCGTTGTGCCCGGCGTCTCGTTTCGACTCCCCACATCGTAATAGACGGCAATGCCCACTTGAGGAATCGCTGCATCCGGCTGCAGGACGACCCGTAGGCCATTTGGAAGAACGCTTTCGTGGATGGATGTCATGCTGGTTCCGGTCCGGTAACACCCTTTAATCAAGCCGGTTACGGCGAAGAACATGTCGCCGCTCATCTTCCTTGTATTTCACTGCATGTCTCATGCCTTCGCAGGCGTGGTACTCATCGAAACCGATGGACCCATGGAGGTACAACACGGTGGAGTCGCCATCGGTCGAGCCAGCGGTGCCGGCTCTTTAAGTCTTGGAGAAATGACGCCTGGCCCCACCATCTTGACCATCGCAAGAGAGGGCAAGGCACCACTACAAACAACCGTGACAGTTCCCAAAGAAGGAACCGCTACGCTTGTATTGAAGGGCGACACTTTGACCGTGGATGGTGCAACACACTCCCTGGATGAACTCCCCCCACCCGTGTTGGTCCTCCGGGCCGCCGAAGGACAACGCTTTTCGGTCATTATCGACGGAAAACTTCATGGGATTTTGGAGGGTGAAAAAGCCATCGAAAACCTGGATATAGGGCGCCATTCGATTGAGTTTCGAACAGAAGACAATTTGGTGATTTGGGCCCGTGGCCATGTGGAACTCCAACCCAACGATGCGCTCGCACTCATCGTGACGGAAGGTCACATGGTGCAAACAGAAGGACGATCCGAAGCCTGGCAGCCACAGACGAAAACACCCAATAGGGGTCAATGAATGGCTCGACGTTCCATCCAGGTCCGCATCGTCGCTGCCTTTTTTCTCTCCCTGGCCGCATTGGCATCCACCATTGGCTACGGCATCATCCAACTTCGCGGTATTGGCACAGAACTGGATGCGGTCAATGCTGGCTTCCTGCCCATGGCGAAGGTCGGCATCGAGCTGACTGCAATCGTAAGACAGCTCGATAGAGACCACGATCGTTTCGCCCGAGCCGCATCTCGAACCGACGCCGGCAGACGGGCCAACGCATCGTTGTACAGAGCCGGTATCCACGACAGCGTCCACCAAGGACGATTGGCGGCTGCTCGAGCCAGAACCATCGTCACACACCCCACCGATATGGCAACCATCACCCGGGTGGAAAATGTTCTGGAAGAAATCGAAACCCAAAGTTCAGCATACGAACAGGCCGTAGGAACATGGCTTACGGCACAAGAAGCATCGGACCAAGACGAAGCCACCCGACTTCTGGCGGACCTAGACCGACGCCGCCAAGCACTCGCTGCCGGTGCTGCACTGACCCAAGCTTTGGTGGAAGGCCAGGTGGAGCAGGTCAGCCACAGAACAGCCAAGGCGCAAGATCGTGCCCTGGTTGTATCCGGCTCACTGGGCGCCCTCGCCATTCTGCTTTCGTGCCTGCTCACAGGCTTCGCGTTGGTTGCACTGCGGCCCATCAATCAATTGACCGAACAGGTGCAACGGGTCGCGGCTGGTGATTTGACTGGCCGCATTGATTTGGACACCAACGACGAAATGGGCATGCTTGCCCAAGAATTCAACACCATGGCTCAAGCTGTGGCAGACAGAGACCAAACCCTCCAAGAAAGAGCCAATATCTTGGATAAGCTCAGCTTGCGTCTCCGGAAGATTCTCGACACGATCACTGCCGGCCTGATCGTCGTTGAAGAGAATACAATTCAAGTGGCAAACCCAGCGGCTGCGGCCCTGTGGGGGCTGTCTCCCGATGACGACTTGCCTGGATGGCTATCCAGCCTGAGTCCTGGTCATTATGAGTCGATTCAACATGGCGGTCACACCTACGCCGTACAGGTGGTTCCTTTCGGTACTCAAGGGGCCCTGATTGTGGGTGAAGATGTGACCCAAAGAAACCGCACTAGAGAGCGGCTTATTCGCTCTGAGAGGTTGGCGATCGTCGGGCAGATGCTCGCACAGATCACCCACGAAGTGCGCAATCCGCTCAACGCCATGAGCTTGAATGCAGAACTGCTCGCAGAAGAAACCATGGGTGATGAAAGCACGGCGATGCTGGGGACAATCACAGGAGAAATCCGTCGCTTAGAACAGATTACCGCCCGCTACCTACACCTGAGCCGAAAGCGTGTCCCAGAACTCGTCGAATCATCTCCAACCGAACTGGTAAGCCGTGTCCTGAAATTAGAAGGACCTGTACTGGAACAGGCCGGCGTCACCGCCCGGGTAGAAGGGAAAGAGACACCCGTGTGCAAACTCGATGCCGACGCCATCGAACGCACTTTACGCAACCTGGTTCGAAACGCCATCGAAGCGGGAGCCGCAGAACTTCAGTTCAAAGTGGATGCCACGGAAACCAAGGTACGATTCACTTTGACGGATGATGGGCCGGGAATGAACGATACAGAAGCTGAAAAAGCATTCGATCCCTTCTTTACAACAAAGGCCAGAGGCACCGGTCTAGGCCTGGCCATCAGTCGACAAGAGATTGAAGAGATTGGTGGAAGTCTTGAGTATGAATCACCCCCAAGTTCCGGTGCAAAATTCACCATCGACATACCGCTAAACAGTTGACATAGAGGAACACCTGTGACATTTTGTCAACATTGACAAAATGTCGGAGTCCTCCATGCAACCCACTGTTCTTGTGGTCGATGACGAAGAAGCCAATCGACTGACCCTGGAGCGAATTCTTGTACGTGAAAAGGTGCGAGTGATTCATGCCGCCGATGGGCGTCAAGCTTTAGAGCGAATGCACAGTGACCAGCCTGCACTCATATTGACCGACCTCAAAATGCCAGGGCTTGATGGCATGGGTCTACTCAAAGCCGTCCGACAGGTAGACCCAGACATCGAAGTCATCGTCATGACAGCCTACGGCACCGTAGAAACAGCGGTAAATGCCATGAAAGAGGGTGCATACGACTTCATTACCAAGCCCCTCCGACGTTCTGACATCGTCCGAGCGGTCAGCAAAGCACTTGAAAAACGAGCGTTGGTGGTCGAAAACCGGAGTCTCCGGAAACAGTTGAAACAATCGTCTGCGCCCGAATTGCTCGGTCACTCCCCGATCATGCAATCTGTGCTGGAAGAAGCCCGTCAGGTCGCAGATTCTCACGCGAGCATTCTCATCACAGGAGAAAGCGGAACCGGTAAAGGCATGCTTGCCAGTTGGATGCATCGTCACTCACCACACGCAAACGGCGCACTCGTGCCGGTAAACTGTGCGGCCCTGCCCGACACACTTTTGGAAAGCGAATTGTTTGGGTATGAACCCGGTGCATTCACGGACGCAAAAGGGAGAAAAGAAGGCCGCTTCGATTTGGCCAAAAATGGAACGCTCTTTTTGGACGAAATCACTGAACTCCCCATTTCAATTCAGGCAAAACTACTGAGGGTCTTGCAGGACGGCACCTATGAACGCCTGGGTGGAACCGACACCCTGACCAGCAATGCCAGGCTCATCACAGCAACCAATCAAGAACCGCAAACAGCAGTTGACCAAGGCCTGCTACGAAAAGATCTTTTCTACAGACTCAATGTCATCCGCATCGAAATTCCACCCCTACGAGAACGACCCGAAGACATCTCTTTGCTGGCCGGACACTTCATCGATCGTTTTGCTGCACGGCATGGACGAAAGATTGGAAACATTTCCGATGACGCCATCGCCAGTCTGGAATCGTGGACATGGCCTGGCAATGTTCGAGAGTTGGAAAATGCCATCGAGCGCGCGGTGGTTTTGTGCAAAACAGGAACGATTGAATCAGGAGACCTTCCTTCAGATATCGCCAAAACTCGGCGAACCCCTGATCGACTCACATTCACCGTGGGAACCCGACTGCAAAATGTAGAACGGCGAATGATTGAAGCCACCATGAAGAAGTATGGTGGTGATCGACAAAAAGTCGCCAACGTCCTTGGAACCACCGTGCGCACCCTCTATCGGCGTGAGTCCGAATGGCGTTCAAGCGAATGACTGGGCGTCCCAGTCCAACCAAATGATTGAAGATGGCCCGCACAACGCAGTTTCAGGCTCCACAAAACCGAGAAAGGCATGTACACTCGGTGGTCTGGAGGTCTCATGCGGACATTGCGTTTGTTGATATTGGCTACACCCCTCGTCTTTGGTTGTCGTGGGAAACTCATACAAACCAACACCGATACCGCGGAAGATAGCGATGCCGATGCCGATGCCGATGCCGATGCTGACGGCGGCCCCATCGACACAAGTGAACCAAACGATACTGCCAACCCAGTGGATACAGGCACACCCGTAGACACAGGAACTTCGAGTGACACAGGAGACACCGAAGACACCGGGGGTTCTGGCGACACTGGCGATACTGGCGGCACTGAGCCACCCGAACCTGTCGACATTGATGGTGACGGGTTCAGCACAGATGATGGAGACTGCGATGACTCTGACGGCTCCATATACCCAGGTGCTGAAGAGACTTGTGATGGTATCGATAACGATTGCGATGGCTATATAGACGACGCAGACCCTGATGGAAGTACCGGCACCACCACATGGTTTGGAGATGCCGACGGGGACGGGTACGGCGGCGAAACCTTCATCATCGAAGCATGTGTAGCACCAGACCACTATGTCTCATTGGATGGTGATTGCGACGACCTTGATGACAACACCTACCCTGATGCCCCAGAAGACTGTGCGGACGTGGACCGAGATTGCGATGGTGATGCCACCGCCGGCGCTGTGGATACATCCACCTTCGCCATCGACTCCGATGGTGATGGATATGGCGACCCGAGCGACACAATTTCGGCCTGTGGCCCCACTGACTCTTACGTGGCCGACACAACAGACTGTGATGACTCTGATTCAAGCACATACCCAGGCGCTCCCGAAGATTGCGCTGACGCAGACAGAGACTGCGACGGCGATGCCACCGCTGGTGCTGTAGATGTACTCACTGGATACCTAGACGACGATGGCGACGGGTTTGGGGACCCCGACACAACCACAACCGCATGCAGCATCGATGCGCCCTATGTCACCGATTCCACAGACTGCAATGACCTCGACGAAGCCACATACCCAGGCGCACCTGAAGACTGCGATGACGCAGACAGAAACTGCGACGGCGATGCCACCGCCGGGGCAACAGACACTTCGACCTTTTACCTGGACGATGATGGCGATGGATTTGGCGTTTCATCCATCACGATGGAAGCCTGCATCGCCGACGAAGACTATGTGACGGAATCGGGCGATTGTGATGATGGATCTTCCTCCATTTTTCCAGGTGCCACTGAAACCTGTAATGACATCGACGATGACTGCGATCTGTTGATCGACGAGGAACTTCTCGGAACCGAAGAAGCCTGTGCTGCGGACGACTGTGCAGAGATCTTGGCAGCCAATCCAAGTGCCGAAGATGGCACCTATACCCTGACTCGGGGCAGCCACTATTGTGACATGACGACAGATGGCGGAGGCTGGACATTGGTGGGCAACAACGCTCGCGTCTATGGAACTGGACACACCGGATCGTCATACAACTCTGCAGGATTTTATTGGACCCAAGCCCTTTTTGCTTATGACAGTGGCTCTGTCGTTGCGGGTCCAACTTATCCAGGGAGTCTGCCCGGAAGCAATCCTGTAGGACACCGTTTTGGATCGGAATCGTGGAGCAAGCCCTTGGCTTATGGAGGTTCAACCTGCAGCTTGAGTACCGTAAGCTATGCAGATGCAACCGAATACATCTCCGATCATGACTGGGTCATCACACGGGGTCTTTCAAACAACCCCATCCAAGTCGGAACCCTTGAAGGGGTTGCAGGTTGCACAACAGCTGACAATCCTGGCGAAGCATTTATCGACATCTATGTGCGCTGAATATGTAGTGCAGCAGAACTGAAAGGAGACATCCGCACGGCTTTATGCCGCCGGACGTCTTCGACGGGCCACAGCCATCACGCCCAGCAACCAGAACCACGCTGGACTGACTGGGGCTGAAGCACAGCCACCTTTGTCTTCCCCACCGCTTGAGTCGCTGGCACCATCATCGTCAGAGCCACCTTCTCCGTTACATACTGGAGCGCCTGCACAATCTGGGTCGTCGCAGTCATACAGACCGTCACCGTCATTGTCGGCACCATCCTCGCATTCTCCGGCGTATTTGCCTTCCCAGATATCGGAGTCCGAGTCCGCGTCCGCATCCGCGTCGGCATCCGCGTCCGCATCTGAATCTGAGTCAGCGTCAGCGTCAGCGTCAGCGTCAGCGTCCGCATCCGCGTCCGAATCTTCATCGGACCATCCAGTATCCGGATCTGAATCTGCGTCGGCATCCGCATCCGCATCCGCATCCGCATCTGCATCCGCATCTGCATCCGCATCTGCAAACCCAGTGTCTTCTACGGGCACTTCGTCTTCATCTGCCCACCCTGGAATGCCGTCACCATCTTCATCGTCCAGTGACTCTTCTGAATCTGGCACACCATCGCCATCGGAATCTTCATCAAGCCTATCGGGAATACCGTCGCCATCGGTGTCGTCACCAACCGCATCTTCATCCGCACTGGGGATGCCGTCTCCGTCATCGTCCGGATCGATGGCATCGATCAGTCCGTCGCCATCGGTATCGACAGCTTCGCCGTCGTCACTGATCTCCTCCAGATCGGTCCAACCATCACCGTCGGTGTCAGGATCGGTCGGATCCGTTCCTAAGGCCACTTCGTCTGCATCATCGATGCCATCACCGTCAGTATCGCCCGACACACAATCGGGAATTCCATCCCCATCAAAGTCAGAGAACACCCCATCGGTCAATGAACCATCACAGTCGGAATCCACCGCATCACAGAACTCTTCGGCCCCGTAATGAATGTCTGGATCTGTCGGACCACAATCCACTTCGTCTGGATAAAAGTCACCATCGTCATCGGTGTCCACACAGTCAGCAATCGAGTCACCATCGGTGTCAACGAACTCATCTACCAAAGAATCATCACAGTCGGAATCAATGAAGTCACACAACTCNGTGGCNCCNGGATGAATGCTTGCATCTTCGGGTTCACAGTCGACAACATCAGGAAACATGTCTCCGTCATCATCGTCATCCACACAGTTCGGTACGCCATCGCCATCGGTATCATCGTACGATTCGANCACATCGCCATCGCAGTCTGAATCGATCATGTCACAAGACTCTGTCATGCCCGGATAAATGGATTCATCGCCATCTTCGCAGTCCCCTGCAGCCGATGTTTCATACGGATCATCACAATCACCATCGGTAGACACCACCGTGGATTCAGAACCAAAGCCATCGTCATCNGCGTCCACATAGCAAGTCACAGAATCTGATCCTGAACAGTCTTGGTCGATTCCATCATCTGGAATTTCCGTGGCACCTGGACTCACATCGACATCCAGATCATCACAGTCGGTACTCACCGTCGACTCGTGATCGCCATCACACAGACCATCATCGGCCAATACGATGTCGGTCGATCCGTAGCCATCGCCATCGGTATCGACAAAACAACTGCCTGCATCTGCACCCGAACAATCGCCATCAATCCCATCACCTGGAATGTCTTCACCACCTGGTCGTACATCAGGATCGGAATCATCACAGTCCGTACTGGTGATCTCTTCACCCACATCGGCACAATCACCATCTGTGGAAATGGTCGATACGGAACCGCCATAGCCATCCAAGTCGGCATCGATGTAGCAAGTGACTGAATCCGTCCCTGAACAATCCTGATCGATTCCATCGTCAGCCACATCCAAACCACCTGGGTACGATGTTGGATCTGTGTCATCACAGTCGGTCGCACTCGAAGCTTCGCCTTCATCTGAACAATCAGAGTCTTCAGAACCCACGACGTCGGTGGAACCATGGCCATCACCATCCGCGTCGGCAAAGCAACTGATGGCATCCGCACCGGTACAATCCTGGTCAATCCCATCCTCTGGGATCTCTACTGCCCCTGCATAAATGGTGGGGTCGGTGTCATCGCAATCATCGCCACCATATGCGGTGCCAACATGACCATCGGCATCGGCATCATAGTCCGAGTCATCTGCACAATCAGAGTCCACACCGTCGTACCAGGTCTCATCTGCACCCGCGTAAATCGTGTCGTCTGCATCGTTACAGTCGGTTCCACCGTAGTCAGCAGAATCATCGCCATCACCATCCGCATCGTAGTCTGAATCGCCAGCACAATCGGAATCCACACCGTCGTAGTACACCTCAGATGCAAGCGAACTCACACTCGCATCGGTGTCATCACAATCGCTCCCACCGTAGTCAGCAGAGTCATCGCCATCTTCGTCCGCATCGTAGTCGGAACCACCCGAACAATCGGTGTCTTCTCCGTCGTACCAAGTATCGGTAGCACCTGGATAAATAGAGGCATCGTCATCATCGCAATCGGTGGCCGCGGTGTATCCATCNCCATCATCATCCGATGGCGTAATCACCGTCCATATCGATACCGCTTGGGACGACCACCCACCCGAAGACGTACTCCAGCGAGAGTGCCGTTGTTTCTGGAACCGAGAAGCGTCGTACACCATCCGCGCCCGCCAATGGTAGGCCGTGGCAGGGTCAAGGTCAGACACTGTGGTTTGAAACTCGGTCCGAACCATTCCAATGTCGGTCCAATCGTCACCCACAAGCAGGTCTTCACCATCAAAAGCCACACCTTGGGGTTTGACCTCGATCTCCAACTTGGCCCGACTGGTTCCAAAGCTGGACCAGGCCGCAATCCATACATCAAAGGCTTCTTCGTCCGAAGCCGCACCGGCATGAATCGGGGTTTCTTCGCCCACCCGACGGTTCTGTGTGGGCGATCCAATCACCGCATTATTCGAATCCGAAGAGTTGCCCAAATGAATGCGGACCCCCCCTTCTGAAGTTGTATCAAACGAAGCACCGGGTTCGGATACAGCAATGTCCAAATAGCCATCGCCATTCACATCACCAGCCATGGCCACCACGGTACCAAGCCGGCTTCCACTCGAACCGCCAACGCCCATGACCGTACCGGTGGTAAGCCCGCTGGAGCCACCCTTGAAAATATAGGCGTAGCCTTCTCCACCATCGTGACCTGGAATGCCCACACCGACATCGCCGTAGCCATCGTTGTTTACATCTCCCATCGGTGCCAACGAGGACCCCGCCAACGCTTCGATCTGGTTTGGAGACCAGGTGAAGTGGCGTGTCGACAAGCCGGATTCACCGCCAAGCCAAGCATAAATGATGCCCTCTCGGTAATGAGAGTCGCTCAATCTGGGCGCCCCAGCCACAAGGTCATCGTAGCCATCGTTGTTCAGGTCTCCAGCCGCACTGACCGCGTAGCCCAACCACGCATCGTGCTGGTCAATCTGGGCTTCAAATTCGGCTGTATCGCCAAGCCCTTCTGCAGACCCATAGTAGACCTGCACAAGGCCTTCATCGTAGTGGCCATCATCGTATTTGGGAGCGCCCACCACCACATCAAAGAACCCATCNCCGTTGACATCACCCGCACCGGCACAGCCGCGACCGAGTTCCGCTTCTGCCTGGTCCAACTCCAAAGTCCATGCAGGAGATGTGGGCAAACCAGAAGAGGTTCCATGCCATACCTGCACCCGGCCTTCATCGGTTTCCCCACCATCATACAAGGGAGCAGACACGGCAACATCTGCCATGGCATCCGCATTTACATCGCCCACAATGGCCACATGGGCGCCAAATTCAGCACCCACTTGTCCACCCAATTTGTTCCAACTCGGGGTGGANGCCAGTCCTGTGGCNCCGCCTCGATACAAAAAGGCNGCACCCTCCCCAATGTAGCTTCCGGTNTAGCCCGGAGCGCCAATGACAAGGTCGCCATAGCCATCGCCATCCACATCCCAGCCACCACCAACAGAGGCACCAAACTCAGCCCCGTTTACAGCCGATGTAAGCGTGGTTCCAGGGGTGTCTTCAATGCCCGTGGCGTCTCCATAAAACACATAGACAGCACCCCTGTCTGTGCCTCCGCCATCCACTCCAGGCGCGCCCACAGCAATGTCATCAAAGCCATCTCCATTGACATCCCCCACTTGGGTGACACTGGCACCAAAATCTGCATTGGTTTCATCGCTTGAATGCACCGTGTCTTTGGCAGAAGAACCTATGCCACCACTCTGACCACCGAACTGCACTTGGATCCGGCCTTCCTCTGTGTGTCCCGACGAGTAATAAGGCGCACCGTAGACAAGGTCTGCGTACCCATCACCATTTGCATCACCAATCGCGGATATCGAATAGCCTGAGCGTGACCCACTTCCAGAATTTAAATCAGCATACCGGGAGTGCACCCCATCCTCATCGGGTCCACCCAGATACACCTGCACTCGACCATAGTTGCAGCGATAGGTCCGGGAACCCACAGAAAAATCTGCATACCCATCCCCATTGATGTCACCCACACCATTCACTGAGCTACCCATCCGGGCGCTGTCACACCAGGTGTCTCCGACCGTCTCCCACACTGGGCTTTCCGTCAATCCATCTGCTGAGCCATGGAATAAATAGGACCTACCCCGGTTACCACTGGCACCTTCTGCACCAATCAAGACATCGGCGTACCCATCACCATTGACATCACCGGCACCGGCCACACTGCCCAGATAGCTGTAATCATCGTCGTTTTCGTAGCTCCAATCTGGGGTGTCCGAAAAGCCAGAACTTGAACCCAAAAACAGCACGGCTCTTCCTTCATCCGTTTGACCCGATTCCCAATTGGGTACGCCCACCACCAAATCATCGTAGCCATCACCGTTTACATCTCCAGCACCCGCAAGACCCCATCCCGCATACGCATTGGAGTGGTCAGGCTCGTACACCCATGTGTGAAAGCGAAGCCCTACCGAAGACCCTGGGTACAGCCAGATACGTCCTTCGTTGGAATGGCCATTGTCATAATAAATAGCAGAAATCGCCAGATCACCGTATCCATCGCCATCGATGTCCCCAGCAGATGCCACGCATTGCCCCATATAGGCGCCACCTTGATTGCTTTCTGCCATCCAGTCAGGCGTGTCTGCCAAACNATCGGCAGAACCATAAAACACGAAGACAGCGCCTTCGTCTGACTGGCCGTTGTCATAGCGTCGAGAACCAATCGCAATGTCTGAGTAGCCGTCACCATTGAGATCCATCGCTCCTGCAATGGCACACCGCTCCGCTCCCGTCTGTGCATAGTTTTGGTTCGCTTCCCATGTCCAGTCTGCAGAAGAAAAGCCATCAGCAGAGCCATAGAACAACCACACCCTGCCTTCATCGGTTTGGCTATTGTCGTAATAGGGAGCCGCCACAAGAAGATCATCAAAGGTGTCTCCGTTGACATCGCCCGCAGAAGACACTGAGAAACCCAAATGAGAGCTCGACTGGTCCGACTGGAAAGACCAATTCGTCAGCCAAGGATCAACTGTGACCGGGTACACCGCATCTGTGGCATCGATGTGAAGCCGCACACCACCGTCCATGTCTGCCATATAGACATCCAATTCAATGCCTTCTGCATCCCAGGCTTTGAGGCCTTTGTACACCAAAGGTGAACTGCCGTGGCGACGAACACTCGCGAACTCACCGTCGTCTTNTACNGTGACCGTGGCACCGTCAAAGCCCACATCGATGGTGAGTTGGTCTTCATCGGATGGCTCATGAATCGTCCACCCTTGTTCCAATCCTTCTGCCCGGTTTTCCCACCACTGGGTGATCACACCCGAGTCTGCCTGCACACGGCGCAGACATTCTCCATCCACACCCACTTCACCACTTTGCAAACACGGTCCTGTTTCAAACACGGCGGCGTCAATCGGCTGACCATTAAAGGCTGAGGTAAACACGCGGGTGGTTTGGCCATCGTTTCTGCGATCCACAAGACTCATACCGGATGCGTCCCATCGCACACTGGCTTCCAACGGACGCTGGCCTGCAATCAAGCCATCGCCTTCGACTTTTGGCGCNANTTCAGTCAGGGCTATCCGTGCTTGAACATCGGCAGTCCATTCGTCTGAAACTGTTGCAGCATCCTGGGCTTGTACAGGGACTTCACTCGTTTCGTCTGGGTGTACGCCCGGGTCGTTGGACTCCGTTGCACACCCCACAACCAACATCCACCACGCACATAGGCCAACCATCCGCATACTGACTCCCATCTGGCGGCCTGTTCCCCATGCCGCAGCGGAAGAACGATAGCACAAGAAGGGTCCATTACGGCAGGCCGATGGGCCTACTCTTCGTGTTCTGGTTCTCCGCTCAACTTCCGGAGAAGGACAACACCCACAATTGTAAGCGCCAACATGCCCCACTGAGCAGGTGTCAGTCCCNCCCAGCGAACATCGGCACCNTCCANGTCNGTGTTGCGCAAAAAGTCCAAGATGAAGCGTATGGGTGCGTATGTGGCACTAAACAAAGCCAAAAAGAAACCAGGCTTTACCTTTCGGTTTCGGTACATGAAAAACAGCCCTGCAATGACCATCGTCCACAAGGCTTCATACAAACCCAAATCGTGTCGTGATGCATCGGGGAAGAGACGACCAGGCTGTACCGCCAACCAAAAATCTGACTCCGCACCAATGTGATCGTGTGCAGTAAAACAGCCCAACCGACCCAAAACCNAGGCAAATGGGAAGCCGTACATGATGGTGTCAGCGTGAATCCAGTATTCCCGTTTTCGGATGTACTTGAAGAACACGAAGCTTCCAAGCACCGCACCAATAAACCCACCGGTCGATGAAAAGCCCGCCCACACCCGAGAGATGGAAACCAAGTTTTCCCACAAGGTCGGTTCTGGGTTGTAGGCCAACACATGAACGATGTGGCCGACCACAAACCCCACACCCACTGTGACGACAGAGCCATCCACAATGTCTCGAACATCCAAGCCCAATCGAATGGCACGGGCGCGGGTAATCTCCAATCCAATGATAAAGCCCAGCAAAACCAGGCCGGTCCATGAATCAAGAACCAGCGGACCCCATTCAAAGATGGGGATATCGACATATGGTACCAATGCGCGCATGTGGCCCCATAACCGTCCGCAGCGTACCCCCGCCGTATGTTAGGGGTACAAACGAGGGAAACCATGGCCATCATCACCCAAGACATTCTCATTACCGGAACAAAGCGCGACGATGCCTTTGATTGGTTGGGCGATCCCAACAATCACGACCAAATCACTGCAGGCGCTTTCGATTCTGTTTCTGGTTCGGCAGGCACCTACCAGTTGGGATTGTCCACACCCGGAAAGAAAAGAACCATGGGCTACAAATTTGTCGAAAAAGACGACAGCCATGGGGGCCGACGCATCCTTGTCGAAACCGATGGGAAGCGGACACGTGGCAAACTGAACTTCAGTTTCCGAACCATGAAGCCATCCACCAACACCTTGGTCACGCTTCGACTTGACTACGATCCGGGCGGCGCTTTGGGGGGACTCATCAATTCGTCTGGACTTGCGGACGCACTGGAAGCAGGCTGCAAGAAGATGCTTGAAAACTTCGCGAGAGCGTGCCCCAAGTCGATTTAGACGACCAAAGCCATCATCACATTGTCACGTTTGGAGCCATCCATTTCTTGGAACTCTCCAATCATTCGGCCTTCTACGACAAAGCCGAAATTTTCATAAAGAGCAATCGCTCGGGTGTTGTCAGCAAAGACATAGAGACTCAGTTTATCGAGAATCGGATTTGTTTTAGACCAAGTGATCGCAGACTCCATCAGTGCGCGACCGACCCCCATTCCTCGGCAATCTGAATCCACGTAAATCTCGATTTCAGCCCGATGCATCAGTCTGTCATGTTTCCCACCGGTGACCGACAAAGCGCCCACGATCCTGGGACCAATACGAGCCACCAAAAATCGGCTGTTGCTTGAGTTGTTCAACTCACGAATAATCTTGGCTTGCCATTCATCATTTACGTTGAACTCATCGGGTCTTGTGACCATCCAACGCTCTTCGGACAGCACCCTTCTATAGATCTCAAGAACGATGGGTGCATCCACATCACTGGCTGAGTCAATCAGGATTGGCGGGCTGGATTGGCTTCGTTCCAAAGTGGTGTTCACTTGGCCGCTTTCCCCGGTGCGGCCGCGCCCGCATTCGCACCCGTCATTCCCTCTAAGCGTGCCTCAAAACGACTGAGACCTTCCATGGTTCCCAGAGCCCGAGCCCGTTCTATGGCGGGGTTGCGCATGACTTTTCGGAGAATCGAAAAGCTCTTTTTCGCCACTTCACCCAAGGGTGCCATGTAGTCACTGGTGGCCGCAGTCACGACCCGTTCGTCGATAAGGACCTTCAACAACGGATGTGGAAACTTCCCGGAACGGGCAAGGAACAACAGCGTATTGGTGTAGCTGTCGTGCCGTTCAAAGAACATTCGGTCGTAGATTTCTGCTTTTTCATCGTTCACCAGCCCGTCCCGTGCTGCAATCGTATGCAGGGAGGTGCCTGGGTAGTAAATGACACTGAAGACCTGAAGTCGGTATGGCTTCGGTAAATCTGAGATGAGCCGCAATGTATGCAGCTTGTCTTCCATCGTTTCGTAGGCCAAGTCGTAGATCACGTCGTATTGAGGCGGTGCTGTACGGTCTGCAAACTGCGTAATGATCTCGGCGGATTTAAGAATCTTGTCGTTGCCCATAGTGGACCGCTTGAACATCTTTTGTAGCCGTGGGCTGCCATGCTCGATTCCCATTTGAATACAAAGCAAGCCTGCATCCACCAAGGCTTCGTACTTCTCTTCGGTGATCGTTCCAGGAGACCCCAACACGTAGAATGGGTCGCCGATCCGCTTTTTGTATTCTTCAGCAAACAGCAACAAATCAGGAAGGGGACGTCCAAAGAAAGAGTCGTCCGAAAACCAGATGAAATCGATGAACGGATACAAGCGCTTCACGGTTTCAAGTTCCCGCATCACGTGTTCCACAGAACGGTACCGAACGTAGCGCTGACGCTTGTACAAGTCGCGGTAAAAAGAGTTTCCGCAGTAGGTACACGCATGAGGGCATCCGCGGCCGGTCATCGTTTGATAGCCTGTGCGACCAAACATCCGAGACACGGTCCCGTTGTGCAAATACCGCCGCAGCAAATCACGGGTCACTGGTAGGATTTCGCCCTCGAAAAGGACATAGTGATCATCCGTAGAAAAGTCAGGAATCGGGTAGCTGTCCAACTCTTGTTCCAACGAACCCACTGCATTCCGGATGACTTCACCGCCCTGTTTCCAAATGAGCGATTTGATGTCATGCAGTTTGTCGGACTCGCCAGCCTCTAGTTTTTCAACAAGACGCAAAATCAAGTCTTCTGCGTCTCCAACCGCCACATAATCACAGTGATGAATGCATTCATCAGGTCGTACAGACGGGTGAAAACCACCCCAAATGACCGGCAGCCCCAAGTGTTCGTGAACCGCCTTGGTGATCTGTTTGGCCGAATCAAAATAGTGTGTCATCAAGGTAATTCCGACCAAATCGGAATCGGCCAAAGTCTCCACCATCTGCTCGATGGCAGAACTCGTGTACCGCTGTTCAGACATCTTGGTGTGTGCGCTCTCACCGTCTCCAGCGAAGTCCGGCATGCAGATCACCTGTGTCTCGTGGCCTGCCTCACGCAATACAGCGGACAAGGTCCGGAGACCGTAGTTGGTGATGTCCGGGTACGGACTGATGAGACTAATCTTCACAACTTGCCCTTCACGCGAATAAAAACCATGTTCGACTGGGTCTATTTTGGTCCCCAAATCGATGCCCGTCAAGGCAGATGGCTGACTTGTTCTCTACCAAGAGGCTGCTTTTTCCCGAATCTCGGCCACAAAGTCATCATCGACAATGACTTCTTTGATGTACAAACGTGCCGCTTTGTAGGTGTCTTTGCTGCCTTCTTGCCACACTTGGTGCGAACCATCTGCCAACTGCTCAAAGCGGTAAATAAACATCTCTGAGCGCTGTGCTTGACGCCCTGGAAGTCTACGGCGAATCAGTGGATATCCCCAAGACTGGTAGACCATGTGCTTGTCCCAACCCACCTGGACAGCACCATCAATAATCTTCTGACGAATGTGGGGGTCATACTGATAAAAACGATCCCACAAATCCTTGTCTTTGAGCCATTGATCTCGTTCAGCCCGTGTCTTGAGCTTCAGAAACTCTTTTCGTTCCGTCTTTTCCCGTTCACCCCGAGCGTCGGGCTGATCCATGTACACGCGCAAAGCCATGTAGTGGTTGTACTCTTCGTCATCGAGCTTTTTCAGTTTGGACGAAATCGAGCAACCGGCGACCATAGAGCCAGCAACAAAAATCAATGCAAGGGTTCTGAGCATAAGTGCCTCCAGAAGGGGAGCTTAAATCCACTACGGGCCATGCACAACAACGAACGGCGATGCAGGGTCTGTAGAAAGGAGTGTATCGGTGTTTATCCAACCTTTTCGGCCATCAGAAAGAACCACCAGTTGGTGGGTATCAGTAGAGTCAGCCACAGTGACTTCAGCGCCTTCGTGCAGCACAAAAAGACTGACTCCAGCAGGACCCAAAGCGCTTCGCACATCCACCTCATTTGCGATCACAACCGCACCCGCGCGCTGCTGTAAAACATCTACCGTGGACACAGCCAAAATTATACCGAGCGCTGCGGATACAAATCCGAACCAACGTTCATTGGACCCAAGACCCCGCCCATGGCGAAGTCTACGAACACGACCCAACACCATCAACCAACAGCCCAGCGACAACCCAATAGAACCGGCAAAGGCGGTCTCAAGAGGCGATAGGGCGGACTGCCAAAAGAATGCGCCTCGGTGAGCCGCTGGCGGGTCCAAACGGTCTTTGAAGGTCTTGCGCACTTGGTCGAGATTGGCCGCAATGTCTCCATTGGTCGGATCGAGTGCAAGCCCCCTGCGCCAAGCGGCCACAGCTTCTGCGCCGCGGCCTTCCCGATACAGCGCATTGCCCAAGCCATGGTAAACCGAAGCATCTTGGCCACCTGAATCCAAGGCATCCACAAAAGATCGAACGGCTGTGACCTGATCGCCTGATCTGGATGCGCTGACACCCGCATCAAACTCGGCCTGACCACCACTCGAACAGCCCAAAAACAATGCAAAGAAGAACATCATCATGTGTCCTCCACAAAGCGACGGACCCGCATCTCAAGGTCTTCCGCATCGCCACCGCCGTAGCGGACATGTTCTAAATCGCTATACAGACTGCTGGCTTCTTCACCCAATTCCGCAACCATTGCCCGCTCCAATGCGGGCGCGGGTACGCCCAATCGTATGCCTGCAGCATCACGAAAGATGGCCTCCAATACCTGAAGCTTTTCCGCCGAACTGGAGGGCAGCGTCGATAAACGTGTACGAAGTTGCGAACGTTCATCAACCGTACGACCACGAAACCAACCGACGATTCCCAGGCACATCAAAATGAATACCGGCAAAACAGGAATCGCCACCAAAACGGGCATTGCGG
>PALY01000096.1 GCA_002707085.1 Deltaproteobacteria bacterium
CGGTTGGTGTGGCTCAACACGCCCCACAACCCGTCTGGCGCAGTCATGGGACTTGATGATTTGCAGCGAGAGGCCGACTTCTGTCGCGAACGCGACATTTTACTGGTTGCCGATGAAACCTATGCGGATGTGTACCAATCTGAGCCACCACACTCGTTGCTTGAGTGTGGTGTGGAAGGAGTATTGGTCCTTCATTCGCTGTCGAAGCGGTCGGGGATGACCGGCTATCGTTCCGGCTTCCTGGCAGGTGATGCGGATTTGATTGGGCGTTTGGCTGTGTTGAGAACGAACCCTGGTTTGGTGCCGACCGATTTTGTCAACGTTGCTGCGACGGCAGCATGGTCTGAAGATTCCCACGTGGCAGAACGCAGGGCCTTGTTTGCCGAAAAGAAGAACCTATTCCTCCATCTGTTTGATGAGCTGGGCTTCACGGTGCTGGGTCGGGAAGCCAGTTTGTATTTGTGGGTAGCGGTTCCGGGTGGAGACGATGAAGCGTATGCAACGCGTTTGTTGGACTTGGGTATCGTGGTCAGTCCTGGACGAATTTTTGGTGTAGATGGCGGTGGCCATGGCTACATTCGACTTGCCATGGTGCCCAACATGGATGATTGCAAAGAAGCGGCCGCATTGTGGCGAGAAATGGAGAAAACATGGAAGGATTGAAACAGCGGATAGAAGCTTTTGCTGCGGGCGGAGAACCTGATCCTGAAGCGGTGCATGAGACGATCGGGTTGTTGGATACCGGCGTACTTCGAGTCGCAGAAAGTGTTGATGGTCAATGGATCATTCACGAGTGGGTACGACAGGCCATTTTGTTGTACTTCCGTGTCGCTCAAATGGAAGTCCATGAGTTGGGTGCGTACGAGTTTTACGACAAGATTCCCCTCAAGAAGAACCTTCAAGAACAGGGGGTCAGATTGGTCCCTCCGGGTCACATTCGCTTTGGCGCTCATGTGGAGCGAGGTGCGGTGGTCATGCCTGGATATGTGAATATCGGCGCATATGTGGGGTCGGGTACGATGGTGGATACCTGGGCCACTGTGGGGTCATGCGCTCAGATCGGAAAGAATGTTCACTTGTCGGGTGGAGTGGGCATTGGCGGTGTTCTTGAACCGCCTGGCGCCCGTCCGGTGATTATCGAAGATGGTGCTTTTATTGGTTCTCGGTGCATTGTGGTTGAGGGCGTTCACATTGGTGAGGAAGCCGTGCTTGGCGCCAATGTGGTGCTGACCGCATCGACCCCAATTGTGGATGTCACAGGCTCTGAAGAAGTGGTCACAAAGGGTTCGATTCCGCCACGCGCTGTGGTCATCCCGGGTACACGACCCAAGCGTTTTCCGGCTGGGGAGTACGGTACGCCATGCGCGTTGATCATCGGTCAGCGCAAAGAGAGTACCGATAAGAAGACCTCGTTGAATCAGGTGCTGCGGGAGTTCGCAGTTGCTGTTTGAGGCCTAAAGTTCGATCATGAGTGCTGTGACTCGACTTTCCATCTTGCTCTGCCTTTCGGTAGCCATTTTCCTATCCGCCAGTGTGCCAATCCTCGATGAGGAAAGCTACTTGGCGATCACCCGGGAATTCAATCCGCTGCTGCCTTATCACTGGTGGCGTCCGTGGCCGCCTTGGTACGGGGGTTCAGAACCGGATGCTTTTGTGTATGCCCACCCTCCGTTGTTCTTGGAGTGGGTGGCGTTTTGGCAGCGTTTTACGACGGAGTTGGCCCAAGTGCGTTGGCTGGCTGGCGCACCCTTGGCGGCCTTGTTGGGGTGGTCTGCTGGACGTTTGATTGACGGTGTTTCCAGGCGCCCTGTTCTGGGACTCTTTTGTTGGTTGGGGACTCCCATCGTCGTGTTGGGGGTACAGCGTGGACTGATGCCAGATTTAATGGTGGCAGCGTTGTCTACGACCGCCGTCATGGGGTGGCGAGAAAAAGAGGATTGGCGGTTTGCTATTTTGGGGGGTGCCGCCTTGGGGTTGGCGGGTCTGACCAAATACCCGGCACTGGTGTTGGTGCCTGTCTTTGTTGTGCATGGATGGAGAACAGGAGGTCTGCGCACATCGATTGTTTTTTGGATTGCAGCCGCCATCCCTTGGTTTTCGGCGGAGTTGTGGTTGGCCATGATGTATGGCCGTTTCCACCTTTGGGAGGTGCTGACTCGGGCCTCGGAGATTGGCCGAGGCACGGGTGAAGGCCGGGCCTTGGGGATGTTGGTACGATTGCCCTTGGGCATTGGCGTATTGGCCCTCTTGGTAAAAGGGTGGCGTCATTTGTGGCTCCCAGCCTTCGTTGTTGCCGCTTGTGTGAGCTTATGGGCATGGTCGGACGACCTGAGTCAGTCACAGCGATTGATCTTGATGGGGTGTGCCACCTTGGGTGCCGTGCAGTTGGTGTTGGCCAGTTTCTGTTTGATGCGGGCCTGGCAAAGACCACAGGAGAACGCAGATCGCTTGCTCATGGCTTTGTGGGCCTTGGCGGTGTTGGGCACGGTTTGGGGGGTCCATAATTTTGCTGCACCCCGGTACATGCTGACTGCGATGCTTCCACTTGCCATATTGATTGTGATGGAGGTAGGTGACCAGCCCCGAGGCCGGACTTTGCTTTGGGTCGGTGGGTCGGTGCAGCTATGTATGGCGCTGTTGCTCACAGTGACGGAACACCGCTTTTTTGAAGCGGGTTCACAGCTGGCCCGGGCTGCAGTGATTCAGTTTCAGCCAACCGCGTTCACGGGGGAATGGTCCTTCCGCCAACGGATGAATGATGCGGGAGTGGATTTTTATACCGGTGGTGGAAAGTCGGGTGATGTGGTGGTTGCACCCGTTCACAGTTCTCCGGGTGAACTTCCTGCCCATTGGGTTGAGGTGGGGCGTATGGCTGCGGAAGATGGCTTTCCTTTGCGGGTTGTACAAGACGGATTGCAGGTGGGGCTATATGCTGAGACTCTCGGAGCATTGCCTTTGGGGTGGTCTACGAAACCCGTTGAGGAGGTCGTCGCGTGGCAGATCCCGTAGATCCAGACTTTCCCAAAGGTATGGACCCAAGGCTGATTGCTCAGTTCAAGGCGCAACAAGCGGTTTGGAAAAAACTGGCGGATGGCATCCGGCGTCCGTGGATGACGACCGGATTGTTGGTGATCATTGGCATTGCCCATTTGCTTGCAGGCGCGCTGACGTTCGCTGTGGGGCAAGCCAATTTGGCGGGTATTATCGTTGCCTCACGCCCAACAGGTGTGTTGGTCAAGCTGGGCGCCATGTATGCAACAGAGGTGTCGGGCGGAGAAAAATGGCGATTGGTGAGCTGTTTGTTTCTTCATGGTGATGGGATGCACCTGTTGTTGAATGGCATTGCTTTGTACGGTTTGGGCCGTCTGTGTGAGTCCGTTTATGGTGCGACACGCTTTTTATGGTTGTTCTTGGTCGCGGGACTTTGCGGCTCCACCCTTTCGTGGTTGGGTGGCACGGTCGGCAGTGTCGGCGCTTCTGGCAGCATTTTTGGCCTGATGGGTGCCTGCATTGTGTTTGGTTGGCGCTACAAATTCGTTTTGCCGCCCCACATAGGAAACATGTTTCGCAAAAAGCTTTTGCCATGGGTGTTTCTGAACTTGGCCATTGGGGTGTTTGTTCCCTTTATCGACAATCTGGGCCATGTTGGTGGACTCATTGGTGGCGTGGTGATGGCCATGATTCTCTCCAATCGTGTTGTGCCATCTGAACCAAACCTTCTCAGTTCTCGAATCAGCATGGGACTCGCCAGTGGCTTTTTGATGGTGGGTGCCTTGGTGGGTTTGTTGTTGTCGTGGTTGACGTGAGCGTGCCATGCGTGCAGTGATTCAGCGTGTTCGGCATGCGAAGGTGACTGTGGATGGAGAGATCACAGGCCGGTGTGGTGTGGGTGTATTGGTGTTGCTGGGTGTGACCGATGGCGATGATGAAGCTTCGGGCCAGTGGCTGGCATCCAAGATAGCGAACCTTCGAATTTTTCCGGACGATGGCGGAAAGATGAATTGCTCTCTTCTGGATGTAGGGGGAGAGGCTTTAGTGGTCTCTCAATTCACACTGTATGGAGACTGCAGGAAAGGTCGGAGACCCAGTTTTGTTGGTGCTGCTCATCCGGATCTTGCAGCACCACTGTATGAACGGTTTTGCGAACAACTCGTTGACCAAGGCGTGGGGCATGTGGGTCGTGGCGTGTTTGGAGCCATGATGGATGTAGCGCTTTTGAATGATGGGCCAGTCACCCTGATTCTTGACTCACCGTAGGCTTATCGACGAACCCATCGTCCTGTTCCGCAATACCGGTGTCTGCTATCGATTCCGTAGCTTGCGGAGACGCCAATACAGTCACAAATGTTTCCGTAGTCCGAACTGTAAAAATCGTATTCATAGGCAAAGTTGAAGTTCGAACCACCGCCGTGTGAGGGGGGGTACCAAGAACCGAGAGAGCCTGTTGCGCAGTCATAGGTTTGGTGTTCGCAAGTTTCGCCGGTCAGTTCGTTACAAATATGCTGGGCTTGGCAGCTGTATTCGCCGGATTCACATGGCACAGAAATGATGATGTCACCACCGATTCCTTCCACAGTGATTTCCAGTCCGCAGTCCACGCCATCATCTGCTTCGCCATCGCAATCGTTGTCTAGGGCATCACAGACTTCTACACCTCCGGGGTACGCTTCAGCACTGGAGTCATCGCAGTCGGAATCATCGAGCGTATACCCACTTGGCAACGCTTCGCAGGAGTAGATGCTGTCAGACTCATCACCGTATCCATCACCGTCTGAATCGCGGAAGAAATGCTCCGCATCTTCAGCGTCAGCACCGTCTGTTTCACCATTGCAATCGTTGTCTAGTCCGTCACATACCTCTGTTCCGCCAGGGTATGCGTCGGCCGAACCATCGTTGCAGTCATCGGCATTGTCTGCGTACCCAAGGGGCATTGAGCATGACCGGCTGGTGCTATCTGCAACACCAAAGCCATCGCCATCACCATCGGCAAACCAAACAGATGAATCGATGGCGTCCGGTTCATCCGTATCCCCGTCGCAGTCATTGTCTGTGTCGTCACAGACTTCGGTGCCATCGGGATTTGTACTTGGATTTGAATCGTCGCAGTCTGTGTTGTCGCTCACAAATCCGGTTGCTGCGGCGCAGTCCACCACACCAGCGTCGGGGTCTCCAAAACCATCACCATCGGAATCTGCGTACCAGGTGGATGCATCAGAGGACCCACTGCCATCGATCTCTCCATCGCAGTCATCGTCGATGTCATTGCATATTTCAGTGACTCCTGGATTGATGTCTGCATTGGCATCATTACAATCAGATCCATCCAACAAATAGCCGGCGGGGGCATCACATCGGGTCAATGGGTACGCGGTTGCACCGAAGCCATCGCCATCGAGGTCTGGATAAAAAGTGGTCAAACCGGCTGGAATTACCCCACCATCATCATCGTCTGCGTAGCCCGAGCAGTCCTCATCGGTATCATCGATATCACAGACTTCTGTGGCTCCTGGATGGATAAGGGCGTTGTCATCGTCGCAGTCGCTGGATTCGGTGACATAACCATCGATCACATCACAACTGCGAACAGTGTCGTCTGAGAGACCGTAACCGTCACCATCTCCATCTCGATACCATGTGCGGCTATCGATGGCGCCATCGTCGATGTCTCCATCACAGTCGTTGTCGACGTCATCGCATACTTCCAGAGCTCCTGGATGCGAGGCAGGATCATCATCTGCACAGTCTAGGTTGTTGGCGACGTAAGTCGGTCCGGGATCACAGCTTTCGACAACGATTGCTGGGTCTCCGTATCCATCTGAATCAGCGTCTGCGTACCAAGAGAGCGTGACTTCTTCGTCGACGTCTCCATCGCAGTCGTTGTCGACCCAGTCACAACGCTCTTCTGCGCCTGGCGATGTGGTTGCACTTGTGTCATTACAGTCGCCGCCTTCAAGTACATATCCGGGTGGAAGTTCGCATTCGCTCACCGAAAAGCGATCATCACCGTATCCGTCCGCGTCCATATCCAAGAATCCGACAACACCATCTGTTGGGTCATTGTCTACATCCCCATCGCAGTCATTATCGATGTCATCACATNNTTCNGGNGCGNCNGGGTATGTCGAAGCGTCTTCGTCGTTGCAGTCACCATCGGCAAGGGTGAATCCATCTCTGTCTCGATCTGCGGTATCGGNGNTGGGTTCACCGCTGTCTGCGGTATCGGAGCTGGATTCACCGCTGTCTGCGGTATCGGAGCTGGATTCACCGCTNTCTGCGGTATCGGTGATNCTGGANNCGCTATCGGATGTGTCTGTGGGGGGAGGNTCACTGTCCGGGGGNGTNCCGGATTCTGTGCTGTCTNCTGGACCNGGATCGGAGCTGTCNCCGGNTTTGGGTTCGACGGTACATGATGCAATAAGTCCGCATAAACAAAGCATTGNTAGTCGCATGTTCAACTCCCTTGANNCATACGATACATCAGTTTGNAGTNTTGGATTTGACCTTTGTTCTATTTGGTGTCTGACTTGTTCCGTTTCCANGTGCGATTCATTCGACGTTCAGAACTTCTGGTTTTTCCTCCAAAACGGTAACTGAGGTCGGTNGACTTTAGTAGCCATGCACCAGGGGTTGCCGAAGTTCCAACACCCACTCGNAGGTCAACTCTTCTCCATGCCCACTGCCAGGCAATACTGGCGTTGTAACTTTCNGANATGGGACTCGATTGGTCTTCTACTGCTGCGAATGCTTCTTCCAAGCCCAGAATGGGTGGCGCTTCAAAGCCGCGTTCCAGNCTGGTCCACACGATGGCGCTTCCCTGTAGAATTAGGCTGTCTCTTCGATTAAATCGAACATCGGTGGCAAANTTGATTTTCATTGTTTGCCCACGAAAATCCCAAGCTTCTTGATTGTTTTCTTGGCTGGCCTGGAAGGCCTCAGGATCTTGACCACCCGTCAGAACGGNCGGTAGCTGGCTGAGATCCGGCACTCCCGATGAGGATAGATTTGCGTAGGCGAGGCCTACNTGCATTGACCAAGGNTCGAGTANCTGGATGGATGCAAGAGCAGATCCNGCCAAGTGAGAGCCAACAAAATCACCCGCTTGCTTGCGAAAGTAGTTGCTGCCCAANGCCATATCGAAAATGTCGGTATGCAGGATGTTGACCTTGATGTGGCCNTTGATCACTCCCAGTGCGTCGAGTGCAGGTACGGTACCGATTTGAGTAAACGGAAGNGCNCCCACCGTAATGCTTGCTGCACCGATCTTTGTTTCTCCCCACTCCAGTACATAGGCTGTGAAATCGGTTTGNGCGTAGGGGTTTTGTGGCANGACGGCTCGGCGNNGCTCTAGCCAGTTGTGCTGCGAACGACTGAGTTGAGGAACGGCCTCTGCCTNGTNTTGGACATCAGCGGGCAGTTCGGAGGGTGGTTCTTGGGGTGTNTCNTCACCCGCTTCATCATCAGGTGTNTCCTCTGGNTTCTCTGANTCTTGCGCCATTCCTGTATTCATAAATAGCAGCATGGATATCNTTGAGAGTNCGATTCTCATTTCCGNGCGCATGATGTTCCTCGACCGTCGGGGGTGGGTTGTGAATCGGATTCAACCACGGATCTCATAATACCGGGTTCACTTTTTTTTCTTGTTNAACACTCNGCTTCCGGTACTCTTNAGGAGGAGACCTTTTATGCAGTGTCTGATCGTACAGAGTCCGGATGGGGAGCATCGGGTATTTGATTTGTATGGAGAAGACGTGTCCTTGGGTCGNGANCATGGGGCGGAATTACAGTTAAATCATCCCAGCGTCAGNCGAATGCATGCCGAAATTACGTGGACATCCGGCGCATACAGCATTGTGGATNCCGACAGTCACAACGGCGTGTACGTCAATGGAAAGCGTGTTTCNGATCCNCATCAGTTGTCGAATGGGGATCTNCTTCGNCTGGGTCGCTTTGAGTTGATNTACATTGCAGGGGAAATACCGAGACGTTTTCATCGGCTTAATGTTCCTNCCTTGCAGCGCTGGTTCACCATTCAAACGGTGGCNTCGAGTGACTCNACCCATCAGTTGTCTGAAGGGATGATGAAACGATTGTTGGATGCCAGACGTTTTATGGAGGGNGGCACACTTGTTTCTGAGACAGNAACGGAAGCGACGGAGTGGGAGCTAGGGGAAACGACCTGGACCCTTGGTCGAGGTGCAGAGATTCCNGTGAATGGTTGGTTTGTGGGTGCTACAGCGGCTTCGTTGCTGTGGAATGGTCGAAACCATGTGCTNCAACGCACGGGCGGCTACCGNGCNATGAAGGTCAACGGAANAGGGCTTCAAGTCTGCACTTTAGAGCCGGGNGACATCATTGATATTGGNANTAGCCGGTATCGATATGANCTTCGTTCCTGACCACGCTTGGACGCANTTNAATGGAATGGNTCGNNTCAGTCTTTGTTCGCNGGTTGATGTTCTAGCGGGACCAGTCNGGATCGACGAGTTTGATGCTCATGGGNCTGGGTGTACTNCCGGGAACACATGCGTATTGATCAAAGTCGGTCACCCCGGCTTCTGCTAAAATNTCTTCNTCCANCCATGCGNGGAAAGTNGANGTGGCCGGGTCTNGGGCGAGNAGTTCGACTGTNGCATCAGAAAGAATTTCGGGCGTTCTCCATTCCTCGTCACCNCCCATNCCCAAGTTNACNGTNGCNGCNGTTCTGATGCCTGTGATGGGCCACAAGGCATTGGCTGCGATGTTGCTTTCTTCTTCGTCGATGGCCATCGCCACCATGGTCATACCAATCTTTGAAATCAGGTAGGGNGCTTTTCCNACGGCTGCTTTCGGGTGNATGGGGGGCGACATCATGACGATGTGTCCACCATTTTTCCGCAGGTGNGGAATGGCTGCTTGGGACGCCAAGAAAGCGCCACGGACATTCACGTTCATCACCAGATCGTATTTTTTGATGGGGAAGTTTTCTGTTGAACCCCAGAATATGGCTCCTGCATTGTTGATCAGGGCGTCGAGTCTGCCAAAGTGGGCAACGGCTTGATCGACCATTGCTTGTACCTGCTCCGGAAACCGTACATCGGTTTGGATAACCAGTGCTTCTCGTCCCAATGCGCGGACCTCTTCGGCGACTTCTCCCAAGGTTCCAGGCAGCTTGGGGTGTGGCTCCAAAGTTTTCCCAGCGAGTACAACATGAGCGCCTTCACGGGCGACGGCTCTGGCAACGGCGGCCCCAACACCGCGACTTCCACCGGTGATGAGTACAACTTGATCTTTGAGCCGCATGGGGCCTCCTTGGATGAATTGGTTAACGGGGGGTGACTTAACGGGAAGTAGACCTTCGTGAGGAAGCAATGGAAGTCGCAGATATTTTATCGATTGGGGTAGTCATCCTCGTCATTTTATTGGTCTTGTTGCCAGCCATTCATCGGATGCTGGATTTGGTTAAAATCCCATTGCTGGCGTGGCCTGTCATGCTGATGGCGGGTCTGATGCCGAGTTTTATGGCGTACACCGTCCTGAATCCTGGCACTGTTTATGACAAGGCAGAGGTGCGTGGTGACGACGATAAATTCGAACTCGATATACCCACGGATGGTGACTATGCGGTGATGATTACCGCCATGTTGGGCGAAGAAGATGAGGATCGCCCAACAGATAAAACTGCTTTTACGATTCGCTATGAGCGGGGTGGAGACGAATTTACGATCGCAGAGACCATTCGACGAAAGTCTGGTGATGACGCCATCGATGTAGAGATGGAACAGGGCGAAACAGTCCGTGAACGCGGAAAGCTCCGGTCGGGTACCATTGGTGAAAAGCTTCAGTATCGAGAAGACATCAAGGGTGAAGGCGCAAAACTTCGTGGCGAGGTCACCAACTGGCAAGGAGAAGCCGCTCAAGTCCTCTTTATTGAGGTTGTGAAAGCACCACCCAAGCAGTCGCTGTTGTGGATCATAGCCCTTGGGATATGCGCGCTTGCGATTTTGACCGAAGCGAAATTTGGTGCTGACAAGTTTACTGGGGACATTGGTTTCCTCACCATGTATGGCGTGTTTTTACGCGATGGTGTCACCCCTCTCGATACCTACCAAGGTGTGGGTATGGCTGTTTTACCGGCCGCAATCGTCGGTTTCTTTGGTGTGGCTGGTATTGGGTTCTTGGTGACCAAAGCCACGAGAAGCAAAGCCAAAGCCGAATAGTCTGTAGTCTAGACAATTATTTCGATGTCAGTCTGGACGTGATTTCGCCTATAGTGTCTATCCGGAGGCGCTTATGTGGCTTGTTTTGTTTTCATTCGGGATTGCGCAAGGGTCATCATCAGTCGAGCATTTTACCTATCCAGACTTTCCTCGTGAATCGGAAATGGATGGATTGGATGGGTGGTATTCGGGGTATGACGAAGATCCCTGGTACGCGGATGAATGGTATGTAGCGTCGGACACCGATGACAACGGTGGTACTTTCGGAAGTGGTGATGCGGCCGACAATTGGCTGATCAACGAGTCTATTGATGCCAACGATATGTGGGTGTACTCATGGCTTGCCACAGAAGATGATGACACCCAGGGACTGGTGTTCAATCATGTCGATTCCACCAACTTTTTTATGATTGCAACCATTGGGATTCGAAGTTCGGATGGTGGTTCCAATCCATTTGATGTGTCTGGTGGTTTTGTTGGAATCATCGAAGTGCGTGACGGTGACGCTCGGGTAATCGATAGCATGGGCCGTTCGATTTCATGGGACACAGAACACTACGTGGCTGCCGGTCAAAATGATGGACAAGTTTGGGCCTATGTATGGGACTATGAGCCTTCTGATGAGTCGGACTGGGAGAGTCCAACGTGGGAGTTGGGTGGGGTTGTCGACGACCTCAAGACAGGGGGAAGCGCAGGGTACTACGCCTATGACTCGGGTGGTACGTGGCGAAGTGAAACCTGGACCTGGTTCGGCGGAATGACGGTCTATCAATACGATGACGATGATGATGGCGTCGTGGATGATGAAGACAATTGTGAGTTCGCGTCGAACCCAGGACAGGCGGATGCGGATGGCGATGGAATTGGCAACGCCTGTGATGACGATTGGGGAGAAGGGGAAGAAGGCGAAGAGGGTGAAGAAGGCGAAGAAGAGGAAGAAGAGGGTGAAACCGGCAGTGATACTGGCGATGGTGGCGAAGTGGATACGGGTATTTCCGATGCCGACACCGGTCTGGGTGAACGAGACCAAGAGGGAGGGCTTGTGGAAGATCTTCAAGACGGAGGAAAACTCACCACGTGCAGTTGTTCCGCTGGACCGCGTACCGTTCCATGGAGTTTAGGCCTTTTGTTGCCGTTGATCGCGTTTCGTCGTCGGGATTGAACGGGCGCCTTGGTAGCGGTCGGTTAGGTTTGGTTCATGTCTTGGACCGAACATCGCATTGTGGCTTTTGATACTGAAACCACGGGGTTGAACCCCTTTGATGGTGACCGTGTCATGGAGTTTGGTGCGGTCGAAATCAAGATGGATGCGGAATACCGTGTCACAGGAGTCAAGGCGCACGATTGGTTGTTTAACCCCGGCATTCCGATTCCCAGAGAAGTCGTCAAAGTGACGGGCATTACAGACGAACAGGTGGCCAATAAACCCCCTTTTTCAAAACATGCCACCGATGTTCGAGCATTGCTGGACGGTGCGATTATTGTTGCGCACAACCTGGCGTTCGACCTTGCTTTTATTCGACTTGAGTTGGCCAGGTGTGATCTACATTGGCCCATCACTGTGGCTGAAATTGACACGCTGCAAATCAGTCGGGCCAAAATGACGGAGCAGCGAAAACACAATTTGGGCCACATCGCGAACCTGTTTGGTGTTCCGTTGGACAACGCTCACCGAGCAACCGATGATGCCGAAGCCTGCGGTCGTGTGTTTGCTGAATTTGCTCGCCGATTCAATGCGCCCAACGATGTAGAAGAAATGATTGTGTGGGCTGATGCAGTAGGACCGCCTCCAGACACGGGGCATGTGTCGATGAGCGATGAAGGTGTACCCATTTTTGTTGAGGGTTTACACGAAGGAAAACGCGTTGATCAATATTCCGACCATTTGCAATGGATGACCATGGCCTTGGTTCGCGAGGATGGTGCTTGGCGGTCTCGTTATCCAGAAGAACTGTGTGTCTGGATCAAGCGTTGGTTGCGGGCGCGCGCATCGGGCCACTTCAGAGCAAGCCCCCGTGGCGGCGGCCCTCGGGATTGGGGCTTGGATCCAGCGCCATGGCGTTGATAATTGGGCTTTTATTGTGGGTCGGGTGTTCATCGGAGCCTCCAAATCCGGGTCCATCGGTTGTAGCGCCAGTCGACAATGGATCGGCCTCTACTGCGTCGATGTCATGTCCAAGAGGAACACTCCCGGTACCGGAGGGAGCGTTCTTGATGGGGTCTGTTTCGTCGGAAGCCGGCAGAGACGAAGGGCCAGTACATGTGGTGAAAACGAGCGCTTTTTGTATGGATCGAACGGAAGTTCGAAGTCCAGGTAAAGACAGGCCTTGGGAAGAAGTGACTTGGCAGCAAGCCCATGATTTTTGTGCGTCCAAGGGTGGGCGTTTGCCCACCGAGGCCGAGTGGGAAAAAGCCGCTCGCGGAGGATGTGAGCGGGCCGGCGATCCGAATAAATGTGATGAGGCTGACCAGCGGGTGTATCCCTGGGGCAATGATCGTCCGACTTGTGAACGTGCGAACCACAGCATGGTGGGGCCGCGTGGGCCTCAAGCTTGTGATGGTTCGGCTTCACAGGTGGAGTCCCGTCCAGCAGGCGCTGGACCCTACGGACATGTAAACCTGGCCGGAAATGTTTGGGAATACGTATTGGACGTGTACCACCCTTCTTTGTATCGGAAGGGAAGGGTCAGCAATCCAGCGGGTCCATCGACCGGAAGTACGCATGTCCTGCGTGGTGGCGGGTGGAACACATTTAGTACGAACATGCGCGTAGCAAATCGCTTCAACGATCACCTTCAAGGTTCGGCGACGGGCTTTCGGTGTGTATACAACGCAGCAGAACCCGTTTTTGAGAATGTGGAACCTGTGGAATGGATTGCTGCGGAAGTGACCGTTCGTAGAAAGGATGGGCGTCCCATTGTTGGTCAAATGCTGACGGTGACTGCTTTCGATGTAAAGGACATCAATCCGGCTTCAGGCATGCCCGCCCCTGGGCGGTCACCGGTGGGTGAGACGGGAATCGTTCCCAATGGGCAAGTGGAAGTGCGTGTGTCGGTCTCTATGCCTGCCCATAGCCAAGTGCGCTTTAGTGCAGCACTCAATGATGGAAGTGCTCAAGGGACGCCCATGCCTGCGGCAGCCAGTGGAGGCATTGGGTGGGCCAAGAAGAATGTGACCGTTGTTTCCGAAGGGCCAGTCGGCATTACTTTGGAGTTGGCGCCTTTGCCGGCTCATCCACATAGCCCAAGGCCTTAAGGCGATCGTACTCACTTTGATCCGGTGTTCTTTTGGCGGGCTTTGGTCCCTGCCAGCGAGCAATCACAGGTTGTAAAACCGCTTGATAGGCGGCCCAGGCTTTGTCTAAACGCTCCGGAACGGATTGGCCGTCTGACATTTCGTAGGGATCGTCAGACAGATTGTAGGCCTGTTGTTCGCGGGCTGTTGCTTTTCCGTTTACCACTTTTTGAATGCGCTTGAATGTGGGGATCCGACTCGCGAATTGTGGCTGTTTTCGGAATGGATCGGTGATTGCAAATGCGATGTCTTGAGATGCAGCTTTGCTCGTGAAAAGTCCACTTTTGTCTGTTCCATTCAATGGCGCAGGAATGGTTTGGTTCAGCAGCTTCAAGACGGTGGGAGTGACATCGATCAGGCTGACTTGATCGTCAACTTGATGGTTTGCTGGCACACCGGGTCCTCGAATCAGTAGCGGAACCCGGATGACTTCATCCCACAGGGCATCGCGATGATTGAACCAATAGTTGTGGCCAAAAGATTCGCCATGGTCCGCGGTGATCACCACGAGTGTATTTCGGCCGTCGAGTGCTTGTAGCAGTGGACCCAGTAAAGCGTCTAGCTCTGAAAGTTCACCGTCATATAGGGCCTGGATGTGTCGAATATCTGCTGCGGTGGGTGTTTTTTCACCATCTCGGTATGGTCGAAGATCGGCATCTGAACCGGTCAAGGTTCCTTGGTAGTTCGGGTCGTACAGGGTGTCCCATGGAGGCGCTGGGGTGTACGGGAAGTGTGCGTCGAAAAAGTGTACGAAGGCAAAGTATGGCTTTTGCTGGCGTTCTTGTTTGTCGATCCATGTTGTGGCTGCTTGGGCTACATCGGCTCCTGGGCGCTTCAGATCAGCCCTATCCCAGGGGTATTGGTCATCATAGAGTTGGAAGCCTCTGGCAAGACCTGTGCTTCGGTTTGTGAGGGTTTCTCCTCCGATGAACGCGGCGGTATTGAATCCAGCTTTGGACAGGAGCTGCGCTAAAGTCGGGCCGGAGTAGCGACTGTCTCCGTATGCTGGAACATCTCCATGCACAGCGGGGAGAGCGCCCGTCAGCATGGACCAGTGCGCGAGTGCTGTTTCTGGAAATGGGCTGATTGCTTGTCGAAAAAGCGTTCCGCCGGCAGCGAATGCGTTCAAATTCGGAGTGCGTGCGGCCCCTCCGTACACTTCCAGGCGTTCTGCTGAAACCGTGTCCAGAGAAATGATGACGAGGTTTGGGGGGTTCACTTCGGGCGGGTTGACCGGGATGACCGGTGTGGCTGTGGCTTCCGTTGTACTGGGCACAGATGAAGGTTCAGGTTCGACTGTTTCAGGAAAACAAGCACCAAGAAAAATGATGAACAGTAGCTGCATCAACGAACCTCTAAATGCGCGACGTAGACTTCATTGTACCCACGAATTCCTTGGTTCCAGACCACATGGAATTTCCCGTTGGTGTCCACATCTATACTCGGTAAGCCTGGTTTTCCCCACCCGATGGACGCGACAGTTCGCGGGGGAGACCACCCTTGTCCACGATCAATGCTGTATACGAGTTCAGCCTGTGAACCGGCATCCCAGCCCCATACGAGGCACCGTCCCCCGGCACCATTGATGGCGATGTCCGGATCAAAGTGGTCCCCGCCATAGCCCTTGCTTGGTTCTGATACAGGCCCCCAACGGCCAGGGTTTCCAGACCGGACGTAAATGTGTTGTGGACGTCCGGCCGACTTGTGAAACCAGGTGATGTGATCTTTGCCATCTGAACCAAAGGCAAAGTGAACCCGTTCCCCAGGTTTGGATGTAGCGCTGATATTTTCAGGCGTTCCCCACTTTCCATTGCGGCCTTCTACTACATATAGAATGGTCTCTGAACCCCCTGCGCCAACGTCCCATCCAGCCAGCAGACTGCCGTCTGGACGTCGTTCCACGTTGGTGTGCCACGCATCTACGCTGCCATCAGTAAATGAACCGATGGGCCCCCAAGAGCCTTGCTTAAACCAACGGTAGTGGGCTTGGAAATTGTCGTTTGGGTCCAAGCTTTTACCAATGTAAACATAGGCCAATGTGTCATTGAGACCATTGGCTACGTGTCCACTGCCCACTTCACCGCCATCATCTGGGGTGAGGGGGATGGGTGTGGACCAAGAGCCTGATGTCCAGTTGGTGGAAAATCCCCGGCTTTGAAAGCTGGGAAGCGCATGATCGTAGACCACCGAAAGGGTTCCATCTGGCTTGGCGACAATATCCGGACCCCAATTACGATTGTTTGTGTGTCCAAGGGGTTGGGGGGTGGACCAGGAGAAACCATCTGTGGATTGACGATGGCGAATCAAGTCACCGGCATCGGTGCGTTCATAAAATAGAACGTGCTGGCGATTGTCTGGACCCACTGCGATTTGGGGGCGGTACCCACCATCGGGTTTTTTTGTGAGTTGTACAGGCGCGGACCACTCGCTCCCAGTTGCAACCACGGGTCCTTGCGGGGCCGGCCAATCATGAAATGGTGGAAAGCCCGTGGGATCTTGCATGACTGCGCCGGACTTGTGGCCATCTTTGGGTGTATGTACGGGCGGATGCCCGGACGGATGCCCGGACACTTTGCCCACCGCCGGTGGTGGCGGGGTGGGGCTTGGTGGCGTTGTGGCGGGCTCTGAGTTGCACGCCCACATGATCACCAAGAGCAACATAGGACCTCCGGTAGCTGCGGGTTCATCGTCCGCCCTGTATCATGGCAACCCATGATACAGGTTTTACTGTTTTTGATTGCAGCAGCACCCCCAGATGCTGTTCGGGTCCCTGCAGGTACTTTCGAGCAAGGAAGCACCCGAGCGCCGGATGAACAGCCTGTTCGAACCGTTCGCTTGGACGGGTTTGCCATGGATGCCACAGAGGTTCAGGTGTCCGAATTTGAGAAGTTTCTGGGTGGTGGTTGGCACCTCGATCAACACTGGTCGCCGCAGGGCCTTGCATGGAGGAATAAGAATCCACGTGGCTCGGGTCGAGAAATGCGCTCCGCTGGGCGAGACGGGCGTCATCCGGTGGTATCTGTCACTTGGTATGAAGCGGATGCCTATTGTCGGTCAGTTGGTGGTGCTTTGCCGACGGAAGCACAGTGGGAGCGTGCAGCTTGCAATGGCGAGCCGGGTCCATTTCCTTGGGGAAATAGCGAAACTGTACCGGCGCGATGGGCGAACAAGTCCGGTGGAGATGCCGTGATGCGGGTAGACACAGCACCGGTGGATGAAGACAAGGTTCCCGTCGCTTCTGGCCTTCGTCATATGAGTGGAAATGTTTGGGAATGGACCTCCGATTGGTACCATAGAGAGTCGTATTCTGATGGGGATACGACCAATCCGACTGGGCGTCAGAAGGGAACATGGAAGACCATTCGTGGTGGCAGTTTCATGAATCTTCCCAGTTATTCTACCTGTACACACCGGGAGCCGACTGTGCCCGATGATGTCCGCCTTACTTTGGGATTCCGATGCGCATATACATTGGATTGATCTGCATCATTGTAGGATGCCAAGAGGCAGTAGAGCCAACGCCGGCTCCAGCAGATGCTGTGGTTCAACCGGAACCTCCAATCAAGGTCAAAAGAAGGACTTCGACAACAGGAATGGTTCGTATCCCCAGTGCTGTGGTATCGATAGGTCCTCGGCATATGCCGCCAGTTGCACCTGAATATGCCCACACAGGACCGCCTCCAGTCGGAGGTGAACCCCCTAAGAATGTGGTTCCATCACACTGGGTCAGTATGGGTGGGCGTGGTTTGATGGCGCGCCAGGTCAACGTCGTCCCATTTTTAATCGACCAGCGGGAGGTCACACGTGAGCAGTACTCGATCTTTCTGAAGAACACGGGGTATCGGCTTCCTCATGTAGGGGAAGCATGGGCAGATGACGGGTGGAATTGGACTTCTTCGGAAGTGCCATCTGAATATGCACAACATCCTGTGGTGTTGGTGAGCTACTACGACGCCCAAGCGTATTGTGCATGGGTAGGGAAACGACTTCCCACAGAAGCTGAATGGCAGTTGGCAGCGTTGGGCCCTGCAGCAGAACAGCGAAATTATCCATGGGGCAGCCGCTATTCGGATGATGCTTTGAATCATGGTCGTGTCGAAACCCCCAACTTTGATGCTTCGGATGGCTATGAACGCACAGCACCTGTAGGAAGCTTTCCCAGCGGTCGAAGCCCATACGGGGTCGACGACATGTTCGGGAATGTGTGGGAATACACCGCTGATTATCGCATCGATGATTGGCGCCAATCGACCTACAATGGATTTGGGGCTCATGGCGAGATGTTGGAGGCTCACGCGCCCGGTCCTGGCCTTCAAATCGCTGTGAGAGGTGGCTCTTTCTACTTTGACTTCCGTCCGCAACCAGGTGGAGAGTGGACGTCCTTTGTGCCTGAAATTCGCCGGAAAAGTGCAGGTTTTCGGTGTGCGGTAGATGTTTCTCCAAGCTGAGGATGCATGCGCAAACCTTCATGGTGAAGTATGTCTTTGTAGCTTGTCATTCTGATAGTGTGACTTTGTTTTGATTCTTGGAGCGACTCGATGCGTTTATTGTTTCCCATTTGTATTTCTCTGGCACTCGTAGGGTGTCCGACGCCTCCCGATGGCGGCACCTCAAACAACCAACCTGCTGGGGGAGCGCCCGCTCCTGCACCGGTGGTGGGTGGCGCTGATCAGGATGTGCAGCCTGTGACCGATCCTGGTGTAGCGGACCCAGATGCAACCGCAGGCACATTCACCATTGGTGAAGTACCGAAGGATTTGCAAGAGGTGCCAGCGGATGCTGAGCAGCCCACTGTAGAAGATTCACAAGCACTTGTGATGTCCGGTGAGCATGTGTTCTTTAGTGGTGAGATTCTTTGCAGCGACTGCTCAGGCTCTTTGGTCATCAAAGTCGCTCCGTTTGTCACGCCAGACGATGAAGGTGGAGCCGGTCCTGGCCCTGAAGGCGCTGCACCCACAGGTGATTTCCAAGCACCCCCCTACACGATGAAGGGAACGGGTCCGTTTAAGATGGCGGTACCCAAGTACGCTGGAAAAGTTGTCATCGAAGTTCTTGATGATCGCGATGGCAATGGACGCCCATCCAAGGGTGAGAAGTTCACCGTGCTTCATGACATGGGCCGGATCACTGCTGACCGGAATCAGACGGGGCTGAAGGTAGACTTTTCTTCACTTCCGAGCGCACCAGGCGCCCCAAGTGGTGGCCCACCACCCGATGGTCCACCACCGATTGATGGTCCGCCTCCAGGTGGCCCACCTCCAGGTGGCCCACCCCCAGCTCAATAATCGGGTCCAAAGATCCAATGAGAAAGCGCCAACCACCCAACACGGTTGGCGCTTTCAAATTGTCGAACAGGAAGCGTGGTCCTACAGGACGGCACCTTCAGTGGTGGCTCCTGCCAGCAGGGGGAGTTGGACGGGAATTGCTGTGGCTCCAGGATTGAAGCGCATCGCGGACAATGTGCCTTCGATGCAGCTATCGATGCCTGTGGCCGGTAGATTGGGGCTTTGAATCGTGAAGTTTGCAACCTCACCTTCTGTGCCTACGGCGAATGCAATCGCCAGTTCGACTTTTTCAGAACCGCCCAGAGCTTGATGGCTGGCAACACAGTTATCCAGCGCTGGAAGTAGCTCCGTCACGGCAAGCGCGATGCCATTGGCGTCACGGCTGTATGCCGGAATGGTCTCAGCTGGGCTGGGGGCACCTGCTTGAGCGGTTGAACCCATGCCCAGGGCAAGGGAGAAAAGGGCGATCATGAATGGTGTAATGGGGCGCATGTATACAGGATCGGAAACGCCGATCCAGAACATTAGGCCTGAAGGTACATTTTTTATTTTTTTATTGGAGCGCGTCTATAATTGCGGCTTGAATGGCTGTGCATCCATCGTTTCCACCTTGATCAACTGTCTGGGCTCCTTCTCTGCAGCAGGACTCGAGTGCCGCCATAATGCGAGCGCTTGCGGCGTGTTCACCCAAGTGATCGAGCATCAGCAATGCTGATCGCAACATAGGGATGGGGTTGGCCAGATCGACACCAACGAGCTTGGGTGCATTTCCATGTGGGTTCTCAAACAGCGCAATATTGTCACCATAGCTGGCAGATGGAGCTGCGGTGATGCCACCGGCCAAACCTGAGCAGAGATCTGAAACGATGTCCCCAAACAAGTTTGCGGTCAGGATTACATCAAACTGCAAAGGGTTTTTTACCAGACGCATGCACAATGCATCGACAATGGCTTCTTCGGTTTCAATGTCTGGATAGTTTTTGCCCACATCCTGACAGACTTTGAGAAACAGTCCATCAGACTTTTTCATGATGTTTGATTTGTGAACGATGGTGACTTTGCTTCGGTTGTGAGACCGGGCGAGTTCGAAGGCCGCTTTGGCGATTCGTTCACATGCAGCGCGAGTGGTGATCTTTACCGCCTCAAACACACCTTCGGTCACTTCGTGTTCAAATCCTGAATAGATGTCTTCGCTGGTTTCTCGGACGACAACCAAGTCGATCTCAGGGAATCGTGCTCCCCGGTTGGGAAGGGCGGAGACGGGTCGAACCGTGGACCACAGCCCCAACGCTTTTCTAAGTTCTATGGTGGGAGGCAGATGTCCTTCTTTTCTTGGTGATGCCACTTTCCCTTTGAGGATCACCTTTGTGGAACGACAACTGGCCAGAAGTTCTGGTGTCAGCCCATCACCGGTGAGTTCTTGTACATCCCAGTCGATATCGACACCGGCAGCCTTGATGATGGTCTGCACAACCGCGCAGGTTTCGGGACCAATCCAGTCTCCGGGAATCAGTGTGACTTTGTGTGTCATCCCAGTCTCCTACAACTTGTCGATGATCGCTTCAGTGAAGCGTGCTGTGTCTGCGTTCCCGCCCAGATCTCCGGTCAGGTGTTTGCCTTCTTCCAGAACATCGAAGACCGCCTTTTCAATTCGTTGTGCCACCTTTCGCTCTCCAACATATTCCAGCATCAGCAGTCCGCTCATGAGTACGGCAAGCGGGTTGGCGATGCCTTTGCCTGCGATGTCAGGTGCTGTTCCATGTACGGCTTCAAATACAGCGATTTGATCCCCGATGTTGGCGCCTGGAACCACGCCCAATCCGCCAACGAGGCCAGCGGCGAGATCCGATAAAATGTCGCCATACAGATTTTGGAGCAACAACACGTCAAAGGAACGAGGGTCGAGAGCGAGTTCGAAACTCAGAGAGTCGACCGGCATTTGGTCATGTTCGATGTAAGGGTACTCACTTGCGATGCGTTCGAAGGCATCTGCGAATGCGCCATCGGCCAAAGGGACCACGGCAGATTTATGACTGCACAGGATGGAACGACGCCCATGGTTTCTCATGTGCTCAAACGCCCACCTTGCAATGCGTTCCCCTGAACGGTGGGTGGAAACCTTGAGTGTAAGGACAGTGTCCTCATTGATGGCATGTTCGATACCGGCATACAGGTCTTCGGTATTTTCTCGCAATACGATCAGATCAACATCGGAGTATGGAGTTGAAATACCGGGCAATGTCCGAACCGGTCTGTAGCCAACGTATAGGTCCAACTCTTGGCGCAAATGAACATTGGCCGAGCGGTAGCCCTTTCCTTTTGGAGTGGCCAAAGGCCCTTTGAGCCCCAGACGATTTTTCCGTACCGAATTCAGTGTTGACTCGGGCATGGGGTGCCCAAATTTTTCAACAGCTTCCAATCCTCCAGGCGCCTCTTCCCACTCAATGGGAGCGCCAGCAGCATTAAGGATTCGACAGGTCGCTCCAGTGACTTCCGGTCCGATTCCATCGCCTTTGATCAGTGTGACACGGTATTCCACAGCGCCTCCAAGGTTCGTTGAACTGGCGAGCGCCTATCCAGCGTTGGGTGGTTGATCCACGCTTATGACACGAACAGCACAAGGCATCGGGCCATGAGCCAACACAATGGCTCTGTCTGCAGCGCGTCTCATTTTCACTTCGGTAATGCCTTCTCCGCCGTAAATGGACACAACACCGTCTTCTTTCAGGACTTCACCGGTGACATCGGGGAGTGTGCCGTCGTCGATGGATGGGGTGAAGATCATGTCATCGGCGATATCCACAAGTGCGCTCCGTGCGCTCGAGTCGAGTTTGATGAGTGTTTGAGGCATCCCGACCTCATCGAGGTCGATGGCGACTTCATCGATGTTTTGATTGTCGAAAACCAGCGACCCATCACTGCTGAGCAGTTTGAACGAACCGGGAGTCACGAGCAGTTCGGGTACTGCGGATCGAGCATCAGGAAGGTCGGGCAGATGGACCGTCATGTCCAATCCAGACATCACAGGATCCATTCCAATTTGGCGCGCCCGTTCGATCAAAACGGATGCACTTTCATCGCCGCAAGCGCTATCGAACCGGATGGTCACCTGTTCACCTTCGGCGAAGCTATCCATTCCAGTCACGAACCAGAGCAAAGCGACAAGCACACCCAAAGCGCCAATGAACACAATGGGTACCGCCATGAATACCGTCGCTGCGGTGGAACGAGGGGGAAGAGGGGTAATGGGAGGTTTTTCACTCATGAGTTCACTTCGTGATGGTCTGGGTAAATTCCATCACACCCTCTCGGTTGTACACTTCACCGGTCAGTTGGTTGTCTCGGATTTCGATCCACATAAAGCCTTCGCTGGAATCGTCTTCGAACATCGTTGGAGTCCCGCGCCCTCTCAAATCGGTTGTTTTTGCGGCGGCCCCCATCACGACGAATTCGGTACCACAGGTTGGATTTAGCCATTGTCGGTTGTGGTCGTGACCAGAGATGTACATGTCGATTTGTCCACAGATGTGGTCATCGAAAAAGTCTTTGACGTCTTGGCCGCTTACGATGGGGATGAACGGAATGCCTTCATATTCACCCGCATTTCCGTGCTGACCATTGGAGATGTATGGGTGGTGACCATACGCAATCTTCCATGTGGCGGAGGACGATGGGACAACACCAGAAATCCAGGCTGCCTGCCCAGAGTCTCCGAGTAAGTCTTCGACCATGATGGCATTTGTATCCAAGCCTACGAATAGCGCATGTTCATGCTCTTTGGTGTAGTACTCGCTGGGCATCTCCCACTTCTCTGAGCGATCTGAATACGCGATTTGATGTGGAGTGCGCCAAAATTCAAGACTGGTTTCACCGTAGTCGTGATTGCCAAGGACGACATAGAACGGGAAGTCGATATCGGCGTATGGAAGTTCGAACTTGGTTTCAAACTGGGCGTCGTCGACGGATTCGACCCCATCGTTGTAGAAGTTGTCGCCCAGATACAAGGCGAACTCGCATCCAGGTCCATCTTCATCTGTTTTGGAGTCGCACAGGGTTTTCATGGCTGCAGCGACTGCAAATTGGGCTTCGTTTCCTTCCCCNCCGTCTCCCAAAGCAACGAATCTTACAACCTGTGGTTCAGGTTCTGCGTCGGCATCAGCATCCGCGTCGGCATCGGCGTCGGCATCGGCATCGGCATCGGCATCGGCATCGGCGTCTGTATCTGCGTCGGTGTCAGCGTCGGTGTCAGCGTCGGCGTCGGCATCTGCGTCCGTGTCTGCATCGGCATCGGCGTCGGCATCTGTATTGGGTTGTGGGAATCCAGACGTTCCGGTCTCAACAGTCGCTGGTTTGTTGTTGCATGCTGCGAGNCCGAGCATGAGAATGNTTTTCGTAAACATGTTCTTTTCCGTGGTCTTTTGCGTACTAACCCAAGGTCATTTTTATCGACGCCAGAAACCCGGCACGAAGAGCGCAAGCAGACTGAAGAACTCCAGGCGTCCCAAGAGCATGCAAAAGCTCAAGACCATTTTAGAGCCATCACTGAACAGCGCGAAATTGTCTGTGGGTCCTACCGCCCCGAGTCCTGGGCCTACGTTGGCGACACATGCAAGAGATGCCATGAGTGCGGTCGTGAGGTCGAGGGGATCCATGATAGCCACAGCGATGGCACCAACCATGACTGTGGCCAGGAAGATCAATGCGTAGGCGAGAGTCGCTCGAACGATTCCATCGGGGACGGCTTCTTCACCCACACGGACGGGCGCCACCAAGGTGGGTCGGAAACCAATTCGAATCTCTCGTGCCACGACTTTGAGAATGATCATGATGCGAATCAGTTTCATTCCTCCGGCAGTACTGCCAGCCATACCACCACAAAAATAGAGGGTGAGNAGCAATAGCCTCGATACAGTGGACCATTCTTCAAAGTCTGCGGTGCCAAAGCCGGTGGTGGTCATAATGGCGGCCACTTGGAAGGACGCATGTCGCAGAGAGGTGCCAATATCTGAGGTCTGAGCCAAGGCTAAGTCTGCTGCAATGATGGTTGTGGCTCCAGCAAACAAGGTGACGTACAGACGGAACTCATTGCTTTTCCAAAAGACATTTAGGCCATGGTTTCGAGCAGAATGAAACAGACTAAAGTTTGTTCCGGCGAGCAACATAAAGACCAAAATGACCATTTCGATGCCGAAGCTATTGTATTCGGCGATGCTTCCGTTCTTTGTTGAAAACCCTCCTGTACCCAGGGTTGACATTGAGTGTGTCACCGCATCAAACCAGGGCATGCCCACGAGTTTGAGTGCTGCGACTTGAGCCAAGGTCAGCGAGAGATAAATCCAGAGAAGCATCTTTGCAGTGTCGCGAATGCGTGGTGATATACCGCCGGTTTGGGGGCCGGCTGCTTCCGATTGAAACAGTCGCTTTCCACCCACTCCCAATGATGGCAGCATGGCCACAAACAGCACGACGATGCCCAATCCGCCCAGCCAATGGGTTGCCATTCTCCATACATGCACGGGTGCAGACAATCTGTCTTCGATGACAGGAAGGATGGTTCCACCGGTCGTGGTAAAGCCTGAGAATGCTTCGAAAATAGCATCTGCCCAGCTCATTTTGGCACCGATAAAAAATGGGATGGCACCAAACAAGCCGAGGGCCAACCAGATTGTGCTGACCACAAACAAGGCCTCTCGGCGGCCAATCTTTTCTGGTGTTCCAATGCTGCTAATCAAAAAAAGAAGTCCGGCGCCAGCGGTGATTCCCGCTGAGGTCAACATGTGGTGGAAGCCTTCCATTGTGTCGGCAGCGGCCCACCCGTCTTCTGGTTGGCCGAGAAACCCCAAGACTCCACACGCTGCGATGGAAACCGCCAAGACCAACAACAGCAGCCCTACAGGCCGGGCCGTCATTCGTACAAGAGAAAGGTTTCGGTACTGTGCTTCCGCGTTCAAAACATGCCTCTTTTGAACAGCTTCTCTACGGATTTACGTTCCGTGGATAGGGCCATGACGACCACTGTGTCTCCAGGTTCGACTTTGTCGTCACCACCCGGGACACGGGTACTGCCAATGCCCATAATTCCACCAATCGATACGCCTTTGGGGATATTGACTTCGCTGAGTGGGGCTGCGGTGATCGGGCTGTCCATTGCTGCGACAACTTCCAGCACTTCGGCTTCGCCTCCGCCAAGATTAATTACGGCCTCAATCTGCGCTGGGCGTGCGAACTGGAGAATGTGATCGGCNGCGACTTGGCGAGGAGAAATGGCCATGTCGATTCCCAGTTGCCTGTAAATCTCAATGTAGGGATGTCGGTAGACGACACTACAAACCCGCGGTGTTCCGAGTCGTTTGGCCAATAGACACGACATCATATTGTTTTCATCGTCTTCGGTGACCGCGAAGTACAGGTCTGCACGACCCACCCCTTCTTCTTCCAGTTTGGTCATNTCGGTACCATCACCATGGACGATGGTGACCTTCGATAGGGCAAGAGAAAGTCGTTTGGCAGTATCCCGACACTCTTCGATGATCGTGACGTCGACACCCACTTTTGCGAGNTGCCGGCTAAGGCTTTCACCGATGACATTTCCACCGTAAATCACGACACGATGGGCCGATTTGCCATGAANAAACAGGTCTTCAATGTCATGCATCCCATCGGTCAGTCCAAACAGAAATACGCGATCACCCGCCAACAATGTATCCGACCCATTGGGAACGAAAATTTGCTCATCTCGAATCACCGCCCCAATCCTTGTTTGGGTCGGGAATTCCAATCGATAGAGAGGAATTCCCAGCACTTTGGAATCTTCGGGAAGCTGAACCTCTGCGAGTTCGATTTGATCATTCGCAAACATGTGGACATCCAAAGCACCATGAGATCGCGCGATGTCGAACATTTCATCCGCAACGAGAATGTGAGAGTTCACGACCATGTCGATTCCAAACATTCCGTACTGAAGACCTTCTTCCTCTTCTTCCTCAGACATGGTGTCTTCGTATTCACCACTTTTTAGACGGGCCACGGTCCGGGTGGCACCAACCCGCTTGGACGCTAAGGCTGCAATCAAGTTGACTTCGTCGCTTTGTGTTGTACACACAACCAAGTCTGCNTTTTCCACTCNGGCCAACTGTAGCGTGCGGGGGTTTGCGCCGTAGCCTTGCAGGGTGGCAAGGTCCATCCGTTCACTCACCTGGTTTATTTTCTCTTGGTCATTGTCGACTGCAAGAACTTCATGCCCATCTCTGACCATGATTTTGGCAATGTATTGGCCGACTGCACCCATCCCGATCACGACGACGTTCATAGTTGGCTCCATTCAGACGAGNCACCGCCCTTTGATTGCCTTNCATCATATGCTGTTCTANTCATCGTCGGGTATGGGCCAGTCAATGGGATGGCTTGGAACGTAGCTCAAGACCTCTCTCGCGCGGCGGCCGTCCAACACTCCCGAATAGATGAACCATCGACGATTCATGCCATAGCGGAAGTCGTGGCCGGTCAGTCTGCGGCGCAGACGGTAAAGTGGAGAGAGCATGGAGTCGATTCCTGGGAGTCCAAGTCTGCCAGATCGTTGTATGCACTTACTCAAAGGAAGTGTGTCTGCGCCGGGGATATTGAACACGCCTTGTTCGGTTCCGTGAATCCCTGCACGCAAGGCTTCAACGGTATCGGCGATGGTCATGAGATTAATCATGGGATCGAAACCAGCAGGCTGAAAGCAAACAGGGCTTTGTAGATAGTCGAACAATTGAGAGCCTGTGCCTGGGGCCAAAGCTTCGGCCATCCGAAGGACAACAATCTGAAGCGGAGAGAGTCCCATACGGACACATGCGGTCAAGTCTGCTTCGATCCGATCTCTCACCCATTGGGGGGCTTGGCCCGCCATATTCAACGGGTGATCTTCCCCGATCAGCACTGGAAGGTCGCGTTGTACTTGGTATACGGCGGATGCTGACCGCAAGACAAAGCGTTCGATGCTTGGGTGACGCTCGCACATCGCAAGGAGATTACGAATGGAGTCCACGTTGTATGCGTGGATTTTATCTCCTTCTTCGTTGGCTGATAGGTGCATCGCGGTGTGAACAAGAACATTGATCTGAAGTTCTTGAGCCGCCCCAAACAGGACCTGCCTCATCGGGCGAGAACGGCAGATGTCGGCTTGAAGCACTGTCAGGCGATCAGACTCTTCGATAGGGAAGGTGTCTTTGGGGTGCCCAGTGACCGCGAGAATATGTTCGACTCTTGAGTCATCAAGCAGGGCGCGGACGAGGTTTTCTCCAATGGGTGCGGATGCCCCGGTGACCAGAATCCGTCTCTTCGGTGAGCGTTTGCTCATTCAAACACTCCCTGACGCTCGCTGAGTCCTTGCCGGATCAAAGCGTCTACTGCGGATTTGACCTGCTCGGCGACCTCGGCGACTACAGAGGGGTCATCGGCATGCTTGGGTTTGTAGTTCTTGTGTACTGGGATGGGCTCGCCGTAGTACAGATGGTATCGAACGGGCAGTGGGACAGGCACAATGGGAATGGGAAGAATGGGGACTCCGAAGAGTTTGCCAAGCGTTCTGCTCGTGAACATGGCTGGCATTTGTTCTTCTGCGCCGACCACGCCGATGGGGATGATGGGCGCGCCATGTCGAATGGCCAATTCGGCATGTCCTTCACGGAAGTGCTGAAGTTGGTAGCGTTCGGAAAACGGTTTCACGATTCCCGGTACTCCTTCCGGAAATATCATCAGCATTTCCCCTGCATCCAACAACGATCTCGCGTTGCCTCTGGAACCTCCGACCAAGCCTCCACGGGCGAAAAGCGTGCCTAAATAGGGCAGTGAAGGAACAAAGTGATCTGCAATGGGACGAGGCACGCGAGGTGGATCACTATTCCGAACCACATCCAACCAAATCATCATCCCATCGATGGGTAGATTTCCAGAGTGATTGGCGGCGAGAACTGCTGGGCCAGAGGACGGTATGTTTTCGTGACCATGACTTCTTACACGGAAGTACTTGTCATACAGCGGAGCAACAAGGAGCTGACCCAAGGCTACAAAACTGGGGTGCATTCCGAAAGCATCATAGCCATGGCCAGCATCTCGGAAGTGAATGTCCTGAGAACGCTGTCGCTCCTTTTCGTCCAAGAAGAGGGCGGCAAGTACATCGGCGATGGTTGGCGAAATAGACATACAGGGACCTATTTATCGCGCAGGGTCGAGTTTCGCGGCCGTTTTACGTGCTTGTTTCGCTTCTGTTGCATGACCCAGTGCATCGAATGCTTTTGCTTTGGTTCGCCAAACTTTGGCTTTTAGGAAAGGATTGTTCACTTCAAGCAGGAGTGCGCGTTCTAAGCTCGCGAGGGCTTGGGTTGGTTTTCCCTGCTCAAGAAGGGCTTCAGCCCGTTGGATTGCGCCCTTAACGATCGCGTCATTCTTGGACATGCGGCTGCGTGTTTCACCGGGGGCTTCCCCCTCCATTTCAAGTGCTTCTTCTTCAACTTCGACCGATTCAAAATCCATGGTAGTTGTATCTTTTTTGGCCTCGAGAGCGGGCATGCCACCGGCTTGTGCTTCCGTTCGAGATGGGCGCTTTCTTCGCTGTTTTGAGCGAACTGCAGAAACGGATACTGCTGGAGGAGCAGAAAGTGAACCGGCGGCGTCCGGGGTACCGTCCATGTCTGCCATCAGCATCGAATCATCGATCATGGCTGCACGTGGTGTGGGTTGTACCGGCACCAGGGCTTCTGGTTCGGGTGCCGCTTGTGGCGGTGCATCCTCGTTGGCTACACGTGCGGACTGGATGCTTTCATTTATTGCAAAGGAACGCGCTCGCGGTGGTGCAGACCTCGCCCGTTTCGGACTCGGTGAAGGGATGGAATCAGCGGTGACTTGAGGCCGTATTGGACTGGACTCTTTTGTTTTTTCACGGGCTTCAAAAGTGGCTTCAACGAGAACCTGTTGACCTTCTGATGCATCGCTGGCGATTGCTGATTCGCTCGGGATGTTGCTGGCCTGATCGGGTGAACTGGTTTTGTGTGCAATCGGTTTTACGAAAATCAGGGCAATGGCAGCAACGGCGAGGGCGCCTGCGCTGGGGCCGGCCCACCATTTTCTTTTGCTTCGTTCAGTTTCGAGACTGATCACTTCATCAGTACCCGGATGAAGGGCTTCATCTGCCAACGGTCCAGTCGTGACCGATTGCAGAATGTCGTCGATGCTTACTCTTGGGGCTGGAGCCAATTCGGGCCTGAGCGCGTACGTGGCTTCCACGATTCCAATGGGCAAAATGGGTGGGGGTGGTGTTCCTGGTTCGGCTTCTATCCAAGTCTGGAGCGCCCGAGCGATGGCAGGATCGACCAACGGACCCTCTGTGACAGATGCGAGGATGTCTTCGACTTGAATGCGTGCCGGGAGTGCGAATTCAGGTCGAAGTGCGATGATGCATTCGACGACCTCTTCGTCGATGATCGTAGGAATGGCTTTTCCGGGTTCTCCGTCGATCCATTCGGCCAGGCTTTTCGCTTCTTGTGTTTCACTCATGGCGAGTACACCTTTCGAAAAGCTTTGGCGGCGCGATGTAAAATGACATCGAAGTTTCCAACGCTAACGCCCAAGGCTTGGGCGCATATCTCTCGGTCTTGGTCTTCTAAAAGGCGCATGCGCAACGCCTGCGCATAGCGTGGGTTCATTTGTGCAAGTGCTGTCTCTACCAGTTCTTTGGTGTCCGCGACCTCCGGTGCGCGGTCAGGTGCTGGTGGTGGTTGGGACATGGTTCGTTCGATGGTTGTTTCGGGGTGCTGGCTGGCTTTGCGGTCTCGTTGGCGAGCCCGATGCACGTCGATTGATCGATTGATGGCAATCCTGCGAAGCCAGAAGAAAATGCTGCGGTCATGGTTCTTGAACTGTTCAATGCGCTCCAAAGCAATTCGGAAAGTGTCTTTGAGGACATCTTCTGCTGCTTCTCTGTTTGGGAGTCGTGGAAGAATCGCCCGTCTGTACAGACCATCTGCAAACCATTGGAATAGGACACCTGCGGCTTCACGGTCACCACCGCGCAGTCGCTCGACGATGGCCCGTTCCTCATCGATTGGAGGAAGATCCGTCTGATTGTTCAAGGGCAACAGGTGCCTCCTTTGGTCACCCGCGAGTGCAACGGGGAAGAAGAACTAATCTTACACTGAGTGTAAGTAGAATCTACTACACGATACCGGTTTAGCTCGGGGCGTAATAGTCGTGCGACATGCAGAATATTCGCATCATCACAGATCATGACGTCATCGAAGGCTATTTGACCGATGCCTCCAACACGCGCGGTCATGCTGAAGCGTTGGTCATACCCCGAAGCACTGAAGAGGTGTCTGAGGTCATGCGGCACTGCCAGGCGGAAGCCATACCCCTAACCGTCACCGCTCAGCGTACTTCCACCACGGGTGGTCCCGTTCCCAATGGGGGCTGGCTTTTGTCGATGGAGCAAATGGATCAGGTTTATGGTCCCGACGATGTGGGAGGAGGTGTCATACTGGGTGAACACCAAGATGTGTTGGAACGGCAAGGGTTGATGTTTCCTCCCGATCCCACATCGCGTCATGAATGCACAATTGGTGCGTCCATTGCATGCAACGCCAGTGGTGCGAGGAGTTTTCGATATGGCCCCACTCGGGCTTGGATCGAGGCTGTAGAAGTTGTCCTTCCCACCGGAGAGGTGTGTTGGGCTGATCGAAATACGCCTATCCCTGCAGATTGGCCTCGTATGAACTGGCAAGAACCCGCGGTCAAGACAGCTGCTGGTTTTCATCCTGGCGATAATTTATTGGACTTGATGATCGGTCAAGAAGGCACCCTTGGCATTATTACCCGGGCAAAGCTTCGGTTGATCGAGGCTCCAGCAGCCGTGTTGGGCTTGATTTGCTTTTTTTCAGATCTGAACGCTTGTGTATCGTTTGTCGAGCAGGCTCGAGCGGGTGCGGTACGGAGAGGGGCGCCGGGTACAGGCGGTGCGCTGGATCCGCGAGCGATAGAGTACTTTGACTCTGCGGCGTTGGACATGGCTCGCAGTCGAGTCCCTGATATTCCACAAGAAGCACGGGCGGCGCTATTTATCGAAATCGAACACGATGGAGAGCCACCCCTGGAAGATTGGTGGGATGCACTTTTGGAACACGATGCGTTAGCTGAGGCGACGATAGTTGCGGATGATGAATCGGGAAGACTTCGGCTTCATGCAGTACGACACGCCATCCCTGCAGGGGTGAATGAGCGTGTTGTGGCGAATGGGATGCCGAAAGTCGGGACGGACTTCTCGGTTCCCGATCAAGGGCTAATGGCCATGATGACGGCCTATTCAAACGTAGAATTACCCACCATTTGTTTTGGCCATATTGGCGACAATCATCTTCACCTCAACTTCTTTCCTCGCAATGAGATGGAACTTGAAGAAGCGCGAACCCAGTACAAGAAATTGGCCATGTACGCGGTTTCGTTGGGGGGAACTGTTTCTGCTGAACATGGGATCGGAAAGATTAAACGAGCGTTGCTGGCCGAAATGGTTGGCGCCGAAGTGGTGGACCAGTTTCGTACTTTAAAGCTGCATATTGACCCGGCATGTATCCTGGGGCGTGGGACGATGTTTGTCATGTCAGACCCAGACTAAAGACAAATCATCTTAGATCCGCTATAATTAGAGTAGGGAATGGGGAAGATTCCTTGGGAGTACCGATGGGCGAGAGTCTCATCGCAGGAACCATTCAACGCCATCTGTCCAGAATTGAAAAGCTGGATCGATCCATCAAGCAGTTGGATCAGGGCTTGGAATTGGCGACCGGGTTGGAAAACCGGCAGGCGCTACAGCGTGCGATCGCGATGCTGGTTGGCATGCCTTCGGCGACCGTAGGCGTGGTTCTTTGTACCTTCTTTTTCCAGGGCTGGGATGGGATGGGTTTGTGGTACGGGTTGAGTTTCTTGGCTTTAAGTACCCTTGTGCTGCGGCCCTGTGTTGGGCATGTGGATTCCCAGACTCGTGCGTTGCGTGAACGGCTTTTGGAACTCGTCTACCAGCGTCAGCGTTCTCAAGAACAGTTGGCTGAAGTCCTTAAACAGAGCGGTTCTGTCCGAAACCCCATTGATGTAAAAGAAGACGTGGCTGCGTAGCTGCACAGCCTTTGACTCCTCATTGGATACCTGGGTTGTAGCCGCATCTTTACGATGTTCTTAGGACAAGTAGAGAAAGGGAGGCCGCCATGCGGTATGCAGCAATGATGTTGGCGATATTGGTTGGGGTGGGATGTACCGCGGATGACAAAGAGTCTGGTGGAGATTCTGCGGCAACAGAAAATCTCAGTGTCGATACTGGGTCGGACGAAGTCTCAGACGATGAAGACGCCATGCCTCCAAACCCAGGCCCCTTTACGCTTGGTCTGACCCACGATGGCATTACGGAGACGTTGAATTTCGATCTTCCCACTTGCCAGCATTTTCGGGGTTCTTCCAACTTCCGTGCTTTTTGGCGGGATGAGGCGAGAACGCACACCTATGTATTGACCATGCAGGTAATGAGTACATTTGAT
>PALY01000097.1 GCA_002707085.1 Deltaproteobacteria bacterium
CGTCCGCATCCGCATCGGCGTCCGCATCACCCGTGCCAGTGTCGTCACCATCGGCGTCTACATCGTTGTCTGCACTTCCATCCGCATCTGCGTCCAGAAGTCCAGAGTCTTCCACCAATGATTTACTCGGTTCTGATGTGCCACGACGGCAACCGAATAGTCCCAATGCAACTGTAAAGAGTAGGTAGCGTTTCATAATCAAATTCCTCACCTGTCAGGCATTCTCACCCCATCCTGGCCGACCGTCAACGTAAGGACGTCAAATCCATGAATGTCCTTCTGTTTTCTACAGTCCGATATATAGTTCGTGAACATGAATTCACCTTTAGCCATCGCAGTCGGATTGTCGCTTGGTCTTGGTGCTTGCAGAGTCCTGCCAGAGAAGAACAACGAAGACACCGCAACGGTCGCCGACCCATGGCTGGATTTACCCAACATCGAATTATCGCCATTTCGCACAATCTTGGAAACACAGGTTCGGGGGTCCGCAACACCTGTTGAAATGCTGGTCGAACCCGAACACGGGCAAGTATTCATCCGAGACTACGATGCAGAAAAAGTTTGGGCTCTTGATCCGCATTACCATCACGATGCTCGGGTGTACTGCATTGATCCACAAAATCATCAGAATTCGACGCCTCAAGGACCCGATGGAGAATGTCCAAGCGGCACACATGAAGTCGCTCGTGGACGACTTGAATCTCTGGGTCCACCCATGGCCATTGCAATGGCTCCAGACCGACCCATGCTCGCCATTGTTGGACGTTCCGGACAAATCACTTTCGTACCAACAGACCCAGAGTTCAATGACCACATCGAACACATGAAAGAAATCGATGGTCCAACATTGGCCGACCTTGCGCTTCCATTGGGTGAAACACACATGGGCTGGAATGGTGAGCAATTCGCCATATCTCAAGAAACCCGACTCAACCTATACGATAGCGAAGGTGTGCTGATGGAACAGCAAACTTTCTCTGAACCCATTGTCGATGTCCTGTGGTTTGACGGGGAATGGGCCGTCCTGACCACCGATGGTCTGCATTTTGATGGCCTCACCACAGAAGCTTCAGGTATTCGGTTGGTCTCCTGGCAAGACCGCCTATGGGTAATCGCATCCGATTCGGTCCATTCATCCACAGAGTCGTTCCCAACCGAACAAGCCAATGGCCCGGCNGTGGTCTTCCAAAACAATCTTCTGGTGGTCACGACGACAGGACTCATAGAAATGACCCCTTCCGGGGACACGACCTCTCTTCTGGAGGGATCTTTTATCGATGTGGGCGTCAATGATGTCGGAGAAGTTGTTCTGTTACACGAAGATGGAACACTCACCGTCTACGTTGATGAAACCGACTACAACGAGGGTACAGAACTCAACATCTGGATCGCGACCTTCATTGAGCGACCTCGATTTGCTGCAGAAACCATCGCCTGTCGATCAGAGAATGAAGAAAGCATTCGAGGGTTCTTAGACAATGCAGCAAACAACGCTGAAATGATTGCTGATATTCCCATGCACAGCACCCTTGGCGTGACCCCATCTCATCTTCGACGAGTGAACGAGTGTGGGGAGCAAGAACATTTGAAACCGTTGTTTGAGGCCATGGAACCTGGACTTCTGTTTCACGACTACCCCGAAGAGTGCGAAGGGAACCCCTTGTGTCATCAAGAAGCCCTATCGGCCGATTTAGCAACGATGCCCCAAGACCCGTTGTGGATCAGTGGCTTGTCACCTCACGATCAGCTGAATGTCGACTGGGTCAACAGCTTGAAAGCCATTGATGCACCCAACCTCTACACCTTTTTCGGGATGTCGATTCGACCNGATGTTCCTCACGACACCGACCTGAGGGCCAAGGACGCTTGGCCCCTGTCCGTTGGAAATGGGACACAAACGTGGAGTACCGACCACGCGAGTGACATTGCATTGCGAGACACATCCGGTTGGCTTCATCTATTGCCCGGAAACAACGTACCCGCCTTCAACCTTGGGGCTTGTCCGAACTTATTCGTTAACGAATGCCACCCACTCAGTCGGGGTGGTGGGTTGACCATCGACTCAGAAGACACCGAAACACTTCGTTTATTGCTTCACCGGGCTTTGGTCTCTGCAGGGAAACCTGGAACCCACACATGGAGCTTCCATCTACCCGACATCGGCCTGTACGACTACACAAGCAACTGTACGGTCTCCAACCGCGTATGGAGTGGGGATGACTGTAGTGCGGCCCACCTACAAGCCTGGGCTTTTGATGTACAACAGCGTTTTGTGAGTCGTGGATTGATACGCTGGTCTACCCCATCTGCACTGGGACTCGAATGAGACTTCTTTGGCCATGGATTGTAATGTCTCTGAGTTGCAGGATCATGAAGCCCCATGATTCGGGACAAAGCAAAGATCCGGTCGATGTATACATTGTGGCCGAAACATCGACCGGCAGGGTCATGGTCGTAAACGCTGAAACTTCGAAATTCGACGGTGAAATCTGCCTGTCCGAACTCCACGAAGATCTGTGTTCAGATGACTCCAGTAGTCTTGCGAAACCGTGCCTTATCTTTGGAGTGACCCACACAGCCATTGATGATCTCGACCAACTCTTGATGACCTATACCTTGAGGAACCCCGATGTTCCTTTTGCACCCGGTGCCATCGCCAACATCAACATCAGTCATCCTCCAGAAATCAATTGGTTTATCGACAGCATCAAGATTCCCGAAGCACTTCAAAACAGAGAGGGCTTGGACTGTAACGAACTTCCGGAAATGGCAGGATGTCATCTATATGGATCCCACAACACCATCGCTCTTGGCGATGGTCGCCTTCTCGTTGCAGACACCAGCAATTCCAGAATCCTGTGGCTCGTTCCTCCTGCGAGCGGAACCACCGCCATAGTGGATTCGATCCTTTCCCTGAACCATCCAGAGTGGTCGGTAGAGAGATACCCAAATCAAGTTCAACCGCTCTCGTTCAATGGCCGTGAGTACCTACTGCTTACCCACAAGGGCAGTATGGATGAAGATGAAAACCCCACCAATTGGGGCAGTATTGTTCTATGGGACATCACTGATCCTGATCACTTCACCAAAGTCTGGAGATACCCCGAAACGGGATACCTTTCTGCGGTCCACCAAGGACTCGTTCAAGAGACACCCGGTGGCAGTCTACTGATTTATGCCCACAGTTACGGTGCAGCCTCCGAAGACATCNGCGAACAAGATGGAAGCATAGGCTTCGCCCAATTCCGAGGGGAAGACATTCCGCTCTATTTGGCCGATGGTGTTGTGACAGAAGCGCCGTTTGGGTTCACGCGTGAGGTCGAGTGGAACGATCACACGTCTCAATTGATCCTCACAGATTCAGGATGTGAAAACTCTCAAGTCGAATGCGAGCGTACAGCACAAATTCTTGCGATCAATCTGCCGGCCTTGGAAAGTGCTGGAACCAGCGGTGCGTTTAGTACAACCCATGAAAACCAGCGATTCATCGAACTTGATGTCGATCATTCAATTGTAAACCCAACCGTCGAGTTGCCTTTCGACACCGACCACATCCCGCTGGAAAATCAAGGTATAGCGCTACGACAAGGATTGGGAGGCTGTAAGTAAACTAGCTCTTTTTCAGTATGTACTGCATGAGGTCAGACCGTTTATGGAAGGCCTCATGGTTGCTATTCCTCAACCCTTTGTAGTCATTGTAGTGAGGGTAGCTATCGCGGGTACGCTTGGTTTCGATCTCACTCATCGTGCCATCAGCACCCTTCTCATACCGATGATGCGTACCCTTTTGGGTCTTTTTGAAAGTCAAATCATCAAAGGCAGTGTTTTGTCCGTTTTCTTCTTTGGCTATGTCCAGCGCAAACTCACCCGAGATAAAGGCCGCGTAGTCTGATCCTGGAGCAATATCTTTCCACAAGGCCATCCGTTCAGCCTCTGGAAAAGTACTGCTCACCCAATCTCCGGTACTCCGATCATTGCCTTGCTCATCTTCCAATCCCAAATCATGGGTATTGCAAGCGCTGAACATAAAACTGTCCACTTGTGCAAACGCCTTCGGAAACACTGTAGAGAGCTTCTCGATGTCCCGCACATCCAAGGTATCACCAGTGGTCTGATCTGAATCGTACTCATGGTCACCCATTTCACCAAATATATAGGTTGTACCTCTATAGTGGTGTCCTGAAATTACGAAACTGGAGATCTCAAATTCTCCCATTTCCGCCCGATTGAGGACACTAATCAGCTGCAACAATTCATTGCAGGCTCTACCACCAGAATGCATCAGCTGAGCAGTTCCATCATTGGATGTCATCAATGCATCAATGACGCCTTTCGCTTTCGTGGAAGGCACCCCTACATGCTCTAAAGCCGTTTTCCAGTCTGTCCGTATCTGTGTGATTGCAGATTGTTCGATGTCTGATTCAGCTGCCCCCAAGGACAACACTTGGTCACCAATACGTACTTGACCTGACTTCAAAGTGGCATCATCATGCCACCAAGTCATCGAATCCGCTTTCGATTGCCCAAACGCGTACTGGTCCGTTTTATGGCCATCGGCAAAGGGATCCGAAATTGGAATCATGCTCTTTTTTCCCAGGCCCGATTGATCGGCCTTCTGCAGCGCAGCAAGAGTCTCTGGGATTTCATCATTTTGGTGTGTCACGCTGTTTTGCGTCAGGTAAATCATCACCTGTTCTTTGGGCATATTTTCCAAAGCTGCCGCGTTGCTCTCGGTCGTCTCTGTAGAGGTGGACGAATCCGTAGAGGTCGTGGTTCTCGAACCGGAACGGCTATGGCGGGCGTAATCAGACACAAAATCTCCGGCGTTAATAGTATACACCGCCAAAAAAAACGACAGTCAGAACTGAAAGTTTTCTAAAACCTACTACCCAACTGTCCTCTGAACAGTATATGGTCCGCGCAGCAGCCCTCCCCCCAACGGTATGCACGATGCATCCACTCAAGGATGAAACCATGGCCAAAGCCACACCTGAAATCGGACAGTTACAGCCTTTAAACGCAGGCTTCCTCATTATTACGGCCCTGCTGGCGGTAGTACTGGGTGCTTGGCACCTGATCACGCAACCGCAGGTCATCGCACCCTTTATCGGTTGCTTGGTCCTGTACCTGATGTGTGGACTGAGCATTACCGCTGGGTACCATAGACTGTTCAGTCATCGGACATATAAGGCTTCAAACCTGGCTAAATTCATTTTAGCTGTCGTTGGTTCAGCCAATTGGCAAAACAGCATCATCGAATGGGCCTCTGACCATCGACGGCACCACCGTTTCGTCGATACAGACAACGATCCCTATGACGCACGGAGAGGGTTTTGGTGGTCTCACATGGGATGGATCATGTTCCGCTCGCGGTTTCACGATGATCTAAGCAATGTGAAAGACCTCATAAAAGACCCCATTTGTGCCTGGCAGCACAAATATTACTGGCCCATCAGCATCGCGTTTAATGTGGGTGTCACTGTGGGTCTGGGTATTCTGACCGACAACATCCTTGGAATGGTGATTTGGGCCGGCCTGGTTCGTGTTGTGATTGTTCATCACACCACATTCTTCATCAACTCATGGGCCCATATGTTCGGCGCCCAACCCTACTCCGATCAGAACACAGCAAAAGACTCTACTTTGTTGGCGTTTTTCACCCATGGAGAGGGATACCACAACTACCACCATGCTTTTGAGACCGATTACCGCAACGGACGTATGTGGTACCACTACGATCCAGGAAAGTGGCTGATCGCATTGATGAGCTACACAGGAATGGCATGGGATCTCCGTCGAATTCCCGATGACATGGTACTCCGCCGCCGCTTTGAAGAGCGCCGCTCACACCTTTGGTTACAACTCAAAGATTGGGGCGAGGTGTGGGAAACCTGGAAGGAAGACATGGCCGGAGTGGCCATGGAAACCCAGGATGCTTTGAAGAACCATTTGGTCACAGCGGAAGCTGCCATCGACGAGGCATTATCTGAGCTTAGAACTACACGTTCAGCATGGCAAAAAGCGCAACGCAATCGACTCCCTAAAGCTGAGATCCGTTCCCTAAACAGAACGATGCGTACGGCTCAACACACCCTTCGTGAAGCCCTAAACGAATGGGAGCGCATGATAGACGAATACACCCTGACTATGGCCGCCGCACACGCTTGAGGGTTCCCATGATTCCTGATGCAAAAGCCGCCGCAAAAGAGTTCGATCGTTGGGCAGATGCCGGACGTGCAGAATCCATGGCGCAAGGACACTTGGGGGTCACCACCCCTGTGATCCGCTCGTGGACCCTGAATGCCGAATCCACGGTGTTGGATGTTGGATGCGGAAATGGCTGGGCTGTACAAGCCCTCGTTGAACGTGGCGCCGGACAGGGATTTGGTGTCGACATTGCACCCAAAATGATCGCACGTGCCATCGAATCAACAAAAGAAGATGACCGGTACAACTTTCAGGTATCTTCCGCTTCTGAACTACCTTATGCGGACAATTCGGTCACACACATTCTGAATGTAGAAAGCCTCTACTATTATCCAAACCCTGCTGCAGCGGTCAAGGACTGGGCCAGGGTGACCAAGCCCGGTGGCAAACTCGCAATCATCGTGGACTTGTACTTGGAAAACAAGGCGACACACAGCTGGATTGACGCCCTCGATGTACACGTCCACTTGCTCAGCGCTTCAGACATTACTGCGATGGCTGAAGAGGCCGGCTGGCGAGACGTGAAGTGGTATCAGGTGGTAGACCCCAGACCCATCAAAAGCGAAGCGGAGTTTACAGTCAGTAAATACTGGCCAAGCTACGAAATGTACCTGGATTACCGCCAAACTGGCGCGCTCGTGATCGAAGCCACGCGCTAACGCCGAACCACCAGCGCATACCAGCCCCGATCTGTTCTGAGAGATTGGGCTTCCACGCCACGACGGGCTTCGATATCCCCATCACCTGTGACCCACTCCAAGCGCCAGTTCGGGTCATCCAACAGTTCGATGGCCCAGCCTCCATCTTCTCCCTGAGCGCCCACACTACTCAACAACACAGCGCTCACGCCATCGGGTACAGGCCCAAACCATATGGGTTCCAGTTCGATGAGTTTCAGATCTGCCCCAAGCACGACATTTCTTCCTGAAAAATCTGCGGCCACCGCCCCTTGGGGTGGTGGATTCCTCACCAACATGGCATGGGCTAAATCTGCAGCTTCACTGCTTTCCAAAAAGTATGGAGGCGGCGCTTTTAACGGAGAATTGTGAACTTCAAACGCCAAAAGTGAAGCAAACAAGACTGGCCACACCAGTCTTACCGGTCGAGACGGCACCATGCCAACAGCCAACACGGCCAACAGGGATGGGAACAAGAATAGGTAGTTGGCCAATGGGCCTGCTTGCCCACGGGCCATGGGGGCAACCGCAATCGCAATCCATGGTGTCAGTATCGCGCCCACAATCCACCATCGTCGTGTACGCGGAACAATGCGAACCAAACCATGAAACAACATCGCGATACCCACAAAACCAATGCCACTCAACAAAATGCTGGATGCAACCAAAAGTCCCATAGGCATACTTTGAACCAACGATAAGACTTCTTCTTTGGAGGGAGTGGATGAAACCACCTGGGAGTCCATTGCAGCGATTGCAAATTCGCGAAAACGAGTGGGAACAGAGGACGGCCCAAACAGCACCAAAATATCAGACACCGCCCATGTTCCATACCAAGAAGCATACAGAGATTCGTGATCTGTAATTCCCCGACTGGTACCGCTGGAAACCACATGAGGAATCAGACATAGACCGGACACCAAAAAGGAACGAATAAACGATTTACCGATGCACCAGCATGCAAAGCCGGCCATGAATGGCAACAAGATCCCCTCAGGACGAGCAAGCGGTGCTGCAGCTGCCAAAAACAACATCCAGAACCAGCCTCGATTCTGTTGGGCCACCATGACCAGTGAAGCAACAAAGCCTGTGGTGATTAAAGCGCCAAGAGGACGGGCATCCAACACCGTCACAAAGGGCCAAATCAGTGGCAACAGCAGATACAGCAACACCGCCCTGCGCCCCGCAGATACTCCGCCCAGCAAAGAGGCCAATACGTGCAGCGGGTAGGTAACCAGACCCCAGAGTACCAAGTTGAGTACGCGCGCTCCGGACAGGTCATACCCAAGCGCTACTGTAGGAAGATTCAAAGCCGGCCATAGTTTCGGCCAAAAGTGTGGTGCGGTCACAGGTTGTTCGTGACCCAACCAATGGCCAGCGAGACGCAACATTTCGATTCCATCAGGGCTGCGCAACGCTGGACCGGAAAGCAACAGCAGTATGCCGGTCACCAATGAAGTCCATAGCCAACGCTCTGCTTTGGTTGAATCTAGATTCAAGCCCTCTCCACTCTGTACGCTCAGTACTGATCGACGAGTCTATCCGTCAACGGCTACAGTATCGGTGATGTCACGCTTACAATCAGCAACTGCCGTACTCTTTGTTGGTCTGTGCCTCGTCCTATCGCATGCACAAGCAACCGCTGAGAGAAGCAAAGTCGTGCAAGATGCGCACGAGTGGGCGGCGCACCATTCCGAATGGCGCGAAAATGGTACCGGTACACCCAAGGCATATTGGCAAGCACGCGCCCCGCGTGGAGACCAACTCCAAAGCATCTCAAACATAGACCCATGGGATTTTTGGTCATCGGGCGCGGGTCAAGAAGCCTGGGCTGTGAATGTGGCTGCTGCTGTTGGACCCCAAGCTGTACCCAGTCCAACCATTCCACTTGTAGCGATTTCGACATGTTCTCTTTTGGGTATAGAGCTCCCAGATGACGAAGAATTCTTCAATGAACTGATGGGTCTTTCCACGGGTGCAATCCGACCATGGAGACATGAGCTTCTTTCCAGGTGTGGTGAGTGCGCCCCTCCAACAACGCCCTTACCGCCCACACAAGACTTGCATTCAGTCACCCACATGAAGCCAAACCCACTCGGCGCTCGAAACATCGCCATTGCAGCAGAACGTGAACGTAGATCCGTCCTTGCCAACCCCACCAACCAGAACGTTCTCGCCCATATGGTCAGCCGCATACGAAATGGTGGCGAACCTTCAATGGAGGAATGGAACCTGCGTGGAGTGGCTGGAATGGCGGCACTGGAACTCGCAAGAATGGATAGGAAAGAAGCGATTCCCACCTTGCTGAAACAGGCAGAAACTGGCCCCTCCAGAACGGATAAAATTGCATCTTTATGGGCGGCGCGTCAGTTGGGCGCTACAAGCGAACTCATCGAACGTGTAGAGGCCGCTTTATGAGTCGGCAGGTTTTATTGCTGCATGCCCCCAAAACCAACAGTCATTTTGGACCGTTGGGGGAAGCCATGTCCATCAACTACATGGCGGTCGGCCTACCCGCATTGGCGGCTTCCCTTGAAGCGGGTGGCTGGCCCACAGAAATCCTACATTTGGGCGTACAGAGAGTCGTCGAACCCGATTTCGACCTCAGTGAGGACGTCGCCAAACAACCCCCACTTCTCACCGGCCTAAGCATGCACTGGCATCAGCAGGCATGGGACACTGTGGAAGCGGTGAAAGCGATTCGTCGCGGAGCCCCCAATACATTTATTGTTCTCGGTGGATTTACTGCATCAGCGATGTTTCAAGAGATCTTAGAGACGGTACCTGAAGTGGATGGAATCATTCGGGGAGACGGCGAAGTGGCGGTTGTCGCACTGGCAAAAGCCCTCGAAAAGCAAACCTCTCTTGCAGATGTACCCAACCTGAGCTGGCGGAATGGGAATACAATCACCCACAACCCGATTTCGGAACAGTCTACGGCAAACAGCATCTCTGCTCTCGACTATGAGAGGTTTGACCTGCTGCGTCACTCCAAACAATACATTGCTGACTTTTGCGGCCCCTTCTTTATTCCCCACAAACGACCCCAAGCCACCATCATGGCATTGGGCCAAAAACTATTTGGTGGAGCCACAGGAAAAACAATGATTCTGCCCGCAGGCAGGGGGTGTTCGGTCACGTGTGGCTGGTGTGGTGGAGGAAAGCTCAGTCATAAGAAGTTTCATGGCCGGTCAAACTGGATTCAGGTGGCGCCTGGGCGGTTGGCCGCTTTGATTGCACGGTCCAAGGAACTCGGGTTTTCAGGGGTTCAGGCATGCTTTGACCCCACACCGAAGGATCCTGAACACTGGATCGAAGTCTGTGACAAGGTTGCAGCATCCGGTGTTCGTACCAACATGTTCTTTGAATCTTACGCACTGCCAGATCCAAAGTTGGTGGATGCATTGGTTCGTACTTTTGATCGCGTTCTCATCTCTGTGTCACCAGAAAGTCCCGATGAAACGGTACGGAGGCGATTCCGTCCCATGTATTTCGACAACAAAGAGTTGATCGAATCTGTACGAATGTGTGCATCAAAAGGTGCAGATCTCATGTTGTGTTTTGGCCTCGGATTGCCGGGTGAAACCCTAGACACCCCGAAACAAGCTGTAGAGTTGGTGGACCGGTGTCGTGCGGTGGCCAAAGGCGTACGAATTCAGTGCCGCTCTTTTGCCATTGAAATGGAACCGGGTAGTCCCTGGGCGCTCAAACCAGATGCATATGGGATTGAACTCGAACGTCGCACTTTTACCGACTATCTAGAGGCTCACGCCCCTGGAGCCACGGTAGAATTGGGATACCGCGTAAAAAATACCGGGGATGAATCCTACGCGGAGAAAATACAAAAAGAGGCCTGTAAACACATGTGTCCCCTACCTCCGTCCCCTCGATTGGGTCACTTGACATGCAAGGCATTGCGCGCCGCTACAACTTCTCCCCTCCGTTTCGGTTAGCGATCACCTATGCCTTCTCCAGCGCGCGATGCCGGACTTCCTTCCGACCGACCCCCCAGAATCATGTTCGTCCGAACACCACGCTTTATGTGGCCGATTCTGACTGAAGCAGACAACTTTCTGATTCCCCTTGGCTATCTCTGTCTGGCCGCCGCCGTTCGAGAGTCCATGCCAGACGTCGAGATCAAGCTGATCGACTGCCCAATTCAACAAATGGGGTGGGGATCTTTAGAGTCACTCATGCGGGAATGGCAGCCCGATATGGTGTGTGCTGGCGATGAAGCCATCTACGTTCATGAAAGTGCCAAACTGTTTCGTACCGCCAAACGAGCAAACCCTGAATGCATCACTGTGGGTGGTGGATACACGCTCCCGCACGTACCGGAGTGGGCTTTGGGGCCAGCGGCAGTCGACTTCCTGGTGTTTGGTGAAGGAGAAATCACCTTTACCGAATTGGTCAAAACTCTCCGTTATGGTGGTGACCTTTCCACAGTAAAAGGGCTTCGCTACCTAAACGACGATGGCAGTGTTCTCGACACTGGGTTTCGACCTCTAATTCACGATCTGGATTCGTTGCCCATGCCTGCGTACGACCTGATGCCGCGAATCAGTCATCGAAAAAATGCCAGTCTCTTTCAAAACAGCTTCAATATCGAAAAGGGACGCGGGTGCATTGATACCTGTAATTTCTGCGCAATCTGGACACAGATGGGCAGTTGGAAAAATGGAAAGCCGCGACCGAGATATCGGGTCAAATCTCCCGAAAGAGTCGTTCGAGAAATGGAAGTTTTGCATCGGCAATACGGCTACAGCAACTTTATGTTTGTCGATGGAACCTTCAACATCGACCCCGACTGGAATGATGCTTGGTCCGATCAAATCATCGCCAAGAACTGGGAAAAAATTGCATGGTACGGATTTTTCCGAGCTGACAGTTACGAACGAGAACGGAAACAAGGTGTATTCAAAAAGCTCGTGAAAACCGGATTGCATTGGTACCTAGTCGGTGTTGAACGCGAAGAAAAAGAGGACTTCGAGTTCCTTTCAAAGCACAACTATGAAACCGAAATGATGCGGGCGATGTTTGAGTCATTGCGGGTCGAATACCCACAGGTTGTTCGCCACGCGACCTTCCTGATTGGCCTGCCCGATGATGATCGAGAAAAGCTGGACAAACTGTTTCATTACGCCATGAGCTTGCGGCCCGACTTCATTGCATTTCAGACCATCAGTCCGGAACCTGGAACCACATTGTGGAACCAAGCCATCCAAGAAGGATGGATCGAAGACAAAGGAATGGATGAACTTCGTGACTTCTATTGGTGGCAACCCGTCATGAAAACAAACCATTTATCCCTTCAGGAAATGCTGGAAGTCGCCAACAATATGAATCGCAATGTGTTCTCGAACTACATTCGGATGGATACGCTGCGCTCCTTGTTCTCCCGCTCAGAAGCCCGACGTGGCTACTACCGATTTATGGTTGGAGTGGGCGCCAAAACAATGGCGCAACATGCATACGAGTCCGTTCGTGGGAAAACTTCGTTCTCACACCTGAATGTCATCAAAGACATGGTGAAGCCGCATTGGTACGATCTATAGACCCCTGGGAAGGTCCAAATTAATCGATCAATTCCGCCCCAGTAGACGAAAGACGTATGGTCGATCCAGCTGGAACATTATCGAAAGTCCTGTTGCCACCGTCCATCATGTGAACAACCACCTTGTCTGCAACTTCCACGTCACCAAAACCCACATGCAACTCGGGTGCGGATGATGAAAAAGCGGTTGAAGGCAGAAGCCATCGGGTGATCTCTCGATCTCCCAAGGTCACATTTATGCGAGCCCCCAATGCTGCTGCCGGAAGGGTGGGTGCCGATATCTTCAGCCCGGGTCCACACCCACCATCAGACACATGTACACGAACATATTGGTAACGATCCTCGGTAAATCCTGCCGTTACTACATCGGGCAACCCGTCTTGATTCAGATCTCCGACCGCCACGGCTCTACCAAGAGCGTCATGCTGAAAGTCTAAGGAACTGGAAACGTCTTCAAAGCCTGTTGGCTTGTGAAGCAACAAAACATCGTGCTGACCACTCGGGTCATTCAAATCTGCAGCCGCCTCGTCTGTGACCATTTCAGTCCAATCTACATCCAACCCCGTTTGTACGGGTCCATACACGGTTGCCAAATCGTCGCTTCCGTCTTGGTCAAGATCAACAAAACTGGTCCCCCAGGACCCCTCATGAATTTCGTCTGCTGGTACCGCGGCAGTCATGGATACGGTGGCATCATAAAAACCACCCAAACCATCATTCAGAAGAAGGTTTGGCATCCCCATATCGGTCACGTACATGTCGGGAGTACCGTCATCATTGACGTCCGAAACCGCCACGCCCATCGCGAACATCGACAGATCACATCCACACTCTGAGTCCACTTCAAAACGCCCTGTTCCATCATTGATCAACAATTCATTTGGCGTAATCCAAGGGCCAAAATCATTGGCGATGTACAAATCAAGATCTCCATCACTGTCCACATCAAGTGCAGCGGCCTGGAAACTGGCGGCATCGGGTGTACCCGGNACATCCGTTGGGCTGAACGATCCGGTGCCATCATTGAGATAAAGCCCATTGGCGGTACCGCGCAATGTTCGAGCCTCCAAGGCAAACATGTTCATTTCTGTAATATCGAGATGCCGGGCAATAAAGAGATCGAGATCACCATCTTTATCCGCATCAAACAAGGTCGGAGTCTGACTCTCACCCAGAGATTCTGGCAAAACAATTCCTTCAAAAATACCCACGCCTGTACTGAGGTACACCACGTCGGCCAACCCTCTTGAACGTGTCAAGACAACATCGATCTGGTTGTCACCATTCACGTCCCCGATGGCCAACCCATTCCCTGGAGGCAATGGACCCCCATCGAAAAGGATCGATGTACTGGGTACCAATCGACCCTCCTCATTTTTCAATGGAAAAGTCTCTGCCCACGCCCCAGCCAAAAGCACATCCAATGCACCATCGTCATCCAAATCGGCGATAGCCAAACCCCATCCACATGAACCCATGATCTCGTCGGGGGGTCTTAGTGGCGCTGGGTGCAAATCTGTCTCAGACAGTTCCTGGAACAATGAAAGGCCCGGCGCAGCACAAGATCGATCGACGGCGGTATCATCCGAATTTATCGGCCCTGTATCGTCCGAACTCACCGTACCTGTATCGTCCGAACTCACCGTACTGTCGGACATGGCAGAATCACTTTTGGTCACGCACGAACACATCAGCACAACCACCAACAATCTCATTCGTCGTTTCCTATCCATCCTTGCCTCATCGACACCGCTATCTCAGGAGACAAGAAACCCTTGGCTAACCCCNAGAAACAGACACCAGCACAAGCCAGTCCCAACAACTGTACCACTCGAAAACAAAGCGCTGCCATACCCGCATCCACAAGAACCAAGCCACCCGGTCCGGCCAAACTAGAGATCACCGCCAACTCATAGGCCCCCAAACCGCCCGGAATCACAAAGGCCAGCAACACNGTCAAGCTCCCCATCCCTTGAGATAAAAGCAAACCGGGCCACTGTGGGTGAATCGCAATCGCATAGGTCGCACAAACCAGAGAGCAGAATTGGATCGACTGGATCACCAAACTCCAGATCACCACCTGAATCCACCTTGAAAAAGAAACGTTCCAAACCCGAGTCAGACTTTCTACAAACAATCGTAGGTTGGGGCCCGATCTTTTTAAAAACCATCCCAATGGACCGGTTGAATCCGGACTCATCAAGGACAACATCCATTGTCCAAATCGCCGCAACCAGACCGGTTGGGCCGCCAACAAACCAAAAGACACTCCTCCGATGATCATGACAATGCCTGCCACCAAAAGAACCTGCCCCAACACTCCTTCCGGACGCACAAAAGGCAACGCAAGTGCCGCTACAACAGCTGCAGAAAACAACCCAACAAAACGGGTGTGTACAGACACCACAAAACTTTCGTTCATGGGCATATGAAATCGTTTTTTCAGCACCGCAATGGCGGCCAGTTCACCCACAGGGCCTGGCAACAATAGCGTAAACACATTTCCTGAAAAGAAGATGGCGCCGATTTGAAACGGTCCTGGTACATCAGAACGATCTGAGGGGTAAAGCGCCATGAATCGATGGCCAACCAACAGATTTCCAAAAACAAAGAGTCCTACGGCCATGGCCAGCCACGGCAACTCTACCCTTTGAAAAAAGAAAGCCGGATCAACGTCTGTGAAAATTCGGAGTCCCCCGAAGGCAATACCGACCACAACAAACAAACCCACCAAGGTCATGCCAAAAAATGGCAGAACCACAGCCCTTCTTGTTTTGGGAAGGGCGGGTTTACTCACAATTCAGGCTGCGCACGCCGAAATAGCCGAGTCAACAGCTGTCCATATGCCCCTTGACCGAAACGCCGTTTCACAACCAAAGCCCCACCCAGTGGCTCCAAAGAGAAGCCTTCTCGTCCGACAGAGGTATCCATTTTGTTCAAACGGGCCTGCAGTGCATCATCCCCTTTAATGGTCTCAAATGGCATCGCTCCTGCACAAAACATACGGCAAACAAAACGACCCAGCACTTCGGTAAACGGATTCCTCATAAACATATAGGCTTGGTCAACGCTGCCATTGGCCCAGGCAGCACGACTCCACTCATACAGAAATTGGCCCGAAGGCGGCTTCTTCACGTCCGGATCAATGACGTATATGATTGGAGCGCCCCAATGTTCTGCCAATTCATGAAACGCTTGAATTGCAGGCCTCAGGTAGTCAAGGTTCGGAGAATGTTTTGCGCGCAGACGAAGGACTCGCTGATCGGCATACTCTCGGACATACACGTCTTTTTTTCCAATGCGAAACACCGGTCCTTGGGTCGCATCCTTATCAATCCATTCAAGCTCAAATTGGGCCATGATTCCCCCTGTTACCTAAGAATAGTAACGACAGGTATGCCAATCTGCACTCGTTTACCGTATCGTACAGTTCGGCCAGACCGACCACACATGACATGATGGGACAGGAGATGCAGCAATGAAACCTGGGTTGTTATTGGGATTTGTGTCGTTCGTAGGCTGTCATGAACCCTGTAAAGATGGCTACGGCAGGGCAGCTGATAATCTCTGTTATCCATTGGCAGAAGACCCAGAAGAGTCTGATTGCGGTGAGGGGATGGGTAGAGCGGATGATGGGGATTGCTACCCATTGGCCGATGAGGAAACCGACGCAGATGCCGACGGAGACGCAGATGCCGATGCCGACGGAGACGCTGACGCAGATGCCGATGCCGACGGAGACGCTGACGCAGATGCCGATGCCGATGCCGATGCCGATGCCGATGCTACAGGATTTGAAGGTCAAATCATCTTCGTAGATGGACTTGTGATGACAGCGGAACAGCAAGTTCTCATGCAGTTATGGAAGGTCGATCAAACCGATGAATCCGGATGGCCTAAAGACGGGGAGGACCCACACTCTGAGTTTACATTCGCGCTGCTCGAAAGCGCGGATGGAGACACAGGAAGCCCGGTTGGCGTAGAGTCACTCTTTTACACCTACCCGGTGATGGTAGAGGGCAGTCCCAGCGAAGAACTTGCTGCCCGTGCGACTGCGCACCTGGTGCCGATAGAATCAGTGGAGCCAATCGAGTGGCGGTCCTTTCCCGGCACGGTACTGCCTGTAGATCCGTCGGAATCCTTGGTGTTTGAAGTAGGGACTTGGATGACAGGCCTAGACTTTGAGATTTCTCCCTAATCGAAGCTACCAATTCGGTTGATCGATACGACGAACAACCGCATTGCCGCCATCGGCAAAAATCAAATCACCATCTTCAGCATAAATTACATCCAATGGAAGATAGAGACTCGCGGGTTCCGCCTCTCCTTCATCTCCTGCGTACCCCCGAACGCCCCGGCCAGAAACCGTATCGATTGTTCCATCGGTCAAGACTGCACGAATGGCATCATTTCCTGAATCGGCGATCACCATGCGACCCCCTGAACCAAAGGTGAAACCATAAGGGGAATCGAGTTTGGCTTCAGACCAATCACCTCCGTCACCCATGTACCCACGAACATCGGTATCACCGATCACGTTGGTGAGTTCTCCCGTATCCAAATCGACGGTCACGATGCGATGTCGGCCCGTATCTGCCACATAGAGTACACCATCGTGCAGTTCCATTTTTTGAGGTTCTGAAAAGCGATTCGGATCGCCCTCATCAATGAGTGGAAAGCCTGCCTCATCCGCACCCGCAACCGTAGAAAGGATGCCATCCGTTGAAATGCTACGAATCAAATTGCTGCCCGCATCCGCGATATAAATGGTTCCATCGTCAGCCACAGCGATGCCTGTGAGTACATCAAAGTGTCCATCTTCTACGGCCACATCGGTCTCGTCGTATCCAGGCTCTCCTGGAGAACCCGCAAGTACCACCAACTCTCCCGAAACCAAATCCACCATCAATATTTGTTGTCCCTGTGACTCAACCATGTACAACATGCCATCCGGTCCAATGGTCATATCGGCAATATCCTTCAACGGACTGTCAATGGCTGGTCCTTCTTGTGCATAGGTGTTGTTCTGTTTGCCCACGATGGATTCCAGAACACCATCGTCTTTCAAACTCCGAATCAAAAAGTTTCGTGCATCATTAATCAACAGATTTCCAAAACCATCCAACGCAAGCGCATTTGGGTTGTTCAGATCTGTGTCCAAGGCTTGTTGATTCTGAACATTGTAGCCGGCATCACCCGTCCCAGCGATGGTGCAAATTATCGTTTCACCGCTACAACGCGGGTTTTCGTCTGCATCATCTTTGACAATACATCCAATGGTCAACGTACTTAGCAGAAAGCAATGCAGCTTCATCTCGTCCTCCTGAGGGAACATATGGTAACCGACCGATGTACCGATGGCGTGACAGCTTACTTTTCAACTCAATAAACAGATGACGAAAACGATCGCGGTGTCTACTATTCTGTGAAGAGTTCACCCATGTCTAGCTACAGCCACCAGCAACAGTCCTCATCCGGGACGGATCAAGAAATTGCACCGACGCAACAGTCGGGTGGTGCGGGCACATCCAATGCACAGCTGGCGGAACAAACAGCCACAGCAAAAGGCGCCTCAGACGGGCTGCAAAACTACCAAGCGGCTTTGGGCCAGTGGTTGGGTAAAGAACTATACGAAGCGATTGCTCCACATTTGACCCATGAACGAATGGCTGCACACGCCAACAGTGCGTTGATGGCCGCTTTCGATGCTGTCCTTGACATGGGCGACTTGGATAAAAAGTCCAGTGAAGAGTTCTCCAAAGCATTCGAAGCTCAATTTGGACAGGCCGCCGGCAATTGGCTGCAGGGAGATGGTAAAGATTTCGCGGCTTCCCTTTCCGACTGGGTGGGGGCAAATCCACATCTCATCGTTACCGCCGCACTGCTGGCAGCAGCGGGCGCCTATATGGCAAACGCCCCCATTCCGGAACTCTCTCAGAAACTAAAACTGGGCGACAGTTTGACTGCTGAACTCGGTGCAAAGCTCGGTAAACTCAGAGATATTTCGCTACAAGAAATTAGCCTTAAACTGTCTACAACAACCGATCTGCTCGTGGGTGCTGTGAAAGTCGGAGTGGCCGATGGAACGACCACAACCGAGGTCAACGCAAAACTCGGAGGAGATGAACGCTCTCTTTCTGCAAATGCATTGATGGTGGGTGACGACCTACAAGTTCTTGGACTCACAGGACTTCTTAAAAACAACGACTACACCCTCACGGGTGGCGCGGAACACAAGACATCCGGAACCACCATCAAAGCCAACCTTACCCGTGAAGATGGAAACACCCAATGGGTGGATGAAGTGAGCTACAACGCCGACACTGGCATCCTCACGGTTGGCAACGCCTTTTCTCAGACTGAGGATGGAAACACCTTCAAATACAGTGAATCTGGCAGTACAGATGGAAGTGGGAAGCAGACTCTTTCTATGTCCAGCGCCCTGACCAGCAGCTTGACCTCAAACTTTAGTCTTGAAGAGTCTGCAAAACGATTGGGAGCGTCCGACTCGTATGCATTGACCGAAAACCAGAAGGCTTCATTTGGCTTGAACTACGACACCAAAGATTTGGATGCAAAACTCAACCTGTCTTTGGATACCGAAGGAAACAACAGCGCTTCGGGTTCCATCGATCGAACATGGGGAAGCGGGTACAGCGCCGGAGGGAACGCCAAAACCAACTGGGGCAACAAAGACTATTTAGAAGCAGGCGCCTACTTTGGGTTCCGAGACCCGGATGAATTCACCACCTACATGGGCAAATACAAGTACACCAATGGCCCTGATGTCACCCATACCGTAGACATGATGCTCGAAAAGAAATTGGGGCCGGTATACACCCGACTACAACAGCGTGTGAACTACGCCGCCAATGTCGGGGTAGGGTATGAAACCACAGCCCAAGGCGCCTATTATTTGAACGATGATATCGCCGTGATTGGTGGCGCCCAATACAAAGGTGGCGCGGGAGTAGATGACTCCATTGCCCCTCAATTGGGCATTCAAATCAAGGGTGTACCTCTGATCGTGACCCACGATCCTTCAAATGACACCACAACGGTTGGAATCACACTCAAATTTGGCCGTTAATCGCGACGTTCTGCATTGATAAATGACCGTTCATCATCCGAAATGGGAACTGCATAGTCGCCGTTGAAACAGGCGGCACAGATATCGGAACCCATGACTTCTTGAAGGCCTTCTATGGTCAAATACGTCAGAGAGTCTGCCCCCATACGATTCGCCAAGGTTGTTTCCAAATCATCGGGAGACATTTGAGCAGCAACCAATTCTTCTTGGCTGGGCATATCAATGCCGTAGAAACATGGATGGCGAACGGGTGGAGAAAAAATCGCGAGATGCACCTCTTTGGGCTTCATGTCTCTCAACATGTCCACAATGCGCGCCATGGTGCTGCCCCGCACAACCGAATCATCGACCAACAGAACTCGTTTGCCCTCAAAAATCTCCTGAATGGGATTTAACTTCAACCGAAGTGCAGCTTTTCGACTTGCAGCATCTGGCATGATGAAGGTTCGGCCAGAATAACGATTCTTAATAAAGCCTTCTCGGTTCGGAACCCCCAATTCATCGGCCATGGCCATCGCAGCAGGGCGAGAAGTATCGGGAATCGCCACAACAACATCCGCCTCATAGCCTTTGGCGGCCCATTCTCGGGCGAGTTGCCTGCCCATTCTCCACCGTTGGCGGTTGACCCGACCATCTTCCATCACCGAATCCGGCCGCGCAAAGTAGATGCGTTCAAACACACAAGGCTGAGGTTTTTTGGTAGCGACCTCTATTTGCACTGGCTCTTTACCAGCACGAAACAACATCAGATCTCCAGCCCGCAAGTCATCGACCTTCTTAAAGTCCAACACGTCCAAAGCAACCGATTCACTTGAAACCATCCAAGCGCCATCTGCTCTTCGACCATAGCAGCCGGGCCGTATTCCATGGGGATCCCGAAAAGCCACCAACGTAGTTTCTCCATCAACCTCCATGACAGCAACCACAGAATACGCGCCGCGCACCCGTCGGAACACAGCCGCTACTGCCTGAGCCACATCGTCGGAGGTATGGCCCGCTGCACGAATCTTGGTCAACTCTTGAGCAAACACCAACAACAGCGGCTCTGCATCGCAGCTACTCAGAACATGCATGCCCTCCATTCGAAGGGACTGCGTCACTTCAGGCACATTCGTCAGATTGCCATTGTGGGCCAACAGTATGCCTGGCCTTCGTGTCTGAAAGGGTTGTGCATCCTGCCGTGTCGAGGTTGTTCCTGCTGTGGGGTAACGAACATGCCCGATACCCACCGAACCCTGCATGTGCCGAATATTGTCTGCAGCCAATACTTGAGCCACCATGCCCAAATCCTTGGTGAGGTCCCATCGAACCCCATCAAACGTAGCTACGCCCGCAGCATCTTGACCGCGATGCTGTATGGACTGCAGCCCCAGCACAAGCTGAGGCGCAACCGTATCCGTACCAATGAGTCCAACAAAGCCACACATAGGTGACCCGTCTAACCCCCCAACACGCTTTTGGTTGTAACCAAATCGCTGATTGAAACATCACCGGAAACAATCCCTGATGTTTGGGCAGAAGAATCACCCAAAACAGTGACCCTGGCAAAAGACAAGGCATAGGTTTGTGTGATGTGAAAACCCAGGTCGGTTTCCAGAGAAGGGCAGGCGCCCAATGCAAAGGTTTGGTGGCACCCGCCTTCGATTTCGACCCATGTAAAATCGATTTCACCCATTGATTCAAACTGTTCCTGCTGACCCACATCGTCGTTGGTTCCCCCCAGGAACATCACCGGGCCAGCCACTGACATCTCTCCCGAATCGCCAAACCAAGTCCGACGAAAAGAACCTGCCATTGGGAAGGTCGAAACCACACGGGGGTCCGACAAATCCGTAGCGAACATGGCCTCTTCTTCTGCCGTACATCCATCATCATGAATGCCTTCTACTGTGGCACACATTTCAGCGACATTGTCGATGTCGTAGGTTGCGCCAACTGTTGCCCAAGTGGTGTACGCACCGAAACTATGGCCCGACAACATCGCCGAAGAGACATTGATTTGGTCACTCAACGGATCATCTTCTGGCAACGAATCCAAAGCATCCAACACCGCACGAACATCCAAAGGACGATGAAAATAGTGTGCCGAAGGCAAAGGATCGTTGTGGTCGACAATCGTGTTGTTGATGTGATCAGGTGCAACCGTCACCCATCCATGGCTGGCAAAATGGCGCGCCATGAATGCAGATGCCGCGCCATAGCCCCTGAATCCATGCGAATACACATGAACAGGAAACCCTTCGGAGTACACCGGTGTTGCGGGATCAACGCTGTCAAAAGCCGCTTCATCGATTCCGATTGTATACAAGCTTGTCGGACCCGATTCCACGTCTGTGGGATACCAAAGATTGAGCCGAATGGTGCGTTCAGGAAACCCTTCTCCCGGGCTGTAGCTCACTTCCCAACTCCGATAGCCAGTCTGAAAAGGCCCTGGTGCCTCCACAGACCAGGAAAGAGGATCTACTTCCTGACCAACATCCGCCCCGGTGTCTACAGTTTTTGGTGAATCACACCCGATGGCGATCCATGCCCAACCCAAAAAGTATCGCATCAGTCCAAGTAAAAGAATGCGGGTTTGGCTCGATACTCAAGTACAAACGAAATCCCTTTACAGTCACCGTTTTCATCCGGCCATAGGTCCGCATTTGTCTCCAGCAAGCTGATCATCAAGTCACCGATATCGATGTCTCCTCGACCATCCACGAAACTCGTGATTTCCTCTGTGAGGACGCCACCCGCCAAATATCCGGCGACATGGCCATCAACACCTTGATCCACCCGCAGCGTCGAACCTTGAATATTGATGGTCAGGTGATCATCGAAATATTGGAGCGGCAATGACACATAAAGAGGTGAAGCCAAGAGGGTTCCAGAGGAAATGCTCATGCCTTCTGTACGACTGCTGGGAAGGTTCGGATCGCGATCAAATGTCTGTCCCGATTCAATGATTCTGTCGGTGCCAACGGTCGGAGAACCCAAAGCGCGAACCAAGTTTACATCTACACATGTATCGTCCATCGGATCGTCCACATCCTCGATCTCAATCATCAGGAGCAACTCCCCTGAGTTGATCATGTTCTGCAAATACACTTCGATGGCTGCACCCTCGGTCAATTCCAAAATGGGAACTAGACCACCAGAAGCATTGTCGATTCCGCCATTGCCTTCCGGATCGACATAGTCATCGATGCCACAACCCGTGGTATTTCCATCCAGATCTGTACCCCAGGTGACACCATCTTCTATTCGCGCGAACCACATTTCCGTGATGACCGCCACCTGGGTCACCTCCGGTTGATCGCATTCACCCAATGCGGCCACAGAACCTCCTGTGTCTTGGCTTGAGCCACCACCACAACCCAACAGCCAAGCCAAAGGCATCAACCACTCAAGTTTCAATCGCAGCAAGCCCATCCGTGACCTCCCCTTCTTCCATACCGAAACTCGCCGCTGAAATGTTCATGGCCCGAACCAATGACAAGAGTACGTGGCTGGTATTTTCCCCTGAAAACGAGCGGTAGTGAATCCCTTGATTGAGCGCACCGCATGCATTCCCTGCAATGATAATCGGCATTTCGTCCAACAAATGAGTCTGTCCTTTGCTGACTTCAGACGTCGCCAACAGTGCCATATGGTCCAGCAGTGTCTCGTCACCTTCCTCGATCGATGCCAATCGCTCGATCATGTAGTTGAGTTCCCCCATTACAAATTTAGTGATCATGTTCACTTCTGGCTGAGAGCCAGGTTCGTCGTGAGTCAGGCTGTGATGACCTGCGGTCGCTTCTGGATACAACTTGTTGGTCAAAGGATCCGAAAACCAGTGACTAAATACTCGGGTCTGATCACAGGCGAGTGCCATCACAATCAAATCCGTCATGGCCCGGTGAACCGCCTGAATCTGAGGCCGCCCCTCAATCTCTGGAAAATCCAATTCAGGCTCTATCGGACGCGTACACGCTTCCAGACTGGGCGGGTCTTCCTGCAGCCTTGCCAGACGCAGTTCCAGTTCTCGGATTCCGGTGAAGTGCTGGTCTAGACGGATTTTATCTGCAGCACCTACACGTGCATCCAAACGAGTGATGTCATCCATGACCGAATCCAACACACTTCGCCGCAGCGCAAGCCTCGGATCGACCACCCCATCTTCTCCAGGCTCGCGGAAGCTCGCTCCAAACAATCGCTCGTAAAAAGCATAGGGTGACAATTCTGGTGGATTTCGATTGTTGGGACCATTGTATGAGCAGCCATCCGTTCCCGGCAAAACACCCGTTTCCAATGACCTGTAAATGGTGTCCCCACCAATCTCGGCAGCAATGACCTGATCGATACTCGGAATTTCAAAAGTACCGTCTTCTCGTCCGTTTTCGTACACCTTGAGTTGAGCCCCTGAAAGAATCCCTGCCTTACCCGAGTGGTGAGGAATCAGATTCCCTGTCTTGATGCTCATACCGGAAACAACTGAAATCAGATCTTTTACCGGGGCGAGCGGCTCCAACTGTTCCGATAGCTCCCACGAAGAGCCTTCTCCTGTGGGTGTCCACAATTCAGGAAGATTTCCATTTCCCCAAAAAAACAGCCCAAAACGCAACGGAAGACCGCCTCCACAGGCATAGGCGGTTCCAGACAAATTGAACATCGCCTCCAAAGGGGGCAGGGCAACAGATACTGCTGCACCCTGCATAAAGCCCCGCAGCAATGTCCTTCGGGAAAGTGATTTCATAGAACCTCCCCTGACATCCGAAATGCAGAACTCATGGCCACATCTTTAAGCAAAAAGAGGAAGCTGTAGTCCATATGTTCGAATGCTTCGCTATGGTAAGCCACCGCATCTTTCTCTCCTGCGCCAAGGGAGTGGCCG
>PALY01000098.1 GCA_002707085.1 Deltaproteobacteria bacterium
GTAAAACAAACCGTCTTTGCTTTGGCTTGTCTTGCCATCGCCAGACCCGTCGCAAAAGTACCGTGCCCCCAGCCTCTTTTGATGATCATTTCTGGTTCGGTGTACTGAGCATCAACAACCATCACATCGACGCCTTTGGCAACGTCACAGATTCGCTGCACCTTCTCTTGGATGAGTTGGTCGTATTCGCCGTGAAAGGTGTCATCACTGGCGTAAATGTTGTACGGAGGCTCGTGGTCTCCGGAATAGAAAATCGATTTACCGTTGCATTCAACACGGTAGCCGTACGTCATTACGGTGTGGTTCATTAGAACGTTGGTGATGGTTGCATCGCCAACTTGAAATACAGTGTTGTCCCTGATGGTGTTGTACCGAATGTTGGCCTTGAGTTCGCGTTCGCGAACGGGAAAGTAGCAGTACTCCATTTGTTGGGACAGAATCGTTTTGAGGTCCTTTTGGTATACCGGGTCAAAGGAACCGTAGAACTCGACGGTGTTTCCGGGCGCGAAAAGCGGCACGAAAAATGGTAGGCCCTGAATGTGGTCCCAATGGGTATGCGAGATACAAATCGCACACTCCACGGGTGGCTTGTTCATCAACTCAAGCCCCAGCGCTCGGATTCCGGTCCCAGCATCCAGAATGATGGTGTATCCAGCGTCCGTGGTGATCTCGATACAACTGGTGTTGCCACCGTAGTGGACTGTGTCTGGACCGGGAGAGGGTATGGAACCTCGTACTCCCCAAAATCGAACCTTCATGTGCGGCTCACTTGCAGAAGGCTTGTTGCCTGTTGAAGATCGGTTTCAAGATTATCCATTTCCTCGATAATCGACGTGAAATCATTTCCAAAGTTGCTGAACACCCAGGGTGGCATGTCGTCTTCGGTCATCGCTGGCGGCGCGTTTGTGGGTCGATTCACTTGTGCGGCCAGAAGGTTTGCGACGAACAAACATTTACGGATGTTGCTATTGCGGGCGCCAGTGCCTGGAATGTGGTGCATCCGAATGGCGCTCACCAATTCTTCAGGAAAGTCCCATTGCGTGCCCAGGACTGCGCCGACTTCGCCGTGGTCGAACCCAAACACTTCTTTCTCGGCGTCATTCAGCGGGCAGTCGCTGTTTCGTGACTGCTTCAAGACCTTGCTGTACTCCTCTGGTTTGAATTGTGCGAAGACCACCTGCCCAATGTCGTGGAGGAGACCGGCAACGAAAAAATTGGCGGCTTCTGCCTCTGGAATGCGCAGTTTCTGGGCCAGCGAGCGAGTCAGTACGGCAGTGGACAAAGAGTGGAGTAGGAAATCATCCATGTCGAAATTGGCATCGTTGTCGCGTGGTAGCGAACCAATGGCGGCAATCGCCAGTGCAACGTGTTTCACCGTATTCAAGCCAAGATAAACAACCGCGTGATTGATCGAGATGATTTTGCGAGAAAGTCCAAAATATGCGGAATTGGCCACTTTCAGGATTTTCATGGTGAGTACGGGATCGTGATCAATGACACGCACCAACTTTTTGGGTGGTGAGTTGATGTCGGACGCCAGAGCGATCACACGCTGCACGCTCGCCGGAAAGGCTGGCATGCGGTCGCAAAGCTCCAAAAGTTCGGGGGAGATCGTATTCACGAACTGAAGAATAACTCAGTCGCGTCGTTCCCGGCTGTTGTCGTCGATGCTATATCAGTTCCATGAATGATGCTGACTGGACAAGAAAACGTTTTCGGGGCTGGGCGCAAGGATGTTCAGTTGTGATGCTACCCATTTCTGTGCTGCTTTTTGGATCGATATTCTGGTAGCCAAGAGACGCAGAGTGGGGTCGCGACTATTCGTTATTGGCTGGCAACAACTTTTCCCGAAACGAGCGCGGTACCCAGGGGTCGGAAGCGAGCTTCGACCAGATCAGCACCCGAATGACCGCCCAAGATAAGTCGGGTCCACCATGAAGTGCATGACACGCACTTTTAGGAAAACGGTGGTGAGAGTTGTGGAAGCCTTCGCCATTGGTGAACCAAGCTACCCAAGGAACATCTCGTGAATCATCTCCAGTATCGAATGGCTGCTCACCGAACCCGGGCCAGTGACAGATGGAGTTGATTGCCCAACTTGAGTTTGTCATTGCGGCATGAAGCGCCCACAACCACAAGATGCCCCACCATCCTGCATACATCCATACGGCCACTACCTGGACCATAAATATCAATGGCATCACCATGGGCGTGTCCAATGTTCGCATGAGACGCTCTTTCATGAGGTCGGCGCATACTGATCGCCATGTGGGTGGGTTTTTACCCATCAATCTGCGGACGTCATGCATCAGGATCATCAACTGTTGTCCAAAGCCACTGAGCGCGAAAAGAATGCACGGTAGGGGGTGTTTGGCGTTGATCAGCCACCCTGTATGTCCCGCCCAAAAACCATCTTTTGGGGAATGTGGATCGTCTTCAGTGTCCGAGCGAGCGTGGTGGTATCGATGAAGCCCCACCCACAGCACAGGAGACCCCGAATGTGCGGCACCCAGGAGAGTAAACGTCGCACGCACCCATCCGGTGGCTTTAAATGAACGGTGGGTCAGAAGTCTGTGGTACCCAACGGTGTTTCCAAGCCCCAACAGGGTCGCAAACACAAGCCAGCTTACAATCGCAAAATCCATCGTCATTATCGGGCAACTAACCGCTTCAAGCACCCGTCACGATTGAACATGCCCCTGGTAAAGGAAGTTTGAGTAGTGGTATGGAGGGCATTCAAGGCGGTCTATGCGGTGCTTCTGGAAATGATGCCCGATTGTTATTGCAATTGGTGGTACCGTAGGCTCCTCAAGAAGGGGCATCAATATGCCAGAACGGACCCTGGCGGACGGGCGATACGAATTATTGGAAGAGCTGGGCGTCGGTGGGATGGCTACGGTGTACAAGGCCTTCGATACCCATCTAAAGGTTGTTCGGGCGATAAAGCTGCTGGATGAGCGTTTTTCCCAAAAGCCTGAGATTGTAAAACGGTTCGAGATGGAAGCGGCCACCATGGCCAAGTTGACCCATGAGAACATCGTAAAGCTGTACGATGTTCATCTCGATGACGTCGAACGTTTTATCGTGATGGACTACATTGATGGTCCAAGTCTGCTTCATTTGATGCAGGAGGAAGTGTTGGATGTGCCTGCCGCCATCCGCATCATGATTCCGGTTTTGCGGGCGCTACAGACCGCTCATGACAATGGTGTTGTCCACCGAGACATCAAGCCGCACAATATTTTGCTGAGCAAGGCAGATGGCGTCTACGTGTCGGATTTTGGTATTGCCCGCTGCATTGACACAGATGAAATGTCCCTGACACGTACTGGGATGATCATGGGTACCTGGGCCTTTATGGCGCCAGAGCAGCGTGCAGACTCTAAGGGGGTAGACCATTTGGCAGACATCTATTCTGTGGGAGCAACCCTGTATGCCACGGTAACGGGAGAGACGCCGAAGGATTTGTTCGCTTCTGAAATTGACCCGACAATGTACAAAGCGGTACCGCGTGAATTGGTCAAACTCATTCAAACCGCTTGTGCATATTGGACGAGTGATCGCTACCCAACAGCGGATGCGATGCGAATGGATCTTGAAAAGACGTTGGAGATGATTCGGACAGGACAAACAAAGATTAATTTTGATGCCATCAAATTTCGGACTGACCCGGATTTATGGAGCCACGGGCCGGCTGCACCCCCGCCAGCGCCAGCGCCAGCGCCAGCGCCAGTGCCAGAGGTGGAGAACATTTCCGTCGAGCCAACATCTTTGGAACCACCGCAAGCTGCTGCACCCAGGGTGGCGATATCTTTGCCAATGGTTCCAAAGCGTACGCAAATTGGAATCGGTATTGGGATTGGCGTCGCATCTGTGGTTTTGGCTGTATTTTTTGGGTCTGGAAGTACGGAACCAGAGATATCGGCGGCCGAAATTGAAGCCACCGAACAGATCGCACTTCCGCAAAAAGAAAAACGACCCGGACGCATGGCAGGCTCGGAGCCCGCGGAAGAGGTCGTGTCGCGCCCTGAGTTACAGCATGAGGTTCCCGTTGCATTGGTGCTGGGGGAAGACTTTGTCATTGAAGCGTCCATTCCTGGCACGTCCGCTTATGACAAGGTGATTGCTTGGTACAGGCCTCAGGACACTACAGATTGGCTAAAAACGAGTCTTCGGCGTGTGGGTGATGGATATCGAGGCACGATTGAGATCAATCGGATGTACGGAATGGGTATCGATTATTGGATCGAGGCGCATCCGTACCACAAAGGCCTCCCGCCTCTCTCTCATGGGAGTGCGAAACGACCCCATAAGGTGCTTGTTGTCAGGAACTGAGTTGCTACCTCCGCTGGCCTGATTAGTGGCGGGTTTGTAGACGAAAGTTTATACATCTGGAAATATGGGGGCGTGGCGGAATTGGTAGACGCGCTCGATTCAAAATCGAGTGGCCTATGGCCTTGTGGGTTCGATTCCCACCGCCCCTACTTTCCATCAAACCGATCCCTTCGGGTGTGAAGTTGTGCAGTATCGGGTCGACAATCCATTGGTTGCGGCCGTTGGCTTGCATAGCGTGTGGCTTTGCCTGCATAGAAATGTAGGACGGAAAGCGGATCAGCGGATAGGAACGGCCCCAAGAGGAATCCATGGCGCTTATCGACCAAATACCGAAAACTTTCGATTTCCAAACCGCAGCGGACAAGTACTACGCACAGTGGGAAGCTTCGGGAGTTTTCACTCCTGATCCAGATGCGCCGGGCGAGCCGTATGTCATTGTAATTCCCCCGCCCAACGTGACGGGTTCATTGCATATGGGACACGCTTTGGACAACACGTTGCAAGATGTGTTGATTCGCTACAAGCGAATGGATGGATTCAATACTCTCTGGGTGCCGGGTACAGACCATGCAGGCATTGCGACCCAATGGGTGGTCGAGCGGCAGCTCCGTGCCGAAGGCATTGACCGAAGAGACTTGGGGAGAGAGAAGTTTCTTGAACGGGTGTGGTCGTGGAAGGAGGAATCCGGAGGTACGATCACCATGCAGCTTCGTAAGCTGGGTGTTTCCTGTGATTGGAGCCGTGAACGTTTCACGATGGATGAAGGCCTTAGCCGAGCCGTACGAGAAGTATTCGTTCGGTATGTGGAAGAGGGGTTGATCTATCGGGCCGAAAGGATGATCAACTGGGATCCGATCGGTCAGACCGCACTTTCTAATCTTGAAGTCGAAAATGAAGAAAATCATCAGACTGAGATCTGGAGTTTCGCTTATCCACTGTCTTCGCCCGTTCAGGGGCCGGATGGTGAGGACATCACCGAAATCGTTGTGGCGACCACCAGGCCAGAGACGATGTTGGGCGATACCGCGATTGCGGTCCACCCGGACGACCCCAGGTATAAGCAGCTGATCGGAACCATGGTGCGCCATCCCATATTGGATCGAGAGATACCGATTGTTGGTGATGCCGTGTTGGTTGATCCGGAATTTGGTACGGGCGCCGTAAAGATCACTCCTGCGCACGACTTCAATGACTTTGAGGTTGGAAAACGACATAAGCTTCCGTTCTTGGTCATGTTGAACCTGGATGGAACCGTCAATGAAGTGGGCGGACCCTTTGAGGGGATGGACCGTTTCGATGCAAGAAAAGCAGTGAAGGCGCGCTTGGCAGAGATGGGCCTAGAGCGTGGTTCAGAGCCGCACACCATGGCGCTTCCGCGTTCTCAGCGTTCGGGCTCTCCGGTCGAACCGATGATTTCAACTCAGTGGTTCGTAAATATGGAACCATTGGCGAAGAGGGCCATTAAGGCCGTTGAGGATGGGGAAACCAAGTTTGTACCTAAGCAGTGGGAGAACACCTACTACGCTTGGATGAGAGACATCCGAGATTGGTGCATTAGTCGCCAATTGTGGTGGGGGCATCAGATCCCTGCATGGTATTGCGGTGACTGTGACCACATGACGGTGTCACGCGAAGACGCAACTGCATGTGAAGCCTGTGGCTCGACAAACATCAAGCAGGATGAGGATGTTCTCGACACTTGGTTTTCCTCAGCTCTTTGGCCTTTTTCAACCCTGGGTTGGCCTGACAACACGAAGGATTTGCAGCGCTATTATCCAACCTCTGTGTTGGTCACGGGTTTCGACATCATCTTCTTTTGGGTTGCCCGAATGATGTTCTCGGGCCTCCACTTCATGGACCAAGCTCCCTTTAGCGACGTCTATATTCACGCCTTGGTGCGCGATGAAAATGGCCTCAAGATGTCCAAGACCAAAGGCAATGTCGTCGATCCCCTCGAGCGAATCAACGAAATCGGTGCTGATGCGCTCCGAATGACCCTTGTGGCAATGGAAACGCAAGGGCGCGACATTCTGTGGAATAACCAGCGGGCCAACGGATACGTCAAGTTCCAAAACAAGATGTGGCAGGCTTTCCGGTTTACAATGATGCACTTGGAAGAATACGACGTGGATGCTGAACGCACCCTAAGTGCCTATGACCACTGGATTCTTGCGAGAACCGGAGAGGCGGTCAAAAGAGTTCGAGGTGCGTTGGACAATTACAAGTTCAATGAAGCTGCGGGCGAAATCTACGCATTCACTTGGGACGAACTTTGTGATTGGTATTTGGAGTTCTCTAAGGGTTCACTGTACAGCGAAGAAGCATCTGAAGCTGCCAAACAGGGCGCACGTCACACATTGTGGACCGTGTTTGAATCCTTGGTGAGGTTGATTCATCCGATCATGCCGTTTTTGTCCGAGGAAATCTGGCAGACACTTCCAAACACGGAAGGTTCCATTGTTTCCGCCCCATATCCGAAGGTCAGTGATTTCCCATCGGACCCGGAGAGTCTCCGGCAAGTGGCAACGATTCAGGAGGTGATCAAGTCCATTCGCCGAATCAGAGCCGACATGGAAATATCGCCCAGACTCCCCATCGGTTTGCGGACAAAAGATCCGAGTGCCATTTCCAACCATCCGGAGGCACTGAGAGACTTGGCTGGAGTACATTCCATTGAGGCTGGCGGCCGCACGGGTCCAGCCTCCACTTTTGTGGTGAACGGCGCACCGTACTTTGTGCCTTTAGAGGGTGTGGTTGATGTAGACGCCGAACGGGCGCGGCTCGACAAGGTTATTGCGAAGGTCGACGCCGATATTGGATTTTTGAATAAGAAACTTGCTAACAAAGGTTTTATGGATCGTGCCCCTGAACACGTGGTCTCGGAAGTGCGCACGAAACATGCCGCGGCTGAGGAAAGGCGAGCGCGTCTGGATGAAGCCCGTACCAGTCTGGATGGATGAATAGATGAAAACTTCTTTGATAACGTTTGCTGCCCTTCTGCTTGTTGGCTGCACCAAGGGGGGATCAGGCTCCGATAGTGGTGCTGATAGTGGTGGTTCTGAAGTCATCCCCGATGCACCGTGGCCGGAATGGATTCTGCAGCCTTGGGTATGGGAAGATGAGTCCACCCAAGAGAGTGCAACGGGATTGGTCGATGGCTACATCGCCAATGATATTCCCGTCGGCGCCATCATTATCGATAGCCCTTGGGCGACTGGATACAGCACCTACGAATGGGACACAGACTTGTACCCAGATCCTCAAGGGATGATCGACGAGTTTCACTCAAAGGGTGTGAAAGTCTTCATTTGGACGGTGCCGGGCATCAATACTGATGTCCCCGAGCTGTATGAATATGCCGCATCAAAGGGCTATTTTATGCAGTCCAATGCGGACTCAGGACCCACCTTGGTGGATTGGTGGAAGGGTGAGGGAAGCCTCATTGATTATTTCAATCCAGAAGCGGTTGAATGGTGGCATGGCTTGGTCGATCAAACCCTTGCCTTGGGCATTGATGGCTGGAAGTGCGACGGACTGGACTTTTCTGCGATTAGTGCGAAGTACTCACCATTTCTTGGTAGAGACGTCACGCGTCCCGAGTATTCAGAGCGGTATTATCGGGACTTTCATGATTACACTCGCGAAGTGCTTGGTAACGATAGGGTCAGCACCTTTCGCCCAGTTGATAACTATGGAACAGACATCGGAGGAGAGGGTGTAGAGTTCGGCCCCAAAGACATCACGTGGGCTGGATGGGTAGGCGACCAGGACGGTACGTTTGGTGGCATTGAAGCTGCACTCAACAACATGTTCTGGTCGGACCATGGTGGATATACGATGTTTGGATCGGATATCGGTGGCTATCGAAATGACGGCTCAGAGCTTGGCCGCAGCAAAGAAGTGATGATCCGCTGGAGTCAGTTGGGCGCGTTGAGCGCAATCATGGAAAATGGTGGATCGGGCGAACACCGGCCATGGATATTTGATGAGGAAACAAACGACATTTATCGTCGCTTTACCAAGCTGCATGTTGACCTGATTCCATACTTGATGGAAGAGGGGGCTCTCGCATTTCATGAAGGCCGTGGCTTGATGGATTTTACGGAGATCCCTGACACAGCAGACAAGACATATTCCTACTTTTTGGGTCGGGACATCTTTGTTGTACCGGTTCTGGATGAGACCGGGGGTGTCTTGGTGAATGTTCCCGAAGGAAGCTGGGTATTTGCGTTCGATCCCGATGAAGTATTTGAAGGTCCATCCTCCGTTCACATGTCCGTACCCATTTCGTCCTACCCCTTGTTTATTCGGGAAGGATCGGAAGTGAGCGAAACAGTATTGGACAGTTTGTCAGGAGCATAGAGTGAATATTCAAACCCTGGTAAAGGCTGCACTTGAAGAGGACATCGGTACTGGGGACATCACGACGGAAGCGTGTGTCGATCCCGGAATGAGGGGTACTGCAGAAATCCGAGCGAAATCGGATCTGGTTGTGTGTGGTCATGCGGCGGCACAAGAAACTTTTGCTCAAGTTCGCGCTGCATACAAGGCTCACGTGGCGGATGGCCAGCAAGTTCAATCAGGCGATCTTGTCGCGACTGTAGAGGGGCCTTTGCGGTCTTTATTGACTGCGGAACGTGTGGCTTTGAACTTTTTGATGCGGCTTTCAGGCATTGCAACGCATACGCGAACGTGTATTGCGAATGCAGGCAGTCTCCGGGTTGTGGATACACGAAAAACCACGCCAGTACATCGTTTATTGGAAAAGCATGCTGTACGAATGGGGGGTGCGCACAACCACCGATTCGCACTCTATGACGCGGTTCTGATCAAGGAGAACCACATCATGGCCGCCGGCGGTGTCCAAAAAGCGGTTCGCAAGGCGCGTGAAGCCGTTGAGGGACGCTTTGATGTTCAGGTAGAAGTTGAAACCCTNGAACAGCTTGAAGATGCCATTACTGCAGGCGCAAATTCAGTTTTGCTCGACAATATGGACGACGGCATGCTTGCGGCTGCGGTTAAAAGAAGCGCTGGACGTGTTGTGTTGGAAGCAAGTGGCGGCATGACAGCGGATCGTCTACCNCGNCTGGATCGAATCNGATTGGATCGGGTGAGCATGGGTGGNCTGATTCATCAGGCGCGATGGGTAGACCTATCGATGCGCGTTGTGGCCTCAGCGGATCAGTGAGTGGAATACATCGGGAAGGCGTGATGGCAGCGCGCTGGCATCATCAACACAGGTGAAGCCTTTTGGTCCAAAAATGGTTTGAAGGTATTTTGTTTCACCGTTGTCTAAGCTGATGCAGTGAACATGTATCCCGAACTTTCTGGCTTCGCGTACAGCGATCGCTGTGTCGTGAACACCATAGCGTCCACGATATGCATCCCCATCTTCGGGCTTTCCATCGGAGAGAAGAAGAAGAACCCGTTGTGTTTCAGGTCGTTTCTTGAGTAACCCCGTGGCATGGCGTACGTATGCGCCCAGGCGTGAACTTCCGTGCGCCTGAAGACTGCCCATGCGTTTGTCGACTTCAATGTCGTCATCTTGCCAATCTTGTATTCGTTGAAATCGGCAACTCTGGGCGCCTTCTCCCGAGAAGCCAAAAAAGGAACTCGATACATGGAGTGACTGCAGCGCTTCTCTGAAAAGGACGACAGCGATCTGTTCCTGAGAAAGGATACGGCCGTTTGTTGACCCTGACAGGTCCACAAGGGTCATGATGGCCAATGGTGTGCGATTTCGCTGGAATCTTTGGTACAGATTATCGCTGGGTGTTTGGCCGGCTTGGATGTCTGTAAGTGCTGTGACTGTGCGTTCAACATCGATTTCGCTGCCATCTCGTTGTCCGTGTAGCCATCGCTGTTCAATCTTAAGTTCTGCAAATCGCCTTTGGATCTCGATGATTTCTTGTCGATGGGTGGCCCGGATGGCATTCACTGCATCACGGGGACCTGTGGGGGCGTCTTGCTCAATGATTCGCACCGCATTCTTACGATACCTTCCAGCAGTGCAATCCCATTCATCGTACCGAATGCCGTCTTTGCTCGTCATCTTGATGGGCGGCTGCACCCATTGGCGTTCCGGCTCCATGGTGCCCTTACTTTGAATCGTCTTTTGTGCGATTTTGTGAAGTAGGGCCTGTAGTGGTTTTGGTCCACGTTTCCACGCCTGGGCTGCCGCCAATTCCGCGGCCTCGTCGTATAAAAACCAAGAAGGATGTAAAGCGCCAACCCACATGGGGATTGGTGGCGCCCCAAGGCGGTGTTCTCTAAATGCTTCACGGAGTTGTTGGGCCACACCGGCAAGAACGAGACGGGCGGCGATGGGAGAGTCCACAGTGCTTAACGGAGCCACAATATTGTCCACCCATGAAACCGCGTGATCATCGTCCACCAATCCCGTTAGCAATGCGCGAAATGGAGCCGGCAACCCTTCTTCCGGTACGGTCTGGCTGCCAATCCGAAGTGCGGAATACTTTTTACTGGCCCGGACATCGATGAGATCCCGGTATGTCCCAGGAAACCTTGTTTTCCAGGACGCTGTAATGAAACGTGCCATCAGGATTGTACTGGTGCAGCGAAGGACCCAGTCTTGGTGAAGCTCTGCCATCCAGGCCCGCTGATCGGCGAATCCCATGACCGTCAGATCGGACTGCAAAAGTGCCATGCATCGATATGCAGCAGCATCCAAGCTTGGCTCTATGGGGGTCGGCAATGAAGTGGGTAAGAAGATGCAATGACCATCCGTACTGGGTGGGTCAGCATGTCCCAGGGCCCAGGAGCGCTCGCTGACCATATTGATCCAGGCATGAAGCCGTTTGGCGGTCGCCGATAAATGGGTCCCTTCTTCGTTCTGAATGTGGTTTTCTGGCGCAGAGAACAGAAAGGGCGCCAGCAGGCGTCGTTCCGCCTCGTCGTCGGTCAAGTCTTCCGTAGGCGTGCCTGCGGATTGTTCCCAGGTTGGAGCGCCCATTAGACGACAATCGTATCGATGAGGTCCCGCAGTGCGTGAACCAGTTCTGGATCATCCGTGAGCGAATCAACCAAGGTTGCATTGCAGGCAGTTGTAAGGGGCAGACCGGATTGCTGTAGCTGGCCGGCGTAGATGAGAAGACGAGTGGAAGCGCCTTCTCGAAGGCCTTGTTCTCTAAGTTTGCGAGTGGCCGCACCCATGCGTACAAGCGTGTTGGCTGTGTCGATGTCACAGCCCGATTCGTGGGCGACAATTTCAGCTTCAATGTCGGGGGATGGGTAAGTAAAAGGAATCGTAATGAAGCGTTGCCGTGTGCTTTCTTTGAGTTCGCGACTGATGGCTTGGTAGCCGGGATTGTAGGAAACCACGACGAGAAAATTTTCGTGAGCCGCGATCTCTTCGCCCCTTCGCTCTAATGGCAGAATCCGTCTGTCGTCGGTGAGGGGATGCAGCAGTGTTAATACATCAGAACGGGCCTCGACGACCTCGTCTAAGTAGCAAACAGCGCCTTCACGGGCCGCACGTGTAACGGGGCCATCTCTCCAAACCGTTTCTCCACCTTCAAGAAGAAATCGGCCCGTTAGATCGGCCGCCGAAAGGTCCTCTTGGCAGGCAACGGTGATTAAGGGTCGCTGCAGTTTGGCCGCCATGTGGCGAACAAAACGTGTTTTACCGCAACCTGTAGGCCCTTTTAGCAAAATGGGCAGGCCCAATTCTGCTGCATGGTGGAACAAGTCTTCCTCATTGCCTGTCGTTCGGTACCAAGGTGTTGTCACAGATTCTTCCTATTTCTTGAAAACATCTTCTGCCCAATTGGGGTCGAGTTGTACGGGAACGGGCTGGGTCATAGGCGGATAGGCGGGATGAGTCCGCACCATCAGTAGCCAAGCGAAAACGAAAACAGTGTACCAGATACCGATACTGCGTTGGCTCCATTGAGAACGTTGTAGTTGTATTGCTGCGATTCCAAGCAACATCAACCACGTGACGTGAAAGAACACCTCGGGCTTTGCGACGCGCCAGAAGCCCGGCACAATAGACCGTACGGCCATGTAGACGGGATTGTCGATCGAGAACCCGTGTAGCGTAGGGCCAAGGGACAACAGAAAGAATGCGAGTGCCGCCATGCTTGCCAGGCGTACGACTCCGACCCAACGACTCCGCCGTAGCCCCCAAATTGCCAATCCGAATGCCACAACATTCAACGAACGGTGGACCTCCAGGCGATTCCAGCGAAGGGGAGACAATGTAAACGAATCGAGGGCTGCACGTTCCCAGAGAAAAGCTTCCGGTGTTCCCAGTTGCATATTCCCATTGGTCAGCCACCATTGCCACACAATCAGTGGAGATGTGCAGACCAATGCGCCCACCGCAACCTTTGTGAAGCGAAGCCTGTGGCTATCGGAGCTAAGCCACAGTGCGGCCCAGACGAAAATCAACATCCCGGCATTGATGAGGCCAAGATACACATTGATCCACATCGATATGGGGAGAAGCACCATGGCGCCCCAGCGGGCCTTTCCACCGTCTCTCCAGGCAAGGAAACAGAGATTGAGAAATAAGGGCACCAGGAAGATGGCTGCCTTTTCGATTGTGTACCAGTTCAGGTCCCGAAAAAGGTGGAGTCCCATACCGAAGGGAAAGGCCATCAACATGGAAACGCGCGGGTTTTTGGTCACTGTGTTGAACAGCCACCAGGAGCACCACCATGCCAGGATTGGGTAAAGCAAGGCTTGGGCATTGAAGGCCCCCATTGGCGTGAGGAAGGTATCAAAGAATGCGGTAATCCAAAGGTGGCCAACATGAACGCCAATAAGGCTTGCAGCAGGGTCCAGCAGGGACGCGATGGGGTGAAAGAACATTCTCTCGTGTACGCCGTCCAGGTAAAACAGAAGGCTCCCAGCTTTGTCGATGGTTGGAAAGCTTCCATACACCCAAGTGTCGACAAATACGGTCAACGGGGCTGTCAGGGCGATGGTTTGGCCTGTAATGAACAGTGCAGCCCGAAGATTGTGGCCAGGGCGACGCCAAAGTGCGGCCAACGTCAACAGTAGACCGATGCCGAAGCACCACAGGTAGGCTTCGGGGACGTCAAAAATCTCGACGGGAGCGAGTTTTTGTCGGGGATCCGGTGGTGGTCCATACATAGGCGTGGTCGAAACCTCAGCCTCACCTTAGAGCCAACGGACGATGATGACCACCCCCGAAACGGTATTGGACGCGGTTTCCACCGATCTGTTGGATTGGTATGATCGTGAACGCCGAATACTGCCCTGGCGGGAAGAGCCTGGACCTTATCGGACCTGGATTTCCGAGGTGATGCTTCAGCAAACTCGTGTGGACACAGTCCTGCCGTACTTTGAGCGGTTTATGGCTCGATTTCCAACCGTACAGGACCTGGCATCTGCCGAGCAGGATGAGGTTCTGAGTATGTGGTCAGGTCTTGGCTATTATTCTCGAGCCAGGAACATGCACAAGGCGGCAAAAATGATTGCCGATGCGGGGATCTTTCCGTTCGATATTAAAGGGTTACGCGCGCTCCCGGGCGTTGGCGAATATATGGCTGCCGCTATCGCATCCATTGCGTTTGGTCTTGATGAGGCCACCGTAGATGGAAACATTGCGAGAGTGATGGCCAGGCTGCACGCGGATGCTGGACCCAGATCTGCGATGTGGAAACACGCAGAGAGTCATCTGCCAGTTGGGCGTGCTGGTGACTACAATCAAGCCTTGATGGATCTGGGTGCGCGCATCTGCATCCCCCGCGGCCCTCGTTGTCTTGAGTGCCCCGTACAGTCCCATTGTTGTGCAAATGCGCTTGGTACCCAGCTTGACTTCCCGCCGCCCAAGAAGAAGCGAAAGGTTCCCGAGGTATGGTTTGCTGGGATTGTGGTTCGCNGTGCCGAAGGGATTCTATTGGGGCAGCGAGCCAATGATGGCCTGTGGGGTGGGCTGTTTGAACCGCCCATGATCGATAGTGAAAAATCACATACCGTAGAGCAGATCGCTGCCGACTGGCAGGAACAGTTTGGGGTCGATTTGGACATCATCGCCAAGCGAGACCCTGTACGTCATGTTCTGACCCACCGGATCATTCATGTGCATGTGGTTCAGGCAAAAAGTTCTTTGCCTCCGCAATTGGGTCGATATCAGAAGCTTTGCTGGGTTCAGCCCGACCGAATCGCAGAACTGGGCGTTTCCGCGTTGACGAAACGTCTTGTAGAAATTGGCTAATCGATGATGCTGATTTGCTGCCGCAGGTACGCCTCGCAGCCATCCAGTGCATCTGTGTCTCGTCCATCCATGCAAATGATTACGTTTTGAGGATCGGTATCGAAACGAGGGTAGCTTCCGATGGCTACGCTGGGCCAGTCGGCTTGGGCTTTGCGAAGGGTGGTTGCAATTGCGGTTTCACGCTGAAGCGTCGTGAGTGACCGGCTGACGATAGGCACCCCCGCAAAACGGTGNGAGACAGCGTTCCATTTGGTACGGAAATATTTGGGAACGCCGGGAAAAATAGCGACGTTTCGCATGGCGACCACAGGGAACCGCAAATCTCCGTCCCACCACAATTCAGCACCTTGGGGAAGGTCGGTCATTCGGAGTGCATCCTCATTCGCGTCCTTTCCCATTCGGTTCTGGACCAATTCAGCGAGTTCATCATTTCTCTTCAATGGGACATCGAAGGCTGCAGCTACGCCAGCCATGGTCATGTCATCGTGGGTAGGACCCACACCGCCCGAGGTGAACACATGGTCTACCAATGAGCTGCATGTACGCACTTCGTGGGCAATCACATGTATGTCGTCCGAAATGATAGAAATTCGGGTCAGGTCCAAGCCGATTTCACGACATCGAATCGCAAGCCAAGGGCCATTCTCGTCCGCGAATTTACCGCTTAGAATTTCGTCTCCGATGATGATGGCAGCAGCAGTGGGCATCTGGCTCTCTAAAAGCAGGTTTTTCTGTGATTACTCGTCACGGAAGGTACACTACTTAAGGTACCCCATGTGAAAACCGTATCTATTGATGTGCCTACAAGCACGGTCGAGGTCATGAAAGGTAAGCAAATCGGTCTCAGAACCACCGTCAGACTGTATGGAACGGTCGTGGACCAGACCGTGTGCTGGAGGCCGAAATGGCAGCCATTTCGGCGTTGGACGGCATTGCAAAATGCTGTGCCGACCTCTGCCGACGAGCATTTCGGAAGATTTCGGTGGTTGAACTCACAGGATGTGGAGCTTCAACTCAGCGGACAGGAGGGACAACAGCTTTCTGGGGAAAGTGAGTCGTACACTTGGCGCAATGGGGCGGGAATCGAAGTTGTGTTTGACCAAATCGCGATGGTGCGGGCCCGTCGAAGTTCTACAGAATCAATGGGTGATCTGGCGCTTTTTGTGATGATGTTGACCATGTTCGCGGGTGTGGGCCAGTTGAACTACCTGGTTTCCGCTATTGTGGGTGATCGCATTGAAAGCGAGACCACGCTGCGTCCAACACCTGAATTGATTGCACGCTTGCTGATGCAGGAATTTTCCGGTGAAGAGCAGGGGGTGGTGGCCCGGACCGAGCGGCCCGACTTCAATAAGCGTGCGCCCTCTTTCTACTTGCCAGCCGGCTCACAAGGCCCCATGGACACNGCGGGNGGCGGNGCGGNGGCTGGGGGNGNACCGATACGGACGCCCCCCAATACGGAAAATCAAGAACACGCCGAAGCTCAGGCGGGCCAGTTGGATTTAGTAGCCCAAGTCATACCGGTAGATGATCGTGCCACCCAGTCGCCAGGTCTTGAGGGAATGATTCCAGAACCTGTAGAAGCGCAGAGTGATCAGGCGTCATTGCCGCCCTCGGTTGAAGAATTTGTTGGTTGGGGCTTTCATGACTGGTTGGATGTCGCGGAGTCGGACAATCCAACCACCAAGGAAATGCGAGAACGCCTCCAGCTTGCCCGGGATTTGATGCGCATCGATCCAAATGATCCCTTCGCCATTTTGACCGTCGCTTACTACGCCTACCTTTCCGAAAACTATGTCCTTTGTCGTGACCTATATGGGCGTTACGTCAAGCTTTTTCCAGATGATACTGCGGGGTACAACAATCTTGCCTTGACCTTCAAACGCACGGGTGAATATTCCGAAGAAGAAGCGTTGTACCGATTGGCTCTCGCGATCGACTCTGCGAATGTGAGCGCCAAGAACAATCTGGCTGTCAACCTTGCTCATCAAGGCCGTTTTGTTGAGGCGGAATCGATAATGTCGGAGTTGTCGGTCATGACTCCAGGAGAGCCGTATGCGGAACTCCACCGGGCTAAAATTGCGGCAGCCGCGGGTGAAAAACGGCGTGCATACCGACATTTGAAGACGGCTTTAGCCAGCGCCCAGGACTTAGATACGTTTCATCACATCGAGTTTCGACAAGACATTCGATTGGACCCAAGTTTCGATAGAATGCGACATCAGCCTCGTTTCCGGCGTATCTTAGAAGAAGCGTATGGGAGTGATGCGGCATTGACGATTGGACTTCGACATAACCAAAACAGGAAGGTGGCCGATGGGTGACCTTTCAGTGCAGGTCGAACTGTATGGCCTGGTCGTGGACAATCAGGTGTTGTCTGTCCGTGGTCCCATTGTGGTTGGCGACTGGCCATCCGCCGAGGTTGCCTTCCCAGGCGCATCAATCCGGGTTTCTCGTTCGGGCTCTCATATCCAGGTGCTTGGAAAGCGTTTGGGAGAAGGGGAGAGTACGTCGATTACGCTCGGGGCTGTCCGCGTTCATTTTCAACACACCGGCAGTGTCCGCCCGCTGCCTCTTTGGGAGTCACCTTTTGACGGCAAGTTTCTGGCCGTCGCGCTGTTGATGATTGCGGTGGGTACTTGGTTTGAAGCCGCAGAAGGCTGGCTTGATCGGCGTCCGGTGAGTGGTACGCAGGATATCGGAACGGCATTGCGGGGGGCAGTGGATGCTGTCCGCTCACCCAATCGCAGGCAATGGTCGGCGGCTGTGAATCCCTTTAGTGAGGCTTCGGGCGCTGGCGCAAGCATTACCGTGGGTGAAGGCCCGCGGCATTTGAGCGATGACGGGGTGTCACGCACGGCCTACTATCGCTGGTTCCGAACCGCTGTTCCGACTGACCCTTTGGCCGTCGAAGCGAATGATAAGCTGGTCGTAGATCCTTTGGATGCCGAAGCGAGACGAGTGGTGGCGCGGGCTGCGTACAATGCGGACCATTTCCAACTTGCTGCATGGCATTATTCAATTCTTAGAGATCGATTCCCAAGCGATGCAGGCGTGGGTCTTCGTTTGGCCTGGGCGCAACGCAGGCAAGGCAATCATCGAGAAGAAATGACGTTGTATCATGAGGTTCTTGTGGGCCATCCAAATCACCCCATTGCGTTGGGAGGTTTAGCGATGGCGCAAGCCCGCACAGGGGAGTTTGATCGTGCGAGTGCGACCATGAGCCGGTTGGAAATTGCTGCACCTGCACACCCATACACAGAGCTTACTGCTGCCGTCTTGTCCGCCAAGCAGGGGAATCATCAGGATTCTGTCGAATGTTTACGGAGAACCATCGTTGACCGCGAGCAGTTGGATTCTGAGTTGCAAATTGAACTTAGGCGAGACATTGCTACCGATCCATTGTTGGCTCCGCTGCGTGCGGATTGGCCTTTGAGATCCATGCTTCGAAGGTACCTGGGGGCAGCGGCTCCTCGGCGATTGCCGGCGCGTTCGCCTCGTTCGCGCTAAATAATCGGCAGGAGTATCTATGGGCCGAATTGCTGTATACGCGGGGTCGTTTGATCCGATTACTCACGGCCACCTGGATTTGGTGAAGCGAGCGAGTGTCCTGTTCGATGAAGTCGTGCTTGCGATGGGCGAAAATCCATCGAAAAAGTATCTCCTTTCTCCGGATGATCGCAGGGACATCCTTCATGCTTGCACAGCTGATTTGGACAACGTCCATGTAGATTCATTCAACGGGCTGTTGATCGACTATTGCCGCAAGCGTGGTGCTAGCGTGATTGTGAGGGGCTTGCGTGCGGTCACGGATTTCGAGTTTGAGTTTCAGATAGGACTGGCGAATATGGACATGGCGCCGGATATCGAAACGGTGTTCTTGCTGACGGAGCCAAGAAATATCTTCATTTCATCTTCGCTGGTGAAAGAGATCGCCACCAATGGCGGCGATGTGCAGCGATATGTGCCTGTGCCCGCTTACGAAGCTTTAATGAAGGCCATCAACGGATAGTTATTGGGAAAGACGGCTTCCCAATGTTTCGCAAACAGACCGTGTGAAGTTCTGATGCCAGCCCGTGAAGGTGTCTGAACCCAGTGGGTTCAGTAGTTCAATGACTCCAATCGTGTGTTCGTCGTGAACGATGGGTACGGCAAGCAATGTTAGCGTGACGTGGTTTACATCACGGTCGACATCTCGATAATGCTGTGGGTTTTTGCGAACACCGCGTATCAGTAAGGCCGATTGACTTTGGCACACAGCGCCTGCGATGCCGTCACTTGCGGACATTGAACGGCCTGTGAGTTGTTCAGCTTTCGGGCCGTGTACGCAGACAAAATGAAGGTCCTCGCCCGAGACAATCAGGATGGACCCGCTCTCGGCCGGAATGTGCGTGAGAAGCAGTGTTAGCGCTTGTTCGTAGGCTGCATCAAGTGTTGGAGCCTGAAGGATAGATGCGATCTGCACATCGATCCTGCCTTGGTCTTCCATCGTAGGCGTGGCTGCTTGGGAAAAGCCAGAGCCGGGTGTGGGGGCATCCCACAGGTCGGTGGTGGGGTCGTCCCCCAGATCGAAACTTGTGTCGGGGTCGATATCCATCCGGTAATGGATACCCGAATCTTCTTCCCACAGTTCTGTCGTGCCTTCCTTGTTTACGTCGACACGAATCGCTTGTTTCCCGACCCCGAAGCGTCCAAGAACGTTGGTGAGCGCCTTTGCCCAATCGGGGGCAACGACTTCGTCGGGTGTTTCACCGGGCTTTCCTGTGCTGACTCTGAACTTAGGCATGTGTTTTGGTAACCGATTGCATGCGGAAGCGGGTCGAATCGTGCGCCAAGCGGGTTACGGTTCCAGACTGCAGGAGAGAACATGTGCGGCATCGTTGGATATGTGGGTACCAGACGCGCTGCGCCGGTCTTGCTCGAAGGACTGCGTCGGCTTGAATACCGTGGCTATGATTCGGCGGGAATCGCTGTCGCGAGTGGCGGTTTGGCTGTACACAAGGAAGTTGGCCGTGTGGCTGATTTATCCAAAGTGGTTCCTCCAGAACTGGAGGGAACCGCGGGTATTGCCCA
>PALY01000099.1 GCA_002707085.1 Deltaproteobacteria bacterium
CCGTTCCTCGCTCAACGGAATGAACCATACCCATCCTTCTGGAACGGTCACGACCAGTTGGATGTTCCGATGTAAGGGGGCGCCAACACCACCTGCACCTGTGACATAGCACCAGGTTGCAGTGGCTTGTAGATCCGGCACATCGCGTGTCAGGTTGAATGTTCGACCCAACAAACAGCGCGCCCCGGTGGCATCGACCACAAAGTCTGCCCGAACATCTTCAAGGGGTGCATCTTGTTTGGATGTGTCTCGTACACGTAGGCCGACGACCTGATCGCCTTCCATGATAGGAGACACGGCTTCGATTTCCTGCCGCACCGTGGCTCCACGTTCTTCTGCATGTTGGAGTAGGAGTTGATCAAATTCTCCGCGGTCGACTTGAAAAGAATGGGCGTAATCCCCAGCTTCAAGTTTCTCGCGACTCAGTTTGTCCACTCCCGAGTCGAGGCGGTCATCAAACAAGACGCTCCAGCGGCGCTTGTTTTCGCCCCACTCGTAAATCGCGCCGTATTTTTTGATGAACCCGTGTTGTCGCATCAAGGGTCCAAGACCCAGGTGGAAATCCAACAGTTCGAAGGCCGCGGGCTGTAGCGCTTCACCGATATGAGGTCTTGGGAATTTGGCTTTGTCCAAGATCGTTACGTCCATGCCTTCTTTGGCAAGAATGGCGGCCAATGTAGAGCCTGCGGGGCCACCGCCAGCGATCAGGATGGAACGCGAATGCATGGAAAGAGTGTAACGGTAAAGGCCTGTGGAGGGACACTCCATTTCACGATATGCACGCCCGCGTCTGGGGGGTACTGTGTTTCGTTTGATTTCGATTGGCATCGTTTTTTTGAGTGCATGTTCCGACTACACCGTCCATAAACAACGGGATCAAACGCAGCCCAATGAGGAGGAAGTACCTGTAGCGCCTGCGGACACAGGGGTGCCGGTGCCAGAAGTGTTTGAGGATACAGGCTCTTCTTTGGACACCGCCGAACCCAACATCGAAACTCCGGATGAACCTGTGTATTTACATACAGAGGCGACTTTGTATGCGTGGGACCCCCTGGATGGACAGTTGCAATTGATCGGCGATTTTTGGTCCATCGGAAGTGAACTTTCTGAAGGCATCACCGACATCGCAATCGATGGGTTGGGTCGCTTTTATGGTGTGGGTTCAGAGGCGTTGTACGGCATCAATGGTCATACTGCAGAGGTTTGGAAAATAGCAGACCTTGCTTTTCCCATGTTTGGGTTGACCTGTACATCCGATGGCCGACTGGTGGGCGGTGGTGATGGTCTGTATGAAGTGGATGTTCTTACCGGTGCCATCACTACACTTGTGCCAGAGGGCCGGTTTGAAACTTCAGGAGACCTAGTGGGGCTTCCTGATGGCTTGTTGTATTGGGCAGTACGCGAAGGGGACGATCTTGTTGTTGTGGACCCCAACTCCGGTGCGACATCAAACCGCGGCGACATTGGCGTCGAGCGAATTTTCGGTCTTGGGTATGCCCATGGGGCATTGTACGGATTTACGGATGCGGGCATCGTATTGGAAATTAATGCCAGCACAGGGGCTGTGATCTCCAGCCAAAGCCTTCCCGGAACTTGGTGGGGGGCAACCACCAACCCGGTGGTCTGGTAGACGACTTGTCGCCAAGTTGGGCTTGGGGTTCTTAGGACCACCAAGGGGTGGGTTCTGGGAGTCCCACCATTTCAGGGCGTGGCCAGATCGCATCCGCGGGGGCTTTGTCACTGGGCGCTTTTACGATGAGTCCCGGAGCATGTTCCAAGAGCAAGCGCAGTGTGGGCATGGGCATTTGAGCCACATATTCTGCCAACTGGTGGTCGACGGCGAGTGCGGGTAAGAGATCGGGTTCTTGGTCGCGGATGAGGTTGAAACGTTCGGGCGATATCAAGCTGCTCAACTCCTCAAGCAACGCTCGCATGGCACCCGCTTCAGCGGGCAGTTCCGCTTCATGCACTTCGCCTACGGCCGGCATGATCATTTCGATGGGCAGTTGATCAGAACGGGCAGCGAATTCTTGCTGTGTTGTGATATCAACACGTTTTCGTGAATCAAGATCGACATCTGGATCGTTGAGATAGGCACCCCACGTTTCTTCATTGATGTCGTAGAAGTGACCATCACGGCCCATCATTGCCCATTCACCAGATGGGGTCAGGGCGAAGATTCCAGCATCTTCACGGTTGTCGGCATCGGAGTGCTTTTTGTCCCATTCCTTCCCGTCCGTATGCATCCCTTCCTTGTCACCTGTTCCTGAGTGAAAGCGACTTTCTCCCAAGATCACATCGACGCCGACCACCACCCATAAACCACTGGAGATCGGTTCCGTGTCGGCTTGGATTTTGGTGCCATCGGGCAGGATGAATGTAGAGTTTCCACCGAAGTGCCAATTGTCTCCGCCTTCTTTTTCGTTGACGTGGGGATCGCCCCAGATTCGGGTGATCCGCTTGCCTTGTAGATCCCAAATAAGGATCTCCATGCCTCGCATTTCCACGGTGTACCCAAGCGGTGTTTGCACCAGATTGGAGTCTGGGAATTGTACAAACTTGGGCCGGTTTACCGGTACTTGGAGTTTCATGGTTTCAAACTGGGAACCCCCATCTGGTCCCTTGTCCCACTCGCCCCCGCGAGGCGCTTCAACGTAGTCAGGTAGGTGATCGTAGAGAACGGAGTGCTGTTGCAGTTCGTTGATTTCCACTTTCTGGCTGTTGTCACCGGTCACATCACCGGTCTTCAAATAATCTTCCCAAGACTCGTCTTGTACATCGTAAAAATGTCCGTCCTTGCCTTGTTTGGCCCACGTGCCATCGCTTTTCATCGCAAATATGCCTGCGGAGACATCATTGGCGGCATCGGCATGACTTTTGTCCCATTCGTTTCCATCTTTGGTCAGGCCCGCTTCTCCGCCGGTTCCAAAATGGTAGCGGTCATTTCCTGCAATGATGTCGATACCGTGTACCAGCCAAACGCCCGGTGAGGTTTCTTCCGTGTCCAAGCAGATCTTTGTGCCATCTGTAAGCACAAAAGTGGAGTTGTTTCCGAAGTGCCAGTCGTCTCCACCCCCATTTTCGTTGACATGGGGATCTCCCCAAATTCGGGTGATTTGTTGGCTGCTTGAGTTGTAGATTCGGATGTCGTATTGGGCCATCTCGATGGTAAACATCCCGGGTGTTTTTACGGCTTGAGACCCTTCTATTTGACAGCACCGTGGCCGAGTTTCAGGCACGAACAACCGAGCGTGTGGTGATTGAAGGTCCACCAATAAGCCTTCGGCGATGGCGGGTGACGACTCTGTCGGGGCAGATTCACCCGGTCTGGCTCCAACCGATGTGCCTGTCATGGCGGAAGGGAGTTCACCTTCAGCCGTTCCGCTGGACTCGGCTTTGATGGCCCCAAAGGCCTCGATCAGGCTTGGATCGGCTTCCAAGACCTTTCGTACGATCCCCATCGGGAGGCCCAGTTCCGCTGCAATGGCGTTGAGGGTGGCCATGCCCAAGGAAGCAATGTCTTTGGGGCCGCCGTGAGAAGTGGTCGCAAGCGGCTTGCTTGCGCTCCCTTCTTTCCCAGATGTGGGCCGGGATGTACCCGGTTCTTTTCGACGACGTTTGGACATGTTTACTCGTTCTTCCGGTCAATACTGTCTTCACGAAGCATCGCGAGGTCAACCGGTTTCTTCACACTTTTCACCCTTTTGGTGTCCTAGCTGATTTATCGAAACATGAGATCGAGTTGAAGTTTCAACCCATGATGGGTTTTTGTGTCACGAAAGTCGCGAATCACTCCGTAGCCGAGACTGATGGCACCAGACACCAAGGTCGTGGTCTCAAATCGGTAGCCAAAATCAGTGCCTACCCGAGCGAGACTGCCAGGAGAAAAGTCGTAGCGGCCCCACAGTTCTGTACCGATTTCTCCGCGCACGAAGGGTCCAATCCAAAACCGGTCATGCATCATCTCAGAGTCATCGAGTGTGTAGTGGGTACAACTGAGGCGTGTCCACATGGTTCCACGGGGTTCCACGCTACCGTCGGGCCAGCCAAGTAGGTATCCGCCACCCACCAGGGCCAGATCGGTTTCCCATCCCATGTCCGTCACAACTCCAAGGCCTGTGGAGAGTTCCACTCGGCTTGCACCCGCAGGCATGGGTGGAACCTGAATGGGGGGTGGGTCTGCGATGTCCAGAAATGGAATCGCCAGAGAGATGAAAGGGGCAAGGATCATTTATGGGGCCTGATCTGGGCCCAGCTGGCTTCGTACTTCGTCACAGCCATAGGCCCGGGGTGTCAGTTCAATGACTGTGTGGAGAGGAACTTCCAGGTGAGGAACCTCGTGGCGTTCTTTGCCGGATAAATATCCGTAAAGTACACGAATCACGGCCTGATGACTGACGATGAGTGCGGGTTTCTGTTGGCGTTCTAACTCTAAGATAAAGGGGTCAAGGCGAGCGATGACGTCTTCGTAGGACTCTCCACGTGGGTAGCGGTATGTAAGCTTATCGGCTTTGCGTCTCGCGAAATCGCTGGGCATTTGATCGGCGATTTGTTCGTAGGTCATACCGTCGCAGATGCCTGCATCAATTTCATCCAGCACCTTGAGTTCATGGGTTGGCTTGGCGAGGGGTGTCGCTGTTTGGATGGTTCGTTGCAACGTTGATGTCCAGANGCTGCCGGGTTGGGTGGCCTGGTTTTCGAAGAATNTCGCCAAGTTNTTGGCGTATTCCGCACCTCGGCTGGTGATGGGCATATCGGTACCCAAGACGCCGGCGAGATTCGCGGTACTTTCACCGTGTCGAGTGAGCCATATGGTTCTGGGNACAGTGTGGAGGTTCATGACGAACTGTGTGATTCGGCCTTGGATGTAGCCCCGAACATTTTGTGCAACGACACGCCGTCCAACATCGTGGACTTTTACAAAAGAGAAATGTTCAGATTCGATGCTTTCGTATGCGCGTTCATAGTGGGCNATNCGGGCCCTNAAGTCGGCCACGGCCTGGGCGGGGTCGACTCCNGCATAGTCTGGTGCAGACACCTTGGTTTCACGGATGTTCGATTCGATGATTTCTGGGTCGTCGCANAGTGTTTCGATGAACAGCACATCGAGACCTGCACGTTCGCAATGTTCTACGACCAGTTGACGTCGCTCCAATGTGCTGTTGGTCGCATCATAAATACCGATCTGTCCNCCGCGCTGAACCCATTGTAGGAGGTCTTCAAGAGCAAAGAGTGCGGCCTTTCTTCGAGAACCCAGTCCTTCTGGNTTGTTGGGGTCGAAAAAGGATGCCGGCACCTTGGCNCCAAACCGNTCTCTTCGGTAGTTCCCTACATTGAAGACTTCAGTTTGGTAGCCNGTCCANGCCAGGTAGCGGGCCAGNTTGCGTGCGATGTATGTCTTTCCCCGGGCGGGTAAACCGACCATGACGACGACCAGGGGCCGCTCCANTCGTATGTGGGTACCAAGGCTCATGCTGTATTCGTCCGGAAAAGAATGATGCTTCAGTCTAAGGTGTATCTACGAAGGAAACACCAACCCTNGTGACAAACGGATTTGAGGTGGCTTGTGTGNCTNNGGTGTTGACCTGNTCAACGGTCTTCNTCACAGAGCGCGANACCCCAATTGTCACCGTTATCAAATTCAGAACATTCGGTGATNAGNCCTGTTCCNGTCCCATCATCATCGACCACCATACGGAGGCCTTCAGAACCAAAGGCGCTGNCNGANGGGATAAATGCGGTCATTCCCTCGCTNCTCATTCCACTCGGCAAACTGAGTTCGACTTCGATGGTGTCCACCAGGATGTCATCACCAGGGAANTGAGCATAGAAACTGACCAGAACAGGNCCTTCAAACACTTCTTCGGANCGGTTCGCCACCTGNTAGGTCACGGCCAAATAGCCTGCAGCNCAATCGTCTTCGCAGACATTGTTGATGAGTCCCGTCAAATCGTCCCTNAGAACACCCTCATCCGCTGTGCGTGCCAATCCAGAGTGCCAACTGTTGTACAGCGTGAAGTTGGGNGTCGCATCTGTGGGGATCGTCAGATCGTCATTGATGTTGGTGATGCTGTAGGCATGTTGGTTCCACAGCATGCGTGCGGGCGCCCATGANTCATCCAGGTCGCCATAGGCGCTTACGGCATGCGTAAACCCATCGTGGCACACCACGATTTCAGCTTGGTTGTCGGCGTCTACATCTGCAATGGCGGGGTAGTCATACATGGTCGCTGATGCATGTTCGGCGGAGTAAAACTTAATCTCGCCAGTTTCNCCATCGAACACGAGCATGTCCTGTTCGTCGATGTAGACGACTTCNGGAATGCCATCACCTTCAAAGTCGAAGATGCTTGCACCCGTGGCNCCCGACTCATCGATGACGCTGGCTGTCCATTTTGTCGTGCCATCCCGTTCGAGCGCCCACAGTTCGGACCCNCCCGCAACAATGATTTCAGGCTCTCCGTCCCCATCGATGTCGCCAATCGCTGCAGGGGAAGTGATGTTTGCGCTGGGAATTGTCAGGGGACCCCACAGTGACCGCCCGTCCGTATCGTGCGCCCGGACAGTGTTGTGGCTNACGGCGATGAACTCTCCNAATTCGTCGTCATCCAGNTTTGCGACTGCGACCATTCCGTCATCGACAGTGAANTCGACCCATGTGGGGTCTCCATCGATGGTGTAAATCGCATTGCCCACAATCACTTCTTCCACACCATCCAGATCGAGATCAGCCACTGCGGGCAGTGCGCCTTCAGAAATTGTTCCTCCGCCTGGAAAGGGCATCAGGCCAAAGGAGCCGCGTCCGGCCACACCGACACCNCGNGTGGAGCCGTCGTGGTTCAGAATGACACGACCGACCACGACTTCGACATTTCCGTCGTGGTCCATGTCNCTCAGAACGGGGGCGGCGACATAATCGAAATCGTCTCCGATAAATTGGTCGGACTCCCACAGGATGACACCATCTGCTGAGTACAGCACGACACTGTAGCTGCCTTCAGCGAGGAGAGAGTTTTCATACTCTTTGACCGTGGCAATGTCGGGAACGCCATCTCCGTCCACATCCCCAATGGCGGGTGCTGCGCCATAGCCCAACTGAGCATCTCGTTCCCACTTTAAGACACCGGTTCGTCCATCCAAAACATGCAGTGTGCCCCGCCCAGCGAAGGGGTTTTGTGCATTGATGATNATTTCCGGAAAGCCGTCTGCATCCAAGTCACCAATGATGGGNTGTGCCTTGCAGGATTTTCCAGCCAGTGCATTCCATTCGATCACCGGAGTGAANCCACCCTCGGGCGCAGTGGGGCANGCATCGGTGATGCCAGCGTCGTATGGGTCTACATTCAATTCGGGACATGTAAGGTCTTCTGGGATGNCTCCGGTATCGTCATTACCAATGCCTGTGTCCACTCCCGAACCAGAACCACGCCCCGTTTTAGAAAATTTGTAATCGGAACAAGCCATGACAGAGAGAGCAAACAATATGGTCGTGGGTCTCATGGTTTTTACCTCGTCCTGCCCGGCGTAACCGTTCTGTATTCTCCACCGCGAGCGTTACACTCTTAGATATGCAGGATCCTCGATTTATTGCCAGTGTTCTGGNNNGTCTGATTGTACTGGCCATNTGTGTTTTTGCTCGTGGAGCCATCGGGCGGATGGATTTGACTCCCGTTCAACGACGCAGAACCAAAAACGTGGTGTTTTACATCGCCATGCTGGTGGTGGGCATTGCCCTGGCAGTGATCTGGGCCGATGTGCTTCAGTCTGCAGCGATTGTTGCCAGTGGTTTTGCTGTAGCCATTGTGTTGTTCAACAAGGATTTGATCCTATCGATCTTGGGTTGGTGGTTGAAAATCATGAGTGGAGCATACCGAATAGGTGATCGGATTCGGGTCGGCGATGTTCGTGGAGATGTGATTGATTACGGTGTGCTTACGACGACGTTGATGCAGGTCGAAACTGAAGCAGATCATGGCATGCGTACGGGCAATGTTGTGACCTTTCCCAACGCCCTGTTGCTGACTGAAGCGGTGTTGAATGAGACCCGCACCCTAGAGTTTGAATGGAAGGAAATTGCCTATATTCTCCCGCATGGAATGGATTGGCATCAGGCGGAAGCACACATGCGGACGGCTGCGGATGCGATTGTCGATGAATATCGTGATGTTTTGGAGGCTCAGTTGGTACAGATGTCCAACCAATTTGCATTCCACACCATCCAAGTAGAACCGCATGTGTTCGTTAAGCCGATGGAGGATGGACGGATTCGACTGTGGGTGAGAATCGCGCTTCCAGCCCGTCAAATTGCAGTGTTGGCCGATCGCCTGAATCGTTCATTTTTAGGTTGGTGCGAAGCGTCCACATAAGTTTGACGCCGTTTACATCTCAGTCGCTTACACTCACCTCCACGATGTAATGATCACGCTTGATAACAGTTGAGTGGAGTTGGGAAGCCACAGGGTTTCCGCCAACGAATAAGGAAGGAAGTATGAAATCGATCTGGGCCGTGTTGCTGGGTGTGACGTTGATGGCTGGACCCGCGAAAGCTGATGTGCCTCAAGGGCAAGAGCAACTCAACACGTGGTGGTCTGCTTCGAAGAAAATGTGGATCGGTCAGGATGCGTACAAAGCCGATGGCGCTGAGTTTACGGATGGCCTGTGTTCGGCCCAGCTCAATGAAGGCGTCATCATCCCTGTGTACACAGGGGTAAAGCCCCTTTCTGAACGGGTCGTCGGGATCCTGTTCGTAGGAAAGGGAGATCTGGAAGTAGGCTTTCCACGGCGGGCAGACGCCTGGTCCTTTGCCAATCACATGGTGCGGAAGGGAGAGAAGTCAAAAGATGAAATGAACCCAATCGCGAGAGAAGGTGCTTCTTACAAGACCGAAATCAATCGTGCATTGATTTTGAGTGCGAACCCCGCAGTTGAAGAAATGTTGCTCAATCGCATGCCTGTGGGGTCGGGTGTCTACAGAACGGCGACCGAAGATGGTGTGGACGAAGAGTATGTGGTGACCGAATCGAGAGGCAAGATTAGCGCTAAAATGGTTACGACAAACATGCTTCCACAACGGACCTTGTTGCTGGAAAAAGCAGGTCTGGACCCGGTAGCGATGTTGCGCCAAGATCGATTGCTGCACGAGGAGCTGGGTTTTCCGGGTGAGCATTTGCGGTCCATTGCGGACTTTCGGACCGTCGACCGGTTTCGCGTGGCTTCTAGTCAAGGTGCGGGGGTGGGACCCACCGCCTACGATAAATGGTTGACGTGCTTTCGAGATGGCCTGGGTCAATCTGATTTGGGCGGAGAGTCGATGGTGTTCACCCATGGGCAAGATGTAGATGGAGTTCGCCATACACAACGCTTTAGTGGCAAAGACTTTGATCAAGGTCCAGAGGACGTAGTTCCACGTCCTAAAGTGATGATGGAACCCGTTTTGGCAGAAAGTACGGTGGATATCAAGCCGGTTCAGCGCCGAAATTACATGCAGGTGGTGGTGGAATCCGTTCTTACAATTAAGGCTTCGGGTTCCCCATTGCAGCACGTCGCACTCGCGTTGCCCACCGAACGTTCCAGCCCATCTAATTTTGAGTTGTTGGCGCTTGAGGACATGGATGGACAACCCCTTGCGCGTGTGGGTTTGCACACGGACACAGCGTTTTTTGCCAAAGGGCGGGGCAGTACCGACGATGCCGCTCAGTCTACAGCTGTGGATGAAGGGGCAGAAGCTGCGGGTATTTCTGAGGAAAGCTTGCCCACCGTAAACCCCCAAGGACTGGGATTGGGTGGTGGTGGTGGCGGTGACACGTCATCGGTTGGCCCTACCGGTTCGGAAGATGCGGCGGGTTTGGATACCGACGAGGTGGGTGGCAGCATTGAAATGCAGACCGTCTCGAGTTCGATACCGGACTATGAACTCGTATCTGAAACACCGTTCAAGTATGAGTTGTTGGTGTTGTTGGACGAGCCTGTTCCAGAGGGTGAAACGACCCAGATTCGCGTGAAGTGGAAGACCAAGTGGAAGTATTCCAACATGACCTTTTCAGGTCGGCAACTGGGTCCGACCACAGGTGCCAGACGATTCCTTCCTGAGTTGCTCCCAGCTCCGGGTGGAACATCATGGGCCACGAAAACGACCCTGACATTGCCTCCGGATCGTTTTTTCCCCATGGGTGGTGCCATCACGGGTGACACCATTTCGGATGTCACATCAGACGATGGGTGGCGTACAGTCATGACCGAAAGCGATGGTTCTTTGTTGCCTTCAGTTGGGGTTGGTAAATGGTTGACCCATTCTGAAGAGAAGGCCGCGAACCTCCCTTCGGTACGGGTTCACTTGATGACATCCGATGCGTTCGGGTTGGGTGAATTCCCTCCTGAAGTGCGCAGAATTGTGAGCTTTATGCAGCGCTTTCTTCCCAGCCTTGGGATGGATGAGATTGAAGTTTTTCAGGGTGCAGCCATGCTTCCAGCGCAAGCGCTCGCAGAAGATTTCCACTATGGTCGTCCGGGGCTTGTACAAACTCGCAACATCAAAACGACAGATGTGGGTTCCAATACAGGGCTTAAAGAAGCGTATCCAGCCCTGACGCAAACGCTATTGGCAACACAAGTTGCGCATCAGTATTGGGGCCAGTCTATGCAGCCCAATTCTTCAGCGGACGAATGGTTGTTGGAGGCCCTCTCAGATGCGTATGGTGCGTTCTACATTCGGGCGGGTTTAGGGAAAGACACTTGGCAGGGCAGAATCGATGGGGTTCGCAAGCGGGTGGAAGACCCGACTGACCGCGGAGAGAGTGACAATGTCTACAGGGAACGTCGTCCACTCTCACTCACAGAGCCACAAAAGTTTACTGACATTCGACGGGCGCCTCGTGCTGACTATGGTTTCTTGTTGATGGCCCAGACTTTGCGCGACCGGATTGGTGGTCCTTCATATTTCATGGCTTTGGATAGGTTGGCTCGTCGGAGAATGGGTGGTCGCGTGACCACTGATGACTTGCAGGCGGTCTTTGAGGAAACGTCTGGACAGGATTTGTCTGACTTCTTTGATTTTTGGATTCGTGGCGGTCATATTCCCGAGTTGCACTTGAAGTACAAGTTGATCGAGGATGGGGAACTGACAGCGGTGGAAGCTTGTATTGAGTCTGACCAGCCGTTTGGGAGTTTTGATGTGCCGGTTCGGGTCAGCGATTCCATGGGTCCAGTAGAGGCTTTGGTGGATGTCGATGACGGACTCGGGGCTTTTCAGGTGCCAGGCCGTAAGGGTGAACTTACCGTGGAAGTGGACCCAGACATCAAGATGGTCCTCTACGGCCGTACAGTCACTCAGGTAGGCGCAGATGAGCCGTTGGCATGCATTGCCAAAGACTCGGAATCTGAAGAGACCGACAAGAAAGGCAGGAAAAACAAGAAGTCTGACTAATCTCGAATCAGTTCGAACTCACCTTCAATGGTCCATTCGGACCACCCATCTTCTCCAAGGTATAGGTCGTAGCTGCCTTCAAGTTCGTCTCTGGCCCATTCGCCGGTCCAGTCAGTCGAAGTGGGGCTGTCCCCCCCGGTCCAAGTCACCGTCCCTTCGGCTGATTCTTCGGATACGTAGCCAGTGATTTCAATGTCGTATGTGACATCGTCGTATTCTGAAACACAGCTACCGGTGGCCTGAACTTGAGGATCGTCCGACAGTTCGATCGTCCCGGTGATGAGTGGTGCGTTGCACGTGTAGCGAATCTCGGCCCCCGTCCAGTAGAAGCTGCGAATGAGAATGGCTGTGCCTTCACCGGTGTATGTGCCATCTGGATCGAATCCAGGTTCTTCGGGTTCACATTCGCTGATGTTGAGTTCGTACCCGCCATCTGTTCCGGTGGTCCAGCTGTCGACGACCACTAAATATTCATCGCCTGCCGTCACATCGTAGGAAACCTTCGACCACAGAATGTCATCCTCTACATCGTCATTGCAGACGAGTTCTCCTCGGCCGGAACCATCACATACACCGTCGACTGATGCATCGTATAGAGAGATCATGGTGTCGTATGTGGACCCTCTGGTGGTGAAGTCATAGCACCCGCTTGATGGTGCGACCCAGAGGTGAGAAGTGTCTACTTCTGTGCGTTCGCCTCCGTCCCAGGAACAGTCTGATTCGAAGTCATCACTGGTTCCTCTTCTCAGTCCTGTGATGACTGGACTGCCTGTGTCTGATCGGATGTCTTCGTCCCAGCATTCTACATCGGCATCGGCGTCCGCATCGGCATCGGCGTCCGCATCGGCATCGGCGTCCGCATCGGCATCGGCGTCCGCATCGGCATCG
>PALY01000100.1 GCA_002707085.1 Deltaproteobacteria bacterium
GACGCCGACGCCGACGCCGACGCCGACGCCGACGCCGATGCCGACGCCGACGCCGATGCGGATGCGGATGCGGATGCGGATGCGGATGCCGATGCCGACGCAGATGCCGATCCGGATGATCCTCCAGAAGTCTGCGAAGAGACTGCAGATGACATCGAGGGGCCGTTCTGGCGTGAAGGGGTCCCTGTGCGGACCGAATACGACATTCATGGGGATGCAGGTACTTCTTTGACTTTGTCCGGCTGGGTGACAGATGTGGAATGCAATCCAATACCGGGAGCCATCGTGGAAATCTGGCACGCAGAACCCACAACAAAATTGCCCTCAGAACTTACAGCTGCTGATAGTGCCGCATATGACAACTCAAGTGCAGAGATGAAATATAGAGGCCAGATGGCTGCTGACTCAGAAGGTCGGTATTCGTTTCATACCAAGAAACCTGGATGGTATTTGAATGGCGGTACGTTCCGACCGAGCCACATTCACGTCAAGGTTTGGGTGGATGGAGAAGAAAAACTCACCACTCAACTTTATTTTGCAGGGGATCCATTCATTGCTGGAGATCCTTGGGCCACGGCTGAACGGAGCGTTGTCACTGAAGTGGCGGCCGATGGTAGCGAGACCGGTAGGTTTGATTTCGCACTCGCTTAGTCACGGATTCGTTCTCGGAGAATCCGCGCCATAAAGATGGGGTTTCCCAAGAGGTAGCGTTTCCACATTTGGGATGGGTTGTGACTCAGTCGTGCAACCCATTCAGCTCGGTTCGTTAGCCAGCTTGGTCCTCGTTGTTCGACACCTGCCAGGCAATCTGCTGTAGCGCCCAAGCACCACACAACAGGGACTTTCAATTTGTGTCGGCGTTCGTGTACCCACCGTTCTTGTTCAGGTGAACCCATACCGACCAAGAGAATGTCTGGCCCATATTCATTGATGCGGTCAATGGATGCCAGGTCTTTGGGGCCTTGACGCTCGTGAAAGCCGTGGTCTGTTTGTATGGACAATTCAGGGTGCTTTTGGCGCAATGCGGCTGCGGCTTTTTCGGAAACTCCAGGTTCACCACCAATCCAGTACAATTTCCATCTGCCTTCAGCGTATGCCGCCAAATCCCAGATCCAATCTGCACCCGTCATGCGGCCAGGAAGTGAGCGTCCCAGTATTTTCGCGCCCAGCCGAACACCATTTCCATCACAATAGACCAAGTTTGCTGTGGTCAAAAAGTCTTTCAGTACGACATGTTTTGCCACCTGATTCAACACGTGTGCATTGACATACCCAATGGTCGCTGGAACCCCTGTCTTGTGGAGTGCTTCAACCGATGGAATCAGCTCCTGCGGCTCCACGGGGTCGATGTCCACGCCAAGTACGCGAACTCGGGTCACAGTGAAAAGCCTGCCCCATACAGTGTGTAGGTTCCGCTAATGCGTGCTTCACTGTTGTTGTGGGCCATGTGGCTTCTGGATTCATTGACCAGTGAAACGAAAATGTTGACTTGGCGCGCGGATGGCCAGGATGTCCAAACACTGGATGGGACGGTGAAAGAGCCATCATCGGTCACGATGCATGCAACCACTTGGTCGTACCCGTCCGCCGCTGCGTTGACCATCCCCATTTCGATTTGAATGAAATCCGACCCGCCCGGTATCCACGCGAAGTTTTGTCCACGATTGATGGTGGGTGGGATCGACCCACCAATATTGGGAGTGGCCAGCCTGAATGTATTGGGGGTCTCTACGAAGTTTTCCACATCGCCATTAAAGGAGCCTTCTCCTGAAAAAGAGTCGAGACGGTAGAAATGGTTGTTGATGAAGTCGCTTCCAGAAAGCTCTTCATTTATAAAACCGAGTGAATCTTCGACATAGGTGAGAACGGTGCCACGTGAAGCCTCGTTGCTCAGTGTCAGCGAACGTTCATCCAGGTCGTAAATTGTGAGATCGGGACCTGAATACTCAAACGTACTTGTATCTTGGCAAGTGTCCATAGTGGGCGTGAATAGGTTCCACCAGTGGGCATCGACCGGATGGATGAAGGTGACGAATCCTCCTCCCCACCCAGCAGGTGTGGAACCCCAGTAGCTGCCTTGTGGCTCGACCCATTGATAGTAGCCTATGGCTCCTGCCATACCTGTGCCGTCCTCCCAGAAATGGAAGCCGTTCTCAACCTCTCCTCGACTGCCGTCAGGATTGGTGACGGTGACGGTTGCCCAACCTTCTCCCCCAAAGTCGTCCGTACTGATTCGGAGGCTGGTGGGTGTGTTGGACAAAATATCGATGAACTCACCCGCTATCTTTACGGTCGCTGCTGAATCGAAGGGGCCGCCTTCGATCACCACTTCGGTACCACCGATATTGGAACCATGTTGTGGATCAATGCTGCTGATCAGTATCGAATCATCCGCATCCGCATCCGCATCCGCGTCCGCATCCGCATCTGCGTCCGCATCCGCATCTGCATCTGCGTCCGCATCGGAGTCTGCATCGGAATCTGCATCCGCATCGGAGTCTGCATCCGCGTCCGCGTCGGCATCGGCGTCGGAATCCGCATCTGCATCGGCGTCTGCGTCGGAATCCGCATCTGCATCCGCATCCGATTCAGAGGCTCCACCGGACCAGCCATCATTGACAGGTGCGAGGTCTCCAGTATCGGCCAGCTTTTCCAGGCCGAACCCACATCCATTCAACAAAACAGCGCACAGTGCGAGCCAGGGTGGCGATAAAGAATCTTGGAGCTTCATATTCGTTAAAGTAGACGCAGCAGAGGCGACCTACAAGTCTCTTTGTCTGCAAGAGTCCTGATCTTGCTTTGCTCTGACATGCTGTACAGCTTCAAGGAGTGCGTTCACTCCAGATAATCCGACCCGACAAAGCCAGGACCGTGCAGCATGCGATGGTGCCATACCACAGCGAGGGATCTTCAATCGATGATGGGACACCCATCACAACTTCCCAAAATCCTGCAATGAAGATGGATAGGACCACAATCCCAATATTTGGCATCCATCGCTTGATGAGGTTTTCGGGAAGTACCGGAACCAGGCAGATCACGTAGATAAACGACATCAAGGACAGGTTGATGGTTGTGCTGAGTGCCAGTCCGTGGAGTCCCATGGGGCCTACCAGCAGTTGGTTCATCGAGAAGTTCATTGCTACGGATGCGACACCAACGGCCAATATGAGTCCCAAATTTCGTTCGACCACATGGGCCCGAACCGCAAGGATCCCGAGCAGTGTGGGCAAGATTCCGGGGATGTACCACCCAAGTACAGATGCTGTGTTCCATGTGTCGCCTTGATCGAAAGCACCGCGTTCAAACATGAGTCCGATAAGGACCTCTCTACCGATGAACATGCCCGCGAGCATCGGGGCGCAGATGGCGATCGTCCATCGCAGGCTTTGGTCCATATTGCGACGGGCTTGACCCCTTTCCCCTTTGGCAATCAAGTTGGACCAGGTTGCAAATCCAACCATGACCAATGTGCTGTGCAACAAGGTGGTTGGGATAATTCGGGCTCTGTCCGCAAACTCCAAGGTTGCCACACTCCCTGAAGACAAGAGAGCCGCAAACCCTTTGTCTACGACCAGGTTGAAGGCCATCAACACTTCGCCGCCAAAAATAGGCACCAGGTCTTTTCCCACCCGTTTAATGGTCGGATCCAACTTGATGCTGGGGCTAATGCCCACGCCAGCTTGTATCAGTAGAGATCCCCACCATAATGCTTGGACCAGTTCTCCGATCACCAGGCCCCAGGGGAGGGCGTGTGCCCCAATCGGTTGGAGGAGGATCCACGTAGAGAGCAACACCACGGCACCCCGGATCATGGGGGTAAACGCTACATGTTTGAACTGGCCATCCACCACGACAGCTGCCCGAAGGACGGCCGATGTTGCGGTGAGGACCATGAAGGGAAGAAGTTCCCATAAGAACGTGGCAGCCAACTCTCGGGTTTGTTCATCAAAGTCGGTGTAGTTGGAAAGAACCCATGGACCCGCCGAGCAGATGATGGCACCCAGCAGCAAGGCGGTAATACCGGTCCAAAAAAGAAGTCCTCCAATCAGTGTAGGGAGCCGATCCGGTGCTTCCTTGCGAATGATCGCCATGGCTGGCGTAACGGCTGTGGCCACGGCTGAACTTGCCAGCACAAGAGCAAAGGTGGGAAAGGCCAGGGCCCAATACCAGGCATCAGTGACGAGGTCTACGCCAAACCAAAGTGCGACGGCTACGGGTATTAGAAAGGCTACACCACGACTGACAATCGCAATGGGTACCAACGTGAGCGAAGTTCGGCCCACCTGCTGTACAGGTGTATTCAATGTGCGCCGCGGCCTTTGAGTACAGCGGGAATGGTGCGGATCAACAGAACCATGTCCAGCCAGAAACTCCAGTTTTGGATGTAGTCGATATCCAACCGCACCATGTCTTCCGTCTCCATTCGGGAACGTCCAGATACTTGCCAGGTGCCAGTAATTCCAGGTTTGACCTTTGAGCGTTGAGTGAACCAGTACTTCAATTCCTCGTTCGTCTCGATCCCATCAATGTCATTGATTGGAAGCGGGCGTGGACCCACCAAGTTCATGTCGCCTTTGAGGACATTCAAAAGCTGGGGAATTTCATCGATGGACCAGCGTCGGAGGACCCGCCCTATGGGTGTGATTCGTGGGTCATTTTTCATCTTGAAAAGTACACCGTCAGCTTCGTTCTGTTCGTGAAGTTCAGCTCTCAGTGTTTCTGCGCTTACCACCATGGAACGGAATTTGTACATGGCAAATTTTCGCCCGCCCCGCCCTGACCGCTCTTGGGTGAACAGTGCGGGACCCCCATCGGTAATTCGTATCAGCAACCCGATTGCAATCATCCAGGGGAGAAGAATCAAGCCGCCGGTAATCACCAGGATCAGATCCACCACACGCTTCATCTGCTCTGCCCGCGTCGGGTAGGCGAGTGTCGTGAGATCTACCAGCTGCAGGTCGCCCAACGTAGTGAGTGCCAAGCGTGGATTGGCGATTCCCCAGTTTGNGGGCATCTGAAGCAGGCGAATGCCCATTTCTTCTGCCCGCGTTGCGAGCATACGGTTTTCGTTTCGGTTGAGCTGTGGGGTGGCTTGGATGAGTTCCTGAAGATCATGTTTGTTCACGATACTGCCCAAGGACATGACATCTCCCAGGACTTCCTTGGGATCAACTGCGAACATCTCAGACCCTTGTTCCGGTGAGATAAATCCGACAAAGGTATACGTCCCATGTCCGTACTCATTGAGCCGTTGACGGAGTTGTACAGCCCGGTGGCCCACGCCAAGGATGGCGACCCTGCGCGAATGAATGGTTTGAGGAAGCAGGTGCTGAAATCGGAAAAACGTGATCCGTCCGAGGCCAATAGCGATGGTTGAGCATCCCGCGTAGGTCACCATCATGAAACGAGACCAAGTTTGGGTGTACAGCAGAAATTGCGCAGCCACCATGAACAACAAGACCCCAATTCCTGCCCTAAAAACAACCGTGGCGATTCGAGCCATACCGGACATTTTGCGTGGGTCATATCCACCTGCGAGGCGCAGGCAGACAACCCACACCCCCGCCATCAGTGCGCCACTTGGCATGTGTGGCGTAATCGCGAGAAGGTCGGTCCAAGTCAAGGCCAGAGCCGTGTCCAGGTGAGGGGATCTTGCTACAGCACCGGCGTGTGTCGCGGCCAGCGCCAAAGTGGCGAAAGCGAGGTCCAGTACGATGAGGAGTAGAGGAAACAAAGGTGTGCTTACTCGAGCGCCGAAGAGGTCCCTTGCGCTCCGCCAGTGGTTGCATTTCGATAGATGGCCGTGCCGGCCACGAATGGTGAAAGTGTCCCTTGGACTTCGCGGAAATATCGCCCGACATTGGTGATGGTCTTTGTGGGCACGACGACGATGTCTCCACGCTGCAGGTAGACCATCTGTTCTGTGTTCCCTTTGCTAAAAATAGCATTCACATCCACAACGTAGAGGTCGGGTTTCTCGACCCCTCCGCGAATGAGCAGAACGTTTGTGGTTCTGGCCGATGGGTTGATACCACCTGAAATGGTCAGTGCTTCCAAAATACTCATTTCATTAATGAGCTGAAGTACGCTCGGATTGGTCACTTCTCCGATGACAAATATCTTTTGGTTTTTCAGTTCAAGAATATTGACCGACACCTGTGGATCTTCGTAATACTCGGAAATTGCCTTTTTCAACTGCTTCACCAGCACCGGGTAAGTCATCCCGGTAACGACGATGCGCCCCACCAGTGGGTAGGTGATCGATCCGTCTGGTGCGATCGTGACATCCATGTCCAAATCCGTATGTCGCCACACTCGGATGGCGATCCGATCGCCGGGTCCAAGTTGAAATTCTTCGGGAGCTGGGACCTTGCGCACTGCGGGGTCCGCGTCGGCGATGTTCACCGGTCCTTTGACCTTCTTGGCTGCACCTACAGGNGCAATCAGGAGTGCGGCGATCATGAAGAGCAGATGCATAGTTTCTGTTTCCGAAGAGTCGTTGAACGACCCAAAGGTAGCACCGACGTGGAAGAACGAACAGCCAGGAAATGCCCAACTGGTTCTCGCGCGGGGTAGTGTTGGGACAATACACGGGTATTCTCTCGTCTGAGTGATTCCTTTTTTGGTGTGGTTGAATGGAACTCGTCAAGCTTTACACAGCACTGCTTCGNCGCCGTTGGTTGGTCTTCCAGTCGGTGGGTTTCTTTGTTGTGGCCGCCTTGGCTTTGGCCCTCCTGCTTCCCAAGAACTACAAGGCCAGCGCTCGGGTCTTGGTCAGCAGTTCAGATGCCTCCATGTCCATTCTTAGCGATCTTGGTCTTTCGGAGGTTGCGGCTGGACTGTCCAGTGGCGCAGACGACCTTCAAAACAAAATTAGTATGGCCACCACAAGACCCGTTCTTGAAGAGGTGATCTGGAAGCTTCAGTTGCGAAACTCAGATGGGCGTCTTCTGACCTACGAAGAGTTTTTGGTGGCGGGGTTGTTGGGCGAGTTGGAGGCCCGACCAAACATTATGGTCACCCAACAGCAAGGTGCAGACCTTTTGGTGTTTGAGGCACGATCAGATGATCCGGAGCTTTCTCGTTTGATTGCCGACACGGTTGTGTTGGTGGCAATCCAGCAGGCGCAAGACCAGGCGCGTTCGGAAACTCGGAATGCACGACTCTTTATTCAGGACCAATTGAATGTGGTTCACCAGGAGTTCGACTCTGCATTGTCCAAGATCGCTGATGCGCAAGCGAGCGAAGAAGTCATTGATTTAGATTCCGAGATTCGTGCGGCGATATCTCGCATTAGTGAACTGATGCTTGCGTATGAGGCCAATGCTGCATCCATCCAAGAGGCTCATGCTCGGATTGCAGCCCAAGAGGCCTACCAGACCCGAGAGGGTGTGGATTCGGTTTCCCCAATATCGATGGGGACCAATGCCCGTGTAAGCCTGTTGACGGAGCGGTTGGAAGGACTCAAGCAAGAGCAGGCAAAGGAGCGCACGTCCAAAACAGACAAGCACCCCGATGTGATCAATATTCAGCGCATGATCGATTCGACGCGTACGGAACTCGACAACGCTTTGGCCGAACAACACTCGATGGACCCAACGGTGCAAAACCTACGTGCTGAGTTGGCGGGATTGCGGAACAAAGGTGCTGAAATCAGTGCCGCGATTGATCGAACCACCGCAGAGTTTGCCGCCTATCCCGATAAAATGCGGGTGATTGGTCAGCTNAAATTGGCCGCTGGCGCTGCAGAAAACGTCTACAAAAGCCTTCAAGAGCAGCGCTTTCAAGTGGGTGTGGCGGAAGCCATGATGGTCAGTGATCTGAAGTTTGTGGAACCCGCGCCTGCACCGCAGCGCCATTCTAGCCCCAAGCTTTTGGTGAACCTAGTGTTGGGCTTTTTGCTGGGAGTCGGCTTTGGAGTGGGACTCGGGTTTTTGTTTGAGTATGTGGACGACACCATCAAATCGCCGGATGATCTTCGCGGTGTGTGGTCATTGCCAAGGTTGGGGATCGTACCCCGAACGGAAGAGGGGCAAAGTTCCATTGCCAGTCGGCCTGCTACCGATCCGTTGACCGAATCGTACAGAACCATTCGAAACAGCTTGATGTTCGCTTCTGTCGACAAGCCCATCCAGTTGCTGGCCATTACCTCTGGGGTTCCTGGAGAAGGCAAGAGCACTGTGGCCAGTAATCTTGCAGTGAGCTTTGCCCGAGAAGGGAAGAAGGTTCTTTTGGTCGACTGTGACTTACGGCGCCCATCTCAACACCGGATGTACCCATCTGTGTCAAACCATCAAGGCTTGACGGATGTGTTGTCTGGTCAGTTGGAGGCATCGGAAGCGCTGCAAGATACGCCGGTGGAAGGGCTAACGTTGTTGTGTAGCGGTAAGATTCCGGATGACCCTGGCCGCTTGATCGAGAGCTTGCGCTTGCGTCAGTTATTGTTGGACCTGCGCAAAAACTATGATGTGGTGGTGGTCGACACGCCGCCTGTGTTGGTCGTCAATGATGCATTGGTCATTGCCCGCGCCGTAGATGGTATTGCAGTCGTTGTGGAAAGTGGATCGACGAGTCGCAAGTTGGTCACCGATTTGCGGGGCCGGTGTGAAGGGGCGGGCATTGAACCTGTGGGTGTAGTGGTCAACAAGATGGACTTTTTCACCACGGGCTACAGTGCCTATATCAAAGCCTACAAGGCCTATGCGCGNACCAGTCCANCGCTTGTTGAGGAATCGAAAAAGGAAGAAGGGGGTGTTGCATGACTTTNCTGCTGATGACCCTNCTTGCCTGTGGACCCTCTTCCGATGACATCGTGAAGAACTTGTCTTCCTCCAACCCTGTGGTTCGAGAAGACACNGCAAAGATTGCGCGTAATTTNGGGTCNGACTCGGTGGAGTCTGGTCTTATCGGAGTGTTGAGTGATCCTGAGCCAAAGGTTCGACTGAATGCGGTGGAGAGCCTGATCGAATTGGAAACAAAGGAAGCGGTTCCTCCGTTGATGGAGCGACTGGAGCTTGAAACCGATCCGAGAGTCCAGCGCGCAGTCGTTGACGCTTTGGGGCGACTGGAAGATTCGCGTGCGGTTCCCGCGCTGATTGCTTTTGTAGAGAAGCGGATTGACGCGCCCCCGCTCAATGCCTTGTGGGCTTTGGGNAATTTNGAGGATGACCGCGCCCTCAATGTCCTGGCTCCTCTCCGAGCATCGACCGATCCCCNTGTGGTTTGGAATGTNAATCAGGCGCTTCGTAAGCTGAAGCCAGCCCCNAACCCAGCTGGGTGAATGGGACTTGGTTTCCTTCTTTTCGGTGTAGCGCTGGCAGGNGGNACAGCGGATGANCCGCTTGATCCTGCNTATGCCATTGTGAANCGGCTGGGNCGCGCCAAGNNNNCGGATCTTTTGTATGGGGCGCGCACCGATAGTGCGTTGTCCATGGCTTATCGTTGGAAANGTGTGGGCGGTGAGTTGCCTGAANTGGACTCGGTNTTGGCGGTNGAGTTGGGGCATGACGGAGANNGGGCTTGGGTNTTGCGCCCGATGGCTCGCATNAGTGTNGGTACGCTGGNGCCAAACCGGCAGCAGGGGGATGTNGAGCCTGGTCTNGTCTCGGTTCGAACACGGGCAGACACCCGAGCTTACTGGGGACCGATGGAGGTCATGTTTGCNCCCGAACTGAGGGCGGATGTCGATCCCGGTTTTGAAGGTGAGTTGGCCATNCCCATCGGTTGGGCGGGGGTTCANACGGACAAGCTTCGGGTGGGCTTTGGGCTGGAGTCTCGGTGGTTTGGCCCCGGGCGNCATGGAGGCCTGATGTTGACCGACAACGCGCGACCCGCCCCTTTGGGAAGTGTGGCCTATGAAGACCGTCTGGGAAAGCGCTTNGGCCGGTTTCGGGCCGAGTGGGGCATGGGCTGGCTTGATGCAGAACGNACAGACGTACAGCGACCCGGTTGGTTGGTGGCGGATTTGAGGTGGGCGCCCGTTTCAGCCGTTGAGATTGGTGCAACACGAGTGGGTATTTTCGGTGGCAAGGACCGCCCGGCGCCAGAGTTGGGTCAGATATTGCTTCCGACGGACCCGCACGTTGAAAACGATCCTGAACAGAAATTGCCCGACCAAGATGAGATTGCGGCATTTGACGCCCGGATAAACCTGCCTGTAGGGCAATGGTTGAATGGGGCACGGTCTGATGCTGGAATGGGTTTTTCGTTGGATTATTTAGAGTTTTACACCCAGTACGGCGGAGAAGATGTCATTGCACGGCAGTTGGGGCCGATTCCGATGCCCGCTTTGGCGGGGATTGCGAATCTGTGGGGTGCTGAAGTCGGGGTGGGTTCACTCACATTCAATGGTGAATGGGCGCGGGTGTTGGATGACCAATTCCGCTGGTATACCGGTCACCGGATTTACCACCAAGGTCTGACTCAAGATGGTGTGGTGATGGGCCACCCCAGCGGCGGTGATAGCCGAACATGGACCATGGATATACGCTGGATGCCCGCTTCTTGGGGACTCGAATTGTCGGCTGAAGACCGATTGTTGATCGGTGGGATCGATGTGGCGCAAGGAAGTTTGCGCGCGCTGAGTACGGATGAACGCACTCAACTAATCGGTGTCCGAGGCTGGTGGATGACCGATGAAAAAGGCTGGCTGCACGGCGGGATGGAGCTTGCCAAAACCACTGGATTGGGTTTCCAGCCGGGTGCTTCAGAATTGTCCTGGAGGGTCTTTATCGGCCGCTGAAGGGGGTCTCAGGTCGACTTTGGCTGTGTGACCCGATACNGGGCGGCCAAATTCCGTGGAGGTGACCTCATGGTCAAGCAACTCAGATTGGCGATTTCGGGTGGTCTTATCGCAGGGGCTTTCGTAGGCTTATGCGAGGCATTGTACATTTTGGGCGGTGCAAGTACTGGAGAGTATGGTGCGCTACTGTACGCAACCGTGCTGTATGGAGCCTTGGGTGCTGGAGGCGGTGCTGGTTTCGGTGTTGGTTTCGCCGTACTCTCGCTCGTAAAGTTGAAGTTTGTGGATCACCGCGTTTGGACGCTGGGCTTTCTGGGAATCTTCTGCGGAATGGGCTTGGTGATCACTCGCTACATCGCAAATAAAGCGGTGTACTTGGAGCAAGGCGTACCCACAAAGGGCATGCTGACAATTTTGGCCATTTACGGTTTGCTGGGATTGGTTGGATTGTGGCTGGGTAAAATTGTTCTCACCCAGACCCCGTTCAAAGTTCTACTTGCACCCCGGGGAACATTGGCAGCATACGGCGGCCTGTTGCTGCTTACGGCGGTCTTTTCGTTCTCTCCTGACACAGGCGCCCGTTCGGGTGTTCTGGCCCCCGATCGGGAACAGGACGCATCGCTGCAAGAACGTCCGAATATGCTGATAATTATGGCGGATACGCTCCGTGCGGATCACTTGGGAACCTACGGATTCGATGGACCCATTTCTCCTGCGATTGATGCCTGGGCTGACGATAGTGTCGTCTTTGAAAAGGCGTTCGCACCCGCTTCATGGACACGGGCATCGACAGCCTCTTTGTTTACGGCGATGGCCCCCAGTAGCCATTCCTGCGATGTGAAAGTGGCGATGTTGCCCGACGATGTCACCACCATTGCCGAATTGCTGCAGGAACAAGGCTATGTGACCGGTGGTTGGCCGAACAACATCAACGTTACTCGCTCGTTTAACTTTCAGCAGGGTTTTGATTGGTTTGAATATCAGGCGCCCGAATACATTGCCGGTGCCACAGAGTCGTCCAGTCAGCTCTCCATGTACAACGTGGTTCGCAAAGTACGGGACCGAGTGACGGGCGATAAGAAGCGTGTTGTGGATTATTATCAGCCTGCCGATGCTGTGCTGGACAACACCCGGACCTTTATTGAGGCCAACGAAGGCAAGCGTTGGTTCGGGTTTGTTCACTTAATGGAACCGCACGATCCATATTTCAAGTACCCATACAACGGTGAAGCCTACGGCCGTGCAGAAATGGAACGCCCTCCAGATGAATTGGTGGGTCCGATGCGCAAGGCCTATGAGCAGGAAATCACAGCCATGGATGCCGAGTTGGGCAAATTCTTCGAATGGTTGAAGACCGAAGGCTTATACGACAACACTGTGATTGTGTTGACCTCCGATCACGGAGAAGAGTTTCTGGAACACGGTGGATGGTGGCATGGAACCACCTTGTACGATGAGCAATTGCATGTGCCACTCATCGTAAAGTTGGCCGACAGTCAATGGGGTGGAACTCGGGTGCCCTGGCAGGTGCGTCTGTTGGATGCCCCTTCAACCTTGGCGGTTCTGGGTGGAGCGAATCCACCCATGGAATGGCAGGGTGATGACTTGTTCGAAGAAGACTTCGCAGCGGTCTCGGTTGTGTTGAATTCGCCTCCAGCGCCTGCAGTGGCTGAGGGTGATGCTGATGCGGATGTGGAAGAAGACATCGATGCGCCTCCGCCACTACCAACGCGAGCAGAACTGATTGATCATCGCGAGAGAATCGTTTTGTCTGAGGAAAATTTCGAAGGCAATATTTTGAGCAGTGTCCGTGCCGATGGCTGGAAATACATCCGAGCCAACGAAGGCAACCCGCGAGGGCTGCAAACAGAAGAACTGTATGACGTAGTTGCCGATTCTGGGGAGCAGAAAAACCTGGCCGGTAAAAACGGTAAAAAACAGACTGAGTTGTCTGAGATTCTTCGGGACGAGCTTGAACAGAGCATGACCATGAAGGTGGAGTCTCAAGACGCAGACATCAGCATGGAAGACTGCGAACGGATGAGGGCCCTCGGTTACATTGAAGGCGATTGTTCAGAGATTGCCGGTGGAGGCCCCGTACCGACGGGTGCAAGTCCCGAGTGAGTACTGCGGGCGTTGGCGCTCGAACTCTCATCGTCGGTCTGGATGGAGCAACGTGGGATTTGGCCGATCGCTTTATGGCGGAAGGCCGAATGCCTCACCTGCAGAAGCTGGTTCGTGAAGGGGCGCGTGCGCCCCTGAACAGCACAACGCCACCCATGACTTTGCCCAGTTGGTCCAGCATGTTGACCGGGTGTAATCCTGGTCGCCACGGCATTTTTGACTTTGTGCGTAAAGTTCCAGGTAAGTGGGCGTTGGAGTTCACCAACGCGACCCACCGGGCAGTGCCGACCATCCATCGGGTTCTGAGCGACCGTGGGGCCCGTGTGGCGAGTATTGCAGTGCCGACCACGTGGCCGCCAGAGGCGCTGAATGGTGTTGTGGTCAGTGGGTTTGACGGACCAGTTTCCACAGGCATTGATGGTAGTTTTTGCTATCCGAGATCGGTTTATGCAGAGCTTAAGAATCGTTTTGGTGGGATGAAGTTTGCCGACTTTCAGGAGTCGCGAATCGATGATGGCTGGCACGATGATGCATTGGATGCTCTGCTGCGAGAAGTCCCGAGAAAACAACAAATCGGCACGTGGCTGATGAGTCAAGAGCGCTGGGACTGCTTCATGTTGCTCTTCGGTGAGTCTGACACCGTATCGCACCATTTTTGGATGTTTCACGACGAGCATAGCCCCCGTTTTCAAGGTGATGCATCGCCCCGTCTACGTGATGCCATAGGAACCATATATTCTCGCCTGGATGAAGCGCTTGGTGCGCTGATTGATAAGGCTGGAGCCGACCATGTATGTGTGGTTTCGGATCATGGCTTCGGTGGTGCAGGTGTCCATGCGTTGTACCTAAATCGGTATTTAGAACAAGCCGGTTGGTTGCAGTATCGCCGAGAGGTGCATGTGGATGGAATGGGGACGGGCAGTGGTATCGCCAGCCGCATTCGAGAAGCCGCAGCTACGCGTCTTCCGGCCGACTTGCAGGGCAAAGTGTACCGAGCGGTTCCGAATAGCGTCCTTGGGGAAATCGAGTCCAGAAGTCGGTATGGTGACTTGGATTTACAGAAGACGAGGGCGCTTTCCGACGAGATGAACTACGCGGCGACGCTGCGACTAAATCTCCCAGAAGACGATGACCACGGACGTGTACAGGCTGTAGAGGAGCTTCGTGCTTTGTTGTTTGCCTGGGAAGTCGATGGCCACAAGGTGGTTCAAGACGTGTTCACTCGGGAATCCTTGTACCAGGGTGACTGTGTCCATGATTCGCCTGAACTCATCATCGAACTCAATTTGCGCGACAACTACAGTTACACGCTATTGCCGTCTGCTCGGGTTGCGCCGGGGACAACGTGGCGAACCTTCACACCCGATGAATATGCTGGAGGTAAGGGCCTTGGTATGAACGGTACACATCGCCAGCATGGGGTGTTGGCGTTGTGGGGTTCTGGAATTCAGCCAGGCGCGAACATTGAAGCGGGCATGCCCGACATTGCTCCGACTCTGCTCCATTTGATGGGAGAGGGGATTCCAGCTCATATGGATGGACGGGTACTGACTGATGCAATGGTGGATGGGCAAACCCCAGTTGAAACGGAGGCGCAACCTTTAGACCGTCGACCGAGTTCAGCCAGTACCGATGAGGCGGAAGCTCTGCGAAAGCGTCTGGAGAGGCTGGGTTACCTATGAACCAAGGGCGCGCTGGGTTGGACCGTCCTCTTCGCATCGTGCAGGCGGCGGCTTTTCCTTTTCCCACTTCGCAAGGGTCCCAGGTTTTTGTACGGGGAATGGCTCGGGCCTTGGGGCGCCGCGGTCACGATGTGACTGTGGTCTGCTACGGTCATGGTCAGGGAGATGGCGACCCCGAATATGCTGTTGTACGGACGCCACAGATCCCTGGATACCACAATGTCAGGGCAGGGCCAGATATGGTCAAGCCATTCTTGGACTTGGCTTTGGCGCAACGGATCGCTGGATTGCCTGCCGATATTGTGCATGCCCACAACTATGAAGCGCCGATAGCTGCTGCCTTGGCTCGTAAAATTACTGGAATACCGGTGGTGTATAGCGCCCACAATACGATGGAAGAGGAATTGCCTACTTACTTTAGTGGGTCAATGACCAAGCGCGTTGCTTCTCGTTTTGGCCGCTGGTTGGATCGGACGGTGCCGGGCTTGTCTGACCATGCAATTGCGTTGAACTCGTCGACGGCCAAGTCACTGGTAGACTTCGGGTGTGACCGGGTTTCTACCGTTCTACCCGGTGTGGATATGGACGAATTGGAAGGTGTTGTTCCAGCGAACCTTCCAGAGGGTCCATGGGTCGTGTATGCAGGGAATCCTGATCGGTACCAAGACCTCGATGTCTTGGTGGAAGCAATGCACAAACTTCCAGAGGTTGGCTTGTTGCTTGTCAGTGCGGCATCACTGGAAGAATTCCAGGACTGCGGTTTGCCCCGCGTGAAGTGTGTAGAGACCACAGATTTTGAGGTTGTAAAATCACTGATTTCTGGGTCCGCTGTAGCGGCGCTTCCGCGTACCGTTTGTTCGGGCTATCCGATAAAATTGCTCAACTATTTGGGGTTGGGTGTTCCCACGGTTGCAGCGGAAGGTTCGGCACGAAACCACCCCGGGGTCATTGCGGTTCCAAACGGGGATGCTGACGCTATGGCTCACGAAATTCGGAAATTAATTGACGATGAAGAAGGCCGTTTGAGGTTGGGTGGTCGCGCGCGTGAGCATGTGCGCTCCGCGTGCACGTGGGATTCGCGCGCGAGGGAACTTGAATCTGTCTATGTCGATGTGCTGACGTCCTTAGTTTAGACACTTCTGTAAGGAAGGAACTGTCGATCCGGTCAATATGAAGGCTATACTGCCCAGCGATGCACGGATCTGCGCCCATGGGGCGCGAAGGTGAGTTTGATGACTATGTGGAAGCCCTGGCCCATTGTTGCAGCATTGGCTGTTTCTATATCGAGGGCTACATAAAGAAATATTTGTACTAACTTTATTCTTGTCAT